>NZ_PDZH01000201.1 GCF_002735695.1 Chitinimonas sp. BJB300
CGATCTTGTTGTAGACCGCAGGCAATTGCCCCCGCGACTCAAGCGTGACCGCGTCATCAACCGCCCATTGAATGTGGTCGTAATAGTCGTGGTCGATGGCCATCTGTACCCGGTTCTCGGCCTGTAAATCCATTTCGCGCCGGGTAAAGCCCATCAATCGACGGAACAGCGCCTGCATCGGTGGGCTATCGAGCGGGTCATTGTCGGGTTGCGCCTGGTCATCACCCCGGCCCAGGAAGGACCGGCCAGCCTCGGCCGCAATCGGGTCGACGCGCTTGTGTACCTTGACGTTGACCAGACGGTCATCTGCCATGTCAGTCACTGGTAGATGTCCTTGGTAAAGCGTCGGCCATTGGCAAACACCTCTAACTCACCAACAACCTGGCGTTTCTCCTTGGGGGCCGGTGGCATCGTGTGCAATTCATCCAGTCCGTCTTGAATCACGGTGATGATCTGCGTCCAGGTTTGCGGGGTGTGGTCGAGACGTAGGACGTTGGACGCCTTGATGGCGGCATGCACCACCATGCGCACGTCTTCCACGTCGGTACGCCAGCGCCAGATATCGTCTTGGCGCACAGCGAAGGCAGTGGCGCCCAGCCTTGGCACGACAGGCCGAATAACGAGGCAGGGATCACCATTGAGGTAGGTGTAGTGGCGAATCAGCCCGTATTGCCGCTGGGCCTTGCCGGTGTCTTGGATTGTGTCGGTACTACCCTGCATGTCTGGCCATCCTGCTGGTCTGGAATGGCGGCAATGTAGGGGTCGTTACCGGTGTTTGTTTCGGGAGAAAGTGAGAAATGTAGGCGTCTTGCTCGTAGCGGCAAGACTGGCCATAGGTTTGGCTTGGATCGGGAGCGCTCATGGGCGCAAATCTAGAGCGCGCCCCCGGTGTTTTACTAATCCAGCGCGAGAGTTCTGCTTGCCCCGGCAACACTTCAACCACCCGCCAGCCCTTACCTTCAATCAAGTCCCCTAGACAAGTTGACTCGTAATCAGATGACCAGACTTACGGGAAGAAGGCGTTTGTTTCCGTAAAAAATACCATTAAGAAGTAGGGGAAATCCTCAATTAGTAGCTGCAGAAATCCCTAATATCCTCATGTATAAGTATGTACTTGTCATACCTCCGTCATAGCAAACAGTGGACAACTCACCTTGCCGTTATTTTGAGTGCCTAACTGGTTGCCCTATATTCGAATTAATGAAATTACTTTTTGAGCAACTTTATGAACAGAAAAACCACGGTACTTGCTGCAAGTTTGTCGCTTTGCTTTGCTCTAACTGCATGTGGTGGTGGGGGCGATAGCCAACCGACTACTCCGACACCGACACCAGCTCCGGCTCCGACACCGGCTCCGGCACCGGCACCGGCACCGACACCGGCTCCGACACCTGCCCCGACACCTGCCCCGGCGGTCAAGCGTTTAATAGACGGCGATGTATATAGTCTACATGTTGATGTCGATCGCCTTGGAAATTTAGGTGCTGTATCGGTACTGAATACTGTGATGGATAAAGACGGCCGTATTACGGACAATCATGATCCAAAGCGTTCAGCAGTTTCGCCAGTATTTCTGCATCAATTACTCTCGCCGCAAGTTGCCTATGCATTAGACAGACAAGACCATCAATTTGGTGTGCAAGACTGGCTAGGGAATATTTCCCTTTCTAACCAATTTACTGCTTGGACGAACCCCGGCTGGTTAACGCACAAGTCTGATCCTGATCAACCTACCTATCGATTTCAACTCGAAGAAATTGATTTGGCTAATCAACCGATGAAAAACAGTATGTTTTTCAGCACTGGCGAGGCCATGGATGGTGTATTACCTTCTGGTGCAAAACTGGTTGATGCATTTGGTGATAATAAATTCTCAACAGGATCAATTGGTTTGCGCACCCATATTATCCTGCCAGCGAATACACCATTGCAGAATTCAAACGTTACCGTCTCGAAAGATGATGCAACAGGTTTGTACTGCTTCTTCCGCAAAGTACCGTTGGGATTTTCACCGATCAAAGTTGGCTTAAAACTCGTTGGCGACAGCAAGGTCGAAGTTTATAAAGTAACGCAAGACTGCAAACCTGATGGCGCATCGATTGGTGAAGGACAATACCGTCAAACTCAGACCAAAGGCTTGTTATCTACGCAGAATACTCACTATTTCTTTAGTCTTCCTGCATCACTAAATGTGGAGAGTCAGCTATTCAACTCAACCTACTTAAAAGCGGGAGCCAAGTTAGTGATTACTCAAATGGGTTATACCATCACCCCTGAAGCTTCAGCCTATTTTGACAAAGAAACCAAAATAGTCGACCCACAGATTCACTTTAACAAAGCAGCAATCACTGAGTTGAAAACACAGCTTGGCTTACCGCAGTAATACTTGAAAGCTAGTTGCCTGACGATAACCGTGAATGTGCTACCTCTAGCCATTCACGGTATTTTATTCAAAGTATCTCAAACTGCCTTGTATCCGTGCGAACGCCGTGATTTAGGTCTCTCTTTGAAATTGTCATCCCTTGGACTGCCTTGAGTTTAAACAGTAAAAGGTAGGAAACACAACTTTCGCTCTGTTTTCTACGTTATGCTGTTCAAGGCCAATCCTTACTTTCTGAAGAGGCCAAAGATGCCATTAATGAATGCAGCCGCCAATACAGCCCCTCCAGATATACATGCTCCAATAATAATCGGTGAAATACCGCCTGTGACTTGATCGATTTCGGTGGTGTTGAGTGCTTGCATTGTTGTCATCTCCTTTTTATTCAAGATAGCCAATAGGACGCTACTGGTTAGGAACAGAGTGTAGAGGTATAGATTTTCTGTTTTCAATAGGGCATCTGCCCCGAATCGGGGTCAGCACTGAGCTGTCTTGGTAACCGTAGCCACACCCACTTCAATTGCAGGCCAATTACCTGCTCGTTTTTCCACTATCGCAAGCATGACCACATGGGAGTGATCGTTTACTTCCCTGCGTTAGATTACATGTGGCTAAAATGAATCACATTATCGGTTTAAGCTATTTGATTGTGTATAGACGAAAAGCCTAAATAGTTGATTGGGTGGTAATTCAGGCAACTACTGGGTTATGCCGTCTTATAGCTTCGTGAACTACGAGACTTAGCTCTGCCACTGTCACTCCGCTCCGCTCCGCTCCAGGATTACCGATGTGCCCCAACGCCACATACTGCAAAGCATCGTGCGGGTGCGAAAACCGGTTTGTATTAGGGTAAAAAGGCCCCATCTAAACCGCCACCTCCTCCAATAGCACATAGTCCTGCATCTCCAGCTGTAATCTTCCCATAGCCGGTATCTACTACCACACTATCTACAAAACCACCAACGCTGAATTTGATACCATATTTATCGCCTTTCCCAACCAAAGCGCTTACTGCTTCAGAAAAGTAAATGTTACTTCCCCAGTTTCTTCCAAAAAAAGTGAACGGATAAAAGTTGCCTGCAAATCTGCCAACATAATTATCTGTTTTTTGTTCATATAGATAACAGTTAATATAATAGCTAAGCACGTTACAATTGGCCTTATAGGGGCCATACTTGTTTATCGATATCTTTTTAGTTTGAAAGCAGCCATTGGCACCATCCGCAACTAGTTCACCTTCTATTGCTTCAGGACAAAATCCGAGGTGGATAAAACATGCGGAACCAGTACGTCTCTTTTTCCGTTTCCCCAAGGACGATGGGCCTGAAACACTGCAAGCTCCCGTAGCATTTGCGCTTACTACAAATGTACTTTGATCAAATATAACCCTATGATAACCTTCAGCATTGGCAAACGTTTCCGCCTCTACATAATATGGATTGGAAAAACTTCTACTTTGATCCACGACATAGCTTTCTTGTTCTGCATCCCAAGTAGCAGCCTGCGCACTGACAATATTCTGAGTTGGGATTTGTCTTAATGCTAAATATTCCTGATGTTCTGGATCAATATCAAAGCTTAAATCATACTGATTCATAACAGTCTCATAATCCGGAATTCTTTTAAGAGATTTATTGATGGAATAGAAATTCTGATCTGCTCGTATAGTATAAATATATATCCTACTTGGAAGTACGCCATCCTCTCTTAAATCATCTAAATACGCTAAGCTTGATGCTGTAGATATAAAGGCACTGTCTGCACCTGAACCAACAAGAGAATAGCCGGCTGTATGTGCTGCGACGTTGTCATTTTCTCCTTTTGATTTAAAACCCTCTTGAAAAATCTTCTCCGGACGTTGCTCAGGAATTCTAGCAACCGCTCTGTAAACGAATTTGGGAGAAGCAACTGCTGCACTTCCAATAACAAGCACAATAGATATTAAGCTAAGCCTAATTAATTTTAGGTAACGCAAATTGATTTCTTGCATACTGTTGAATAAATGCCTCATAAAACATTTCTGTTCATGTATATTATTGCTATGTTAAGACGGTATTAATAAAGTTCCCCTGCTAATTTTTATAAGTACGCTTTCTATTAGTGTGTAATCCAATGAATAGCTACCATTATTAACATGGCGGCAACAAGTTTAGCCGCAGCCAGACTTATTCCGCCTTGTACCCATGTGCACGCCGTGATTTGGTCCTGTCCTTGGATTCGTCATTCCCTGGATTGCCCAAATGCCCTAATGCGACGTATTGCAACGCATCATGCGGGTGAGAAAACCGGTTCTTGTCCGGCTTCTCGGTGTATCGCTCTTCGCCTGCTACCTGCATCTTGCGTAGCTGGTAGCCACCATTGAAGCCCTTGCGCAGTGTCTTGCACGATGGGTCGAGCAACAGTGCAGGCTCACCATCAACCATACGCACCAGAAAGCTTTCCACGGCAC
>NZ_PDZH01000202.1 GCF_002735695.1 Chitinimonas sp. BJB300
CCATCGCCGACAAGCCCGTTGCTGTCGCCGCACCAAACGTGCTCAGCAAATAGTCGGTGTACAAATCGAGTTCTTTGTTCTTCATGGCGACAGGTTATCGTATGCACTGCGTAACATCAGTCAATAACGCCTATCTATCCTACGATACCTAGGACTATGCTGATTGGCAGCAAAAAACGTATCCCACAAGAAGGGCTAGCCAGCGTGGAAAACCACCTAGCAGGTCATTTGTTGCATTTTGCAAATGCAGGGAAATCACCACTTAGCCATCTGATATCATTCGGCCATTCTACCCACCAGTTGCTTGATAGGTGGGTATCAATCAGGCAAATCAAAGGTTTATATGCAGAACGCCCTTATTACCGGTACAGGCCTTTATACCCCCCCCCATGCAATCAGCAATGCCGAACTGGTAAGCAGCTTCAATGAATATATCCGCCGCTGGAATGCCCAGCATGCCGAAGCCATTGCCAAGGGTGAAGTCGAAGCACGTGCCGAGTCTTCCGTTGAGTTCATCGAAAAAGCATCTGGCATCAAGCAGCGCTATGTAATCGACAAGGAAGGTATTCTCGACCCCGACCGCATGTGTCCGCGTATTGCACCGCGTACAAACGAAACGCTGTCGATCATGGCCGAAATGGCAGTCACCGCAGCCAAGCAGGCTCTGGCACAAGCCGGCAAGACAGCTGCGGATATCGACGGTGTCATCTGCGCCGCCAGCAATATGCCGCGCGCCTACCCAGCCCTTTCAATAGAAGTACAAAGTGCACTGGGTATTGATGGCTGGGCGTTTGATATGAATGTGGCTTGTTCCAGCGCCACGTTTGGCATTGAGCAAGCCACCAATGCAGTAAAAAACGGCAGCGCCCGCGCAGTACTGATGATCAACCCGGAAATCTGCTCTGCTCACCTCGAATGGCGCGACCGCGATTGTCATTTCATCTTTGGCGATGTTTGCACGGCAGTCATTGTCGAGACGCCCAGCACAGCCAGTGTCAAAGGGTGGGAAATCCTGGGTACCAAACTCGCAACCCAGTTCTCCAACAACATCCGAAACAACGCTGGCTTTCTGAACCGCACCGAAGATAAAACCGGCGACCTGCGCGACAAGCTCTTCATGCAGGAAGGCCGTAAGGTATTCAAGGAAGTCTGCCCCCTTGTGGCCGAGCATATCGCCAGCCATCTTCTGGGCCTGAACCTGGTACCGACCAGCGTGCAGCGCTTCTGGCTACACCAAGCCAATCTGGGTATGAACCACTTGATCACCCGCCGCCTTTTAGAACGCGACGCAACAGTGGAAGAAGCTCCGGTGATTCTCGACCAGTATGCCAACACCTCAAGCGCGGGTTCCATCATCGCTTTCCACCTGCACAACGAAGACTTGTCTGCCGGCAGCCTTGGCATCATCTCGAGCTTTGGTGCCGGCTATTCAGTAGGCAGCGTGATTTTGCGTAAACGCTAGACAGTGACGTCAAACCAGCTCGTACAGATGTCTTAAAACGCCTGTTCAAAGCATTTTGGGCAGGCGGACAAAACAGAAACCCATCCTGCAGAATTCTCCGTTAAAGAAACCTAAGCCAGGGCTTACTGCGCTAGCTGGTTTGATGTATTCGCGTCTAGCACCAAACAAACTAACTCGGGCGCAAGCGAAAACGTGCTACTTCCTTGCGCATCTCTTCCGCAAGCAGGCTCAGCGCGCGGGCTGATTGAGCAGAAAGCTTTGCCGCGGTGCTATTTTCCTCTGCCATTTGCGCGATACGCTCTACATTGCTGGCAATTTGCGAACTAGCACTGGTTTGTTCTTGCAATGCAGATGAAATGACGCTGACTGCGCGCTCTGCACCCACCGCACTGGTAGCAATTCCGCCAATAGCAGCGCCCGCATTGCCAGCCAGCTGCACACTTTCTTCCACCTTGTTCACAGCGCGATCCATACCGCTGACCGAATCCTTTGAGCATTGCTGAATACGCTGAATCATGTCGGTGATCTCTCGGGTAGCGCCACTGGTACGCTCAGCCAACTTACGTACTTCATCAGCAACCACCGCGAAGCCACGCCCCTGTTCGCCAGCCCGTGCGGCCTCGATAGCAGCATTCAGTGCAAGCAGGTTGGTCTGATCAGCCACATCGTGTATCACCGACACAATGCTGGAAATGCGTTGCGACTCTTCGCCCAGCGCTGCAATCACCTTGGAAGTAGCACGAATCTCTTCAGCCACACCAAGAATTTCCTTTTCCGCCCCTCGAATCACCTCGGCTCCCTCATTCGACAGCGACTCCGCCTGAAGTGCAGACTGCTGGGCATCGCCCGCATTATCTTTGACTTGGCTAATGCTAACCGTCAGCTCTTCGACTGCAGCTGCCATACTCGATGCCGACTCACTTTGCGCTGCAGAATCATTGGACACCTGGGTAGATGTCGTCGCCATTTCGCTGGCAGACTGGGTAAGCGACTCAGCGTGGCGACGCATGATGCTGATGGTATCGTTTAGAGATCGCTGCATAGTGGACAGGGCATTGAGCATCTGACCCATTTCGTTGCGGTCGTTACCCTGAATGTCGCCAGTCAGATCACCCTCGGCAATGCGATTAGCAATCTCAATTGACTGGTGTATGGGCTTCACAATACTACGGGTGATAATAATCCCAAATAATGCCCCTAACGCCAGCGCCACGATCAACATCACAGTCACACCATAACGTGCCGAACTGGCATCCATTTCTGCATTCGCACGGGCAACCTTACTACCATTGATGCTCTCATCCACTAGCTTTTCCAACAGTGGCAAAGCAGCACGAAAGGCTTTAACACCATCCCCAAGCGACAGCGCGGCTGCCTCTTCCTGCTTATCATCCTTAGCCAAAGCAATGATCTGGTCGCTGACTTTGAGGTAGGCATCGAATTTCTCACGGAATTCTGTATACGTCTGACGAGTTTCAGGCGTATTGATCAACGGTTCGTATAGCGCTGCCACTTTCCGAAAGTTTTCTAGCTCTATTTGCTTGAGATCAAGAAATATCGGCTTGCTATCCGCCTTGGCAATTACATACTGGGTTTCGCGCAAGCGGTGGTCCAGGACATGGGTACGTAGCAGTAGGATCTCCCGCACACTGGGTAGCCATTTGTCGCCCACTTCACCCAACGCCGCATTGACCGTACCCAATTTCACCAATGCTACCCCACCTACTGAACAAGTAAGCGCGAGCAATAGCAAAAATGCGATGGCTAAGCGCATAGAAATCCGTAGATCATTGAAGAGTTTCATGGGTGGCTCCCGGCAGTATCTATGTTCCGTAAGAAATTGCGCCCCGCAGGCAAAGCCATGCGGCAAACAATCTAAATGACCCCATTAGAAACCATAGTTTGCTCACGACACTTTATCCACTTACCACCAGCAGCAGTAGCACCAACGGGAGTACCCCATCTTGATCGAGGTCTTACCGTAATATTCTTCGGTGCCAGATAAGGGTTTATCGTTTAAAGAGGCCAACCCATTGGGCATAGAAATACTCAAAATATCAAATCCCACAATCCAACTCTCTTCGATGTCAACAACGATATATAGCTTGTGTTTTTTAGAGACAATCCACTTAATTTCGCCATTCCTATTCAACAACAAGATTGATACCATTTCAGCTTATTCAAGCTTAGCTTTCACTCGCCATAAGCTACCGATATTCCATAAAAACCGATAAGCCACTAGTAAGATCAGATGCTGGATTCTATATCTACGGTTGCCAAGCGCATCATCTCGGGGGGTATGCATGCAAAAAAATATAATTATAAAAAATTCTTTTACTCGCATTAAAAGCCTTACTCAATCTGCCAAATGGATTGACGATGCACTTATCACCGAGTTACTTCTGTTGATTGGCGATAGCTTTGCTGGGATATCCAGCAAAGCTTACCTACAAAAATATTTCCTTCAGCAAAACGCTTTTGAAAGGAAGCTTAGATTATATTTTGATAAGGAGAAACTAGTTGGCTATTGCTTGCTAACTTTTTCAAAAATCAATCTCGACCAAAAACAAATAGTTTGCATAGGTGCTTCTGCGGCATTCTATCCTGCATATCGCCATGGTAGTAATACTGTGAGATTTTCAGTAAGCGAATCGCTGAAATATTGGTTGCTGCATCCATGGCAACATGTATGCTATGCGGATACGATGTTAAGCCCTGCGATGTATCGCGCAATTGCTAAACAGGTTGCTATTATTTACCCGCAAGCCAAAAGAGCGATACCTGCTGATTTTCTAGCATTAGTTGGCAAGCTAAAGCATTCTTTCTCAATAGATAAAACAGTGCAAGAAGGAGTGCAAAATGAATCATCTTTTATTTGCCATGTTGGCCGAAGAACCAATTATAGCCAATCAGAAATTGACTCTTTCCGATCAAACGAAAAGCCTGAAATTCAGTATTACTGCCAGATCAATCCAAACTTTGATCAGGGAAATGCTTTAATTACAGTAATACCTGTTAATATACAACAGCTGTTTGAGATGGCAATAAAATGGATTAGGCAATAACACCATATCAAAACAAATTTAATTAAATGAAATAGTTCATCAATATTCGGCTGCCATCCCACTCAATTAGGCAACCCTAGGTCGAGCTAGCGATCCTATCCTTTCAAGAGACAGGTAAACATCTACTCTCTGTTCACAACACCGTCCCCAGGGCTTTCAAAGGCGCATTTAAAAACGAACCTGACGGATTTTTATTTATCACTGGATGGTAAATCCATTGGCAAGACTGTAATTCATCCCGGTTCGTTCGGTAAATACCTCGATGGGGGTTTTATATCCATGTCGCTTTCTTG
>NZ_PDZH01000203.1 GCF_002735695.1 Chitinimonas sp. BJB300
AGTCGTGCCGCTAAGGATTGGAAGACGGCGATGAACCAATTCGCTATTCTTTACGCGGACCGGTTTATTCGGCCATCCGTGTGAATCTCAAACCCGCCCTGAACACGGAAATCCTGACACCCCCGGCAAATCTGATGGGACGCAAGAGGAACCAGTCTATTTTGCAAACGTCCACTCAAATGTAGATGCAGCTTTCAGACTTAAAAGGTTTGGTCCGTCATGACAACTTCTTCTCCGTAAATTAATCACGGGATGGCTTGCTCAACTCGTTGATTGCCGTGCGATGTATTTTAGAACGGAAATGCCATGGACTTGGATAAGAGGAAGGCAGCTAAGCTAGCAAATTTCATCAAATTTGCCTACCACATGTATTCGGTCGGTGGGCTAACGCCTCCAGCTGACCCTGGTATAGCTGCTACAGGTTACGAGCTGGTCTATTACCTCAATGCTTCGGATTTCGAAATCGAATCGTTTTATGGGTACATTGCCCGTTCGAAGTTCAACCCAGGTGATCTCGTGCTGGTTATTCGAGGTACAGAAGATACAGCCGAATGGATACTCGACTTTCTCGCCATCCCTATCCCTTTTACACCCAGCCCAAGTGCGGGCCATGTCGCCTTGGGCTTTCTTAGGATCTATGACAGCTTCAAGTTGATTGATACGACAGGTGTCTCATTTCGAATTAAGCAAGCCATTGCCCAGCTTGTATCCACCTCACCGATCACAAGCTTTACTGTACTTGGACACAGCTTGGGTGCAGCGCTAGCAACACTAGCAGCAGCAGACTTGGCAATGAACAAAGTCTGCTGCCTACAGGACGTGCTTACCCTTTGTACGTTTGCCTCGCCTCGCGTGGGCCTTCTAGATTTTGCAGCATCCTTCAATAACGCCGTCAAAACCAGCTACCGTATCTGGAATACATTGGATATCGTGCCTGCAGTGCCGCCTCACCCTTACCTACACGTAAGCGGTAACGGCAGTGCTATTGTTCAAAGCCAGCAACAGCTTGCAACACTTGCCTTTACGGTAGATTGTGAACATGCGTTGAATTCATACCAATGGATGCTTGATGAAGCAGTATTTTCACTGAATCCGGCTTGCACCAAGACTGCCCACCTTGCTCTCACCGCTAGCGCGCCACAAACAGTCTTAACTGCTTCAGCGACTGTATCCTACAGAGCCATCCACGGACACCTTTAAATAGCCAAGCACGAGTAAACAAACTATCGAATATAAAAATAAGGCCACTGCGCTACCGCACAATCAGTGTGCTTTATCAGTTTCTATTGCAATAAGCCCGTTCAGGTGTAGAAGTGCAGGTAAGTTGATAATTTGGCTGCAGAGCGAAAAATGACTAGCTAATCATTACTTTGTGATTACTGGAGCCAGGTTGTTTCTTGGGCAGGGTCAGCATAAGCAATCCATTCTCGAATCGTGCATTCGCCTCTGTATTGGATACCTCAGCAGGTAGATGAAAACTGCGTGATACCAAACCAGAATAGCGTTCCATTCGTAATAAGCGCTCATCCTTGTATTGACTGTCTATCTGCTTTATTTCTGCGCTTAAGGTGACCAACGTGCCTTCCACCTCTATGCTGATGTCCTCTTTGGCCACGCCAGGTAACTCAGCTTGCACCTCGAACCGATCCTCCAACTCTCTCACATCTAACTTGATCTGGGCCGGTAAAGGATCCCCATTCAAGGGTCTAATAAAGAAACCAGGGGAAAAATCTTGGAATAGGTCATCAAATAAAGTACGTGGGGCCGGTAACAAGCTCATTTCCATTCTCCTTGGAGCCTCTATTGTCAATCCACGATATGCCTCGCACATAAAGTAATGTGAAGACAATGAAGGGCTGACTAAGTTGACAGTGATACTCTACATTAGAGAATAATTACTCAGTATGGTTCAATGACAATCTTCCGAAACTACTGCCAATAGTTGTACGAATGTGTATTCGACATTGACTAGGTCAGTAATTGGTCTTGTACCCCCGTCGGCATGGTTGAACGATAGGAGCTGGATGAATCGAGAGACTCACGTCCGGTTGCGTGAAAACCTGAGAGCGTGTTTTAAAAGTCTCAAACCGTTCCCATGTATTGGATTTTGACATGGCTAAAAAAGTAGCGGCAGGAGAAAGCGGCATTACCCGACCGATTTAAGCGACAAGACGTGGGAACAGATTAAATCCTTACTGCCAGAAGCGCAAAAAGGCGGCCGTCCGCGGCAAGTGAATCTGCGGCAGGTGGTGAATGCGCACTTGTATATCACGCGAGCGGGTTGTGCCTGGCGGCTATTGCCGCACGACGGCTTTCCCGCCTGGCAAACCGCGTATGGCTATTTTCGGGCTTGGAGCCGAGCTGGCGTCTGGCAACGGATTCACGACACCTTTCGCGCGCAGGTACGGCGTCGGGCCGGGCGTCACAAGCATCCTACAGCGGGGTGTATCGACAGCCAGAGCGTGAAAACCAGCGCCTCGGCAGGCGTCAAAGGATACGACGCTGGCAAGAAAATTCAAGGACGCAAACGTCACATCTTGGTCGACACCATGGGACTGATAATGGCGGTGCTGGTGACGTCGGCCAGCGTACAGGATCGCGATGGTGCGAAGTGGTTGTTGCAAACATTGACGGGGAGTTGCAAAAAGCTGCGCCGTGTCTGGGTCGATGGTGGCTATCGAGGAGCATTGCTGGAATGGGTCGCTCAGCGCTTTCGCTTCGTTTTCGATGTCGTCCTGCGCGCAGACCATGCCAAGGACTTCGTGCTTTTGCCTCGCAGATGGGTCGTCGAACGTACCTTCGCTTGGCTATATCGGTATCGCTGACTTTCCAATGACTATGTATGCCTCACCCTATCCAGCGAAACATTTATTCATATCGCCATGATCAATTTGATGCTCAACAGATTGGAAAAATAACTTTTAAAACAATCCCTTAAACCCTGAGTGAGGTGCTGCGTGGGTAAAAAAAGCGTGTTCCGCTAAACCATTTCACTCCAAGATAGGACAAATACAGACATTTCGTGCACGGTAAACCATTCTTTCACACATTGATGGGCTCCTTGCCTGCGGTTTATCGTTTCAGTTTAAACAAATAATTGCTTGTTCCATGAAGTCGTCCTGCCTGTTTCTCTTCTTTGCAATACTGTTGAATTTACCTGCCCAGGCGACTACCCCCATTGAACCCACAACGGTGCCATTATTCATGGACCAACTACGCAATGCACAGGGCACTCCCTTGCCACCCGACCCAAAGCAACAAAAAATAATCGAATTGATTGGAAGGGAAGCTGGACTACGGTTTGAGATCAAGACCTATCCCTGGCGGCGTGCGTTAAAGTTAGCGGAGCGAGGAGAGGGCTTGCTGTGGGAGGTGGTTCCCACCCCGGACCGGGCTCGGCTTTTGGCATTTTCTGCACCCATTATCCAATCGAAAGTCTGGATGGTAGTACCGGCAGACAAGGTGTTTCCTTACGCTGGCGTCCATAGCCTGCTTGACAAGACGGTTGGCATCAATGGCGGGGTGTATTACGGAAAAGTCTTTATCGCCAACCGGGATAGATTATTCAAAGTAGAAGAAGAAGCCAGTTCACGGGCAGCACGTTTGGCCATGCTGGCGCGCGGACGGGTAGACGTTGTCCTGTTTATCAGCTTTTACGACACGGCCACCGAATTCGCAGCCCAGATAAATGACCGCTTTGGCCACCTCGGCCATTGGGCCGTTCTGCCTCAACCGTTGTCCACCGACTGGGCGCATATTGGCGCAGCACGTAAATACCCCATCAGCCAGTACCTACCGATCATCAATCGGGCGATTGCTAACCTACAGCAGCGAGGGGAGATACACACGCTATTTAACCGTCACGACTCACCTTCGCGACGTCAGTCAGGCTCACTTACAAAGAACAGAGCAGCACAAAGCTGACAGTCGCAAAACGCGCCAACACCCCTTGGGCAGCTCAATCACATAGGAGAGAGGGAGTCATCGCTAACTCTTCTTTGGATAACAATTTCGTCCAAGGGATACGCTTGGGGTGTCAAACAGCGCCCAATAGTTACCAGGTGGGGGTGCGGCAGAAAACTTGGACTAATTTATGTTGCGATTCCCAAATGGCGCCGGTATTGGACAGGGCTCATAGCCCCCAGTGATAACTTGATGCGCCGCTCGTTATACCACCGGATGTACGAGTCTAATTCGTGCATGAATCGCTCTACCGTCTTGCCAACCCAGTCACGGCAATAGTACATCTCATTTTTCAGACGCCCGAAGAATCCCTCGCAGGCCGCATTATCCGGCGAACACCCTTTGCGTGACATCCAACGAATCAGCTTTGCATCGTGTATCCGCGATAGCCATCCAGGCCATCGGTAGTGAGCGCCACGATCTGAGTGGACCACAGGTCGATCGCTGCTGTTGGCTACCGTCTCAATGGCAGCGTCCAGCATCGTATTGACCAGCTCAGCGTCAGGATGCGCACCGATTGACCAGCTGATAACCAAACCTTCGAAGCAGTCGATCATAGGAGACAGATACACCTTGCCAGCAGGGAGCTGGAACTCCGTGATGTCAGTGAGCCATTTCTCGTTTGGGGCGGTTCACTTCCCGAGTTTTATATAGAGCCGAACTGCACGGATGCGGTCTTTGTATGAGGTAAGCAATGGGATGGACCCCTCCTCACCTAAGCGGCATCTAGGTGCCAGACTGGTAGTTCCGACCACCAGTCAACGGTAAAGAGGAGTCCACCATGAAGAGTATTCGAGTTGGCGTCGATTTGGCA
>NZ_PDZH01000204.1 GCF_002735695.1 Chitinimonas sp. BJB300
CACCACCCTCAGCCTGACCGCTGGCGACGTCGATAACCAGGCGGCAGGGCAAATTCGCGCTGGCAGTCAACTCAACCTGACCGCCCAGCAACTGCAGAACCAGCTGGGTCAGCTCTCTGCAGGTAAAACACTCCATGCACGACTGACGACCGAACTGCATAACGAGGGAGGTCAGATAGCGGCGCAAGAGCGTGTAGCACTACAAGCCGCAGATATCAATAACCACCAAGGCGTGATTCAGTCCACCGGCGCGCTTGACCTGATTGCCTCCGGGACGCTGCACAACGGCGAGGGCCAGCTGCAAAGCGGCCAGACGCTGGACGTCAAGGCTGGTGTGCTGCGTAATGCCGGGACGATTTACAGCCAAGGCGTGGGGACCTTCAAACTGGTGCAGCTGGACAATGCCGGTACGATGGCGAGCAGGACGGACCTGCAGATCAACGCGGATGAAACACTGACCAGCCAAGCAGGCAGTGTTTTGGCGGCTGGTCTGAATACCGATGGTGCCCTAAGCAATCTGGGCAACCTGACGTTGACGGCTGGGCAGACCATCGCCGTCCACAGCAAAGCCCTAGCCGGCAATCAATTCACCGCGCGCATTGGTGAGGGTGGCGTAAATGCAGGGCGGATTGATTTGAACGACAGCACAGTGAGTGCTGCGCACATCTCGCTGCAAGCCGGGGAGATCGATACTCAGAAAGCCGCTGTTACATCGACGGGTACCCTGAAACTCAACGCCAACCAGTTGTATAACCAGTTGGGCACCCTGCAGGGCGGTGGGTTCGATGTCCAAATCAGGCAGTTGCACAATCAAGGCGGCAAACTGGTCCAGACGGGCGCAGTGGCCAGCACCTTGACGTTGCAATCGTTAAATAATGACGCCGGCCTGATTGCCAGCAATGGGGTGGACTTCAGCCTACAAGCGAATGCCCTCAGCAATGTAGCAGGCCAGCTTCAGCATGCGGGTACCGGCACCTTTAATCTAAAGGCGAACGACCTGAATAGCGCCCGTGGCCAGATTGCCAGCAATGGCTTACTGGCGTTCACCGGGGGTAAGGTTAGCGTTGACCAGGGTCAAGTCCATGCAAAACAGATCAAGCTGCACGCTGCCAGCCTGAGTAATGTCGATGGCAAGGTAATACAAAGTGGTAGCGGCGCGACCGACATCACCGTCGCCGGCGCATTGGATAATTCGCGCGGCCAGTTGACCAGCAATGGCGACTTTCACCTCGCCGCGGGGAGTGTAAGCAACCTGCATGGCAAGATCACCGCCGCCGCAGATAAGTCGCTGGCCGTGAAGGTGGCGGGGCTGCTCGACAACAGCCGTGCCGGTGAAATACGCGCAGGGGGAAACAGCACGATTAGCGCCCATCAACTGGCCAATCAAACGGGAGCTATCAGCGCACTGAATGAGCTCACCATGTCCGTTACGGGCGGTGCCAACAATGACCAGGGGATGGTTGAATCCAATGGCAACCTGAATCTGGCGGCGGCAGAATGGCTAAATGGGCAAGGCACCATTCGCAGTCATCAGGCCAATTTGACGATGACCACCAGCGGGGCATTGCTCAATGCGGGCCAACTGCAGGGACAATCGTTATCGCTGACAGCAGGCAGTGTGGAGCATGCGGGCACTATCTATGCTGCAGGGAATGCAGATATCGCGGTGGCGGGCAGGCTGTCGGCGTCTGGAACGACCGCGGCGGGTCATAACCTCACCCTCAAGATGGCGGATCTGTCCGCGACCTCGTCGGCAGTTTTTGCGGCCGGCATGGCGCGCAATGGCCAGCTTTCTGCACAGGGGAATCTTTCTGTTCAGGCACAGAACACGGTGGTGTTACCTGCCCAGCTGATGGCAGGACAGAATTTACTGTTGAACAGCAACAGCCTCGACCTGCAAACACTGCGCGCCAGTGCCACCAGCATCGACTTAACGGCTCGGGCCGGCGCAATTGATACCCGTCGTGCTCAGCTGGTGGCAAGCCAGGATATCAAGCTCACCGCCACGACACACTTCGATAATCGCGATGGCAAACTGCAGGCGGGAGGCAATGTCTGGGCGCAAGCTCAGGGTATGGATAACAGCCGCGGTCTGATTCAGGCGGGAAAAAAGCTGCACCTGGATGCGCTGACCGGAATGCTGACAAACCGCAACAGCGGTACCGACCATGGTGTGGTGGCATTCGGCGATATCACCCTAAAAGCGGGGGCGGGTATAGCCAATGAGGCAGGCTATATCGGCGCAGGCAAGACTTTGACCGCAGCAACCGGGGGGGCGATCGACAATACCCGGGGTGGGCAGCTGGTGTCGGTAGGGAACGTGAGCCTGCAAGCCGTTAGCCTGGATAACCGTGGTGGGACGGTAGACGCCGCTCACACAACGCAGATCACCACGTCCGGTATGCTGAACAACAGCGCGGGCGGCTTGCTGCGGGGTAGTCATACGCTGTCACTCACCGCGGCCAATATGAACAACCAAGCTGGCAAAGTGGATGCGGGGGATTTGGTCGTCAAGATCGGCGGCGCACTGCGCAATGATCAGGGCGGCTACCTGCGGGCGAACCATCACGTCACGATAAATGCCGCACAGGTGAATAACCAGTCAGGCGAGATCTCGGCCAAAAACCAGCTGAGGATCACCACCCCCGACCTGATCAATACCGATGGCCAATTACTGGCCGATGGGGCACTGAAGCTGGATGCTGCCCGCTTTACCGCAGATGGGAAAATTAAATCCCACGGGGCGGTTGAGTTGGCTTTTGCAGGCGACTATGTCAATCAGGGGGTGGTTGCGGCCGATGGCTCGGTAACCTACCGAGTAGCCGGCAAGGTGAGTAATGCCGGCACGATTAGCGCCCAGGATGGCCTGAATATCTTTGCATCCAACCTGAAGAATGAGTCCGCAGGCAAGATCTTTGCCAATACCTTGAGCCTGGACATTTCTGAACGACTGGAAAACATCGGGTTAATCAATGGCAATACCGTTTCACTCAAAGCCAGGGAGTTGTCAAACTCGGGCCGGATTTATGGTGACACGATCGCCATTCTGCCCGGTACAGGCAGCGTGGATAACCATAGCGGCGGGGTGATTGCCTCGCGCGGTGATTTGTCGGTGACCATGCAGCAACTGCAGAACCGCACCGGGGCTGAAATCGTTTCACTGGGCAACGCCACGTTTAAAGGGGATGTCAAAAATCTGGCAACACGCATCGATATCGGGGGCAACCTCTCGATGCAGGGCAAGCTGGAGAATATTTCGGAGGGGGTATCACATAAAGAAACGGTAACCGACGAAGCAATCTTCGAAGTTGATTTTTCCCGTAATGGCCGATGGGAAGTCAACACGGGACAGTTTCATTACGAGCAACATGGCGGGAAAGATATCGTTTTCAGACGCGTTTCCTCAACCTTTTATGACCGTTCTGACGTGTCCGCTGTGCGTAACTATACGCGTACCATCACCAAGAGTGAGGTGACTGTTGATCGACTTGCCTGTATCAATGTCGGTGGGGCATTCAATAATCAGAATGCCCATATCGTCAATGATAACGGCACCATTATTGTCGGCGGCCGGATAACGGGTGGATTGAGTGCGATTGAAAATAAGTCAGCACCTTCATTTACGGAAATCAAAGAAGTCGGTACGGAGGGTCTTCGAGGGAAGTGGGTTGAGCCATGGCAGGCTGCCATTCCCTATAGACCCGCACCTATCAGGAAGGAAACCGCCGCTACCCTAGGCATCATCAAAGAGCATGCCACAGTCAATGTGGACAAGCCGATAGACCCCAGTCAGCCGGTATCTGTCGGGGCAGTTGCCAGCAATGCCAACCTCCATGGCACCGCGGTCAAGTCGACAGCGGCGGGCGGTGGCCAAGCAGCGGGTAGTGCGGTGGCCGGGGTCGGTGGCTTGGTCGCGCCGGGTCAAGCCAGTGGTGCACAGGTCGCGGCGGTCAATGGTGTGGCCGGCCCAACAGCGGTCAAACCCACCGTTTCTTCGACGACCCTGACTTCCGCTGATTCTGCTTTGTCATCTTCTGCCGTGGCCAGTGTGACGGGGAAAATGGCAGATGCCGCAGTGGGGGGTATTGCTTCTGACATCGTTTTGACGGGCGCACCGTCCGGCAATACAACCGTGCCGTCTACTGCCGTGGCCGGTGTGACTGGGCAGACAGCCGACATTACATTAGAAACCACACCGGTTCCCAATAGTGCGGGTTCGGAACCTGCCCCTACCTTGAGTGCACGGGCGTTGTTGGATCAGCTTCGAGCCGGTGAGCGTGACGTACAGGCCAAGCACTGGCAACAGGTCAACCAAAGTGAACTGGCCGCGCCCAAGCCCCTCTCGGCCACAGGGGCCGTACCAGTAGTAGGCACAACCGTGGCGACCAATGCCGTCGCCCCTGCCACACCAACTCATACCGTTGCGACACCGGTTGCGCCGGGGAGTCCGCCGGTCGTGGTGCGAACCCTCACACCCAACCCGCGCCTGCCCACCAGCAAGCTGTTTGTGGTGGATGGCGGCGCAACCTCGCGTTATGTGGTTGAAACCGACCCGACCTTTACCAACTATAAGACCTGGTTATCGTCCGACTACCTGCTGGACCGGCTGAAGTTCGACCCAGCCACTATTCAAAAACGGCTGGGTGACGGGTTTTACGAACAACGACTGATTCGAGAGCAGATCAACCAGCTGACAGGCCGGC
>NZ_PDZH01000205.1 GCF_002735695.1 Chitinimonas sp. BJB300
ACCTACCATCGCCGACAAGCCCGTTGCTGTCGCCGCACCAAACGTGCTCAGCAAATAGTCGGTGTACAAATCGAGTTCTTTGTTCTTCATTGCGACAGGTTAGCGTATGCACTGCGTAACATCAGTTGGTAAGCAGGACGAACAGCTGCTAAGTTTTAATTCTGCCCAAGTCACCATCAAGCCCGGCATTGATATGCCGGGTTTTGCTTCTGTGCATGACGCAGACTCAATGGTGTATTTCGCATTGCAAATAGGCTGAGACAGCTGAGTAAACAGAGGAGATGATCATGCAAAGAAAAACGCAGTATCCCGTGCTGGCAGTGAGCAGTGCACTGGCGCTTGCTTTGGGCGGCTGCGGCGGCGGTGATACTACGACTACGACGACTACGCCCCCCACTGCTGCGAGTGTGACGGTATCGCCGTCATTGGGAAAATTTTCCCAAGGTACGCCAGTCAGGGTGCTTACTTTGCCGGGTGCAGTGTTGGGTACCGGTACGATTGATGCGAATGGTACGGCGGGAGTTAGCATTGGTACCCATACCGGCCCTTATGTGGTTGAGGTGGTCGGCAATGGCACTGCGACTTACTTTGATGAGGCGACAGGCACTGATGTGGTGTTCCCAAATGGTGCAACCCTGACTGCCGTGGCCCCGGCGGGTACGACGACGGTAGGGGTGACACCGTTGTCTGATGCGGCTAAACGTCAGTTGGAGGCGGTTGCCGGTGGCTTGACTGCCGCGAGTAGTACCAATATTCAGCAAGCCAATGCAACAATTGCCGCGGCTTTCGGTTTGGGCGATGTGCTGACACCACCGACCCTGGTAGGCAAGACCTCTGCTGGAACGTTAAAAGACAGTAGTGCCGATCGTTATGCCTTGGTGTTGGCCGGTATTGCGAATAGCGGCGCGCCCGGCGTGGCTGCGCACGACATTGCAAAGTTTCTGGCCCGTGATATGGCGGATGGGAAGCTCGATGGTGTTGCATTGCCTACCGATACTGCGCCACTGACGGGTGTGGTGATCGGTGATTTCATCAACAATTTCAATACCAAGTTGCGTAAAGCCGCCAATGACTTTGCCGATGATGCCACCAAAGAACGGGTCAATAATGAAGTGGTGGTGATTAACCCGATCCCGACACCGGTCGATACGTCGCTGGGTGCCGGTATTGCCGCTGCCCGCAAGCTGTTGCGGGATGTACGTGTGTCGGCTTCCTTGGCGGATGCTCAGCTACACCTTACGGGCGTTGGGTTGTCCGACGCGGTTAAGAAGGTCAATGATGTGGGTCGCCTCAGCCTGGAGCATTTTCATATGCTCAATAAGGGTTTTGATTTTTTGCGCGACCTTAGGGCTGAAAATACAACGGGTGCAGTGCAGAACCCTAATCGGGATAATCGCTGGGAGAAGGAATTTGCTTCGGGTGGTGCTTTGGTAATGCGTTGCCGATCGGATGTGGCGAGCGCCAAAGCGGTAGCTGAAGTGAAGTGTACCTATGCCAATGGCCAGGGTCGCAATCCAGCTAGCGCAACCGAGTGGAGCCGCTTCGCCTTTACGGTGAAGCAGGGAGCTGCAGATGGCTTGGCCAGTTGGGATGCGTACAAGGAGTTTTCATCCGATGGCAGTTATGACACCCCGAATTACACCAAGCGTCCTTTTGGGACAGACCAGGACGGTACGCTCAGCTATAGAAAATCGGGCGCTGCTGAGACGTTGATCGCCAAGGGTGATATGCCCTATGGCATGCTCGTGGAAGACAAGCAGGCGTTTGATGTCACCTTATCCCGTACTGAGCTGGTGGATAACTCAGGCAAGATTTCGGGTACTGGCTCGGTGGTAGGGGCTGTTACTCGTACTGTGGGCGACAAGACGGCCAAGTTGGAGATGCTGGATGGCTCGCACCTTAGCTTCCGCGAAAGCGACGAGATGGCATATGGGACACTGAAAGTGAAGGCGACTGTGGGCCACCATGTCGTCAATGGTGACCTGTCGTTGGGTGACCCTGTGGTGCTGCCGGCTACTGGCATCTTCACGGGCTCGATTGCTGTTGCGAATACCACTGTGATTGATGTAGCAGCCAAGGTGGTGCGCAAGGCAATCGATGCGGCAAATGGCTTGGATGCGGGTACGGTTGCTTTGTCAGCCAAGGTGCCTACTGAATCGGGCGCGGTGGTGGAAATGTCGATCGGGATGGAGCGCGAGCAAGCGGGCGTTGATACTGTCAAGGTGTCTGCCAGCGATAAGCTAGGTGATCGCGTTGTGATATTGGGGGCTACTTTGGTGAACGGTGAGCTTGCTGATACTGCCACCATCAGTAATCCAGATGGTGTGACGATTACTCTGACCCGAAATGCCGCCCGTAAGTTTGTTGGTAAAGTGAAGAAGGGCGAGCAGGAGGTGGGTGATGTTTTGGATGACAAGGTCAACTTCAAAGATGGCTTGACCGAGTCTCTAGGATGACTCATGCCGCGCTAGCCTATAGGGGTTGGTAGGGTTTGAGGCCTGCAGCGTGAGCTAGCAGGCCTTTATATTTTTCTTGCTAACGCGTTCAAGGTAGACACATGCACGTACTGCGTTTCTCGTCGTTGTTGCTCATATTAACTGGCCTTGGATCTGCACCGGTATGGGCTGCCAGCCTGCAAGACAACCCAGCTGGTTTCGACCCGCAGGCAAGCCTGCAATTTGGCTTGGATGTACAGGCTTTCAGCGATCCCATCCCCCTCCTGCGTTTAAATGATGATGACTGGGGGCGGCGACTCAAGGGGCGGCATCAACGTGAGCATGCATTTTTAGATGGCTGGGCGATTGCGGGCGCCGAGGAGCAAGGCTGGCATATGAGTGTATTGGCGCGTCGCTACGGCGTAGCCCATGCCAATCAAGATACGGTTTTATTGGCGCAGCAGATCGAGCAACGTCTTCCATTCAATGCTGGGCAGCGTTATGCATTGGACTACGGTATGGATTACTGGACTGGTCGGGGATTCCGGCTGGGCAAGTCCTTCAGCTTCCCTATCGCCAAGTTTGGTCAGCTGGATGCGGGGTTGGCAGTGCAATACTTGAAGTCGGTGGACTTCAAAACTGAAAACTTTGTGGGCGTTGCCCAAGCCAATGCCAACCAGCAACTGGAGTTCACGGGGCGCCGCGAAACAGCCGGCAGCCTGATGAACACAAGTGACCTTACACGTTTCAACCGTTTTGTGGCGGCAGGCAACCCGTCTGGCTATGGATATGCTTTGGACATTGGTCTGCGCTGGCGTGGGGCGAATGGCTGGCAGGCAGAACTTGCAGGTTTTGATCTCGCTGCAAGAATCAAGGGCCGGGATATCCCGCGCTCTTACCAGTCAGGTAGTTTCTTATATAGCAAAGATGGCGATTTGATTGGCAACGCGGATGGTTCCCCGGCTGTGTTGGGGCGGGATAGCCGTGGTGATTTGGCGTTGCGCCCAAAGGCGAATTGGCTGGCTGATTTACGTTGGCGAGGTACGCAATGGCAGGGCGGATTGGCATGGCGATACGTTGATGGATTAAGCCTGCCGCGGCTGCATGGCGAATACCTGCTTATGTCGGAAAACTGGCTAGGCTTGGCCTACACACCGCGCACTGGTCTTGTGGAGTGCAGTCTAAGTAATCCATGGCTTGCTCTATCGCTTGCAAGTAGCAATGCCAGCGTGAACCAAGCCCGTGCCCTGGCTATGGGCTTCCGACTTACGTTACCTTTTCAGCCTTGGTAGCAATATTGGGCTGATGCTTAGAACCTGTCTAAAGTCTCGCGAGCTAAGGCAAGATAAGGCGAAAACAGCCGAGGAAGCGGAGTTCACACCGAGTAAATGAGCATTCCGGGGACGTTTTCAACGCCATATTGCCGACGCCTAGCAGACTTTAGACAGGTTCTTAGGGGGCTTCTTCCGGATATAGATCGTCTTGCGCACCTGGGCAACTAGCTGTTCTTTATCGTCAACAATGTTGATATTGAACTGTGGCAGGTACTTCTCGCCATCAGCTGTGCGTGCCTGGATTTCTGTCAAGATGGCTTCATCAATTTCAAACTTGGCACGTACCGTTCCGCGTCCTGGCGCCACAAAGTCAATACTGGCGCTTTGATCCCATACGTAATAGTCCCTCCCCAGAATCTGCATCAACATCAGCATGTACCAAGGGTCCGTCATTACAAACAGGCTGCCACCGAAGTGTGTTCCGACATAATTGCGGTTGTACCAATGCAGCTTTAAAGAGACCTCGGCTGTACGGTAATCGGTACTAACCCGCGTAGCGTGGACGCCCGTGAGCAAAAACGGTGGCCAGAGATTGATTAACCATCGGAAGGTGCGGGACTTCATGTTGAATTATGGCTCTTTCTGAGTGGAGCCTTGAGGTTGGCTATCAAGCGCTTGTTTGTCAATTTTGTGGTGACACTGGTTTGAGTATTGATCCGTTCCAGCACACTGTGGGACTAAACAACTAGTGATGAATTATTTGCTATATAAGTTTAGTGATCAGCCTCGCGTAAGCGATGCTGCGCTATCTAAGGCCCCGATCCGGGGCGTTATTCATGTGCGCCCAGCATGGGCGCACTCCTGCGGGTGGAAGTCCCGCCGTAAGTTGATCACAACGAACGAAGTGAAGCGCAACTGCGTGAGGGCGACCGAGCGTGGGAAGGAAGC
>NZ_PDZH01000206.1 GCF_002735695.1 Chitinimonas sp. BJB300
GCGACATGGATATAAAACCCCCATCGAGGTATTTACCGAACGAACCGGGATGAATTACAGTCTTGCCAATGGATTTACCATCCAGTGATAAATAAAAATCCGTCAGGTTCGTTTTTAAATCCGCCATAGTTAAATGATAAAAGGCGGCTGTGTTAATGGGATGTTTGTTTGGTACCATATCCGGTATATCGCATAGCGATTTTAAAGGCTGGGCTGCCAAGCGCTTTTTTGTCGTAGGCGAATTCTAAGAAAGTGATGATAAATAGTGCCTCATTAATACGAGGAATGATCGCATCGTTTCGACCCAATTTAATTACCGCTGTTTCCAACATCTTGGTAACAGAATGTATACGGCTGATATTACTTGATTGGTTGGAGATTTTTAATCCAGCTTCAATTATTCGCATAATGGTAAGTAGTGTAAATGCGAACTGGGTTGGGTTTTTGGTATGGTGAGACAGAAAGTTCTGAATGATGCGTCCAGATTTTTCCATTGGGATTATGGCTAGGGTTTGTCTTAGGTTGGTTTTGGCAACCGCTGCCAGCACATTTCCAAGATAAATAATTTCTGCATGCTGATCACAGTGCTTGACACAAGCAGCAACGAGTTGGGCCAGGCACGGTTCAATTTTGTTAAGCAGAAACGCCGCAGCATGATCCAGGAAATTCGCCCCTGCACGTGAGTTTGCAATCAACTCAACGATTTCAATGGTTAATGCATTAATTGATGTTGCATTGACGGTATATTCGTGAACCCCGGTCAAGCATCTTATGCCTCGAACATGCTGGGGACGTAACGTCGGAGTATCGACTACGGCTCTTGGATTGATCCCCATTTCTCCAAGGTTCAATACATCATCCAGGCCATCGCTCAGTAATTCGAGAGCGAGATTAGCCTCATCAAACGATTTTTGCAATTGTTCTACCGGCATAGGTAGTTTTTGTTCAAATAATGTTTCCAGATCATCTGCATGTGCATGGTCTTCATCGAATGAAATATGGGTGCGCCATCCATCAAATAAACCCGGCATATCAAGTTGATGCTCCACGCGCGAGTAAAGATGATTGGCGCCATCTTTGAAATGGGCTGTACGTTCTTGGATCAGCGCAACAAACAAATGCGCTAACCAATCGTGCTGCGCGATATGCAGCATTTGTTGGTCAAACGCAATAAAGCTGGCAGACGGTGCAATACCCGCAGTGTAGCCCTGCTCGGCCGGGTATAGGGCTGGGGGGGGCAGGTAGTAGTCTTCGCAATGTGAATATTCTTCTACGGCGCTTTTCAGAAAAGCAGTCTGCACTTCTACTGTTGGCCCGTTCAGACTGGCAGCGGATGCAGTAACGCCGGCGAAGCGTGACAGAAAATAGGTTCTGGATATCCATTGCAGGATAATCGAGTTAGGAATGGTTTCCGCTCTCATGTCCCCCCAAACAGGATGTGCATAATAACGTCCGTAAAATTCATTGCAGAATGAGACATATAACGATTTTATTTCTTGAAGCGAATAGTGTTGTTTGATTTTTTCTGAGATTAAACAGCCTTGATAAGAAAGTATGTAAATTAAATTTTGTACCTGCTCTTGTTCTCCCACCAAATCAGATGACGGAATCTCTCTACGAAGAAATGCCGACAGTTTTTTGCTGGGTGATAAATGGCGCAGCGGAAGTTCGATGCTCCATACCGAATAGGCCAGCTCGACACTGGCGGGAAGCCAGTGAATAGATACAGAATCGCGTAAATAACCTTTGATGGGGAGCATCGAAGTAGTCCTCAGCGAATGATTACATCTTCTGTCGTATGCATAATGCGTGCCACGGCACCTTCAGGCAGGTTCAAGAGTTCCATTACCTTTTTTATTTGTTCGGGCCGGGACAGTACATCATTCGATAGACCACTAAGACGTATTTCCTGGCCCCCTTTGTCCTTGGTGGTGAAGACAATATCTTTTTTGACGGATTGGGTATCTTTCATGATTCATTCCTCATAACTTAATAATTAATAATTTTCGGCAACGCTGTTTCATAAAGTACGCATGTGTTACCGAGGCGAACATCGCATTGTCGGGATGGGTTCGTAAGAAACCCAACGGTCAATCAATAAAATGTGCGCTTGGGTATCTTATTTAAGTGAACCCTGTGTTGCTCACATCCCCCATATGGATGAAACGGCATTTTTCACGGACGGTGTATTCAATCAATGGGTTGCTGTGACTGGATTGTAAATTTTACCGTGTGACGTATTGTTTTCAGCGGCGTATTGCCCTAAATCGGGTGCAATCGCTTGTTTAGTTTGAAATTTGGTTTGGATAATCCATTGGCCCGTTTTCTGCTGTGACTTGTTGGACAGTCAACACACATTACGTGTGACGCTTAATCCAAAGTTTCAGCAAGTGGTAGGCTGAGTTGGATACCTACTTTATTTATTCGGGAGAAAATCATGGGCTTGGAAACTATTCTGTTGGTTGTCTTGATTTTGATACTCATCGGCGCGATTCCCACTTGGGCCTATAGCCGTAATTGGGGTTATTGGTCCAGCGGTGGTGTAGGGTGTGTTGGTGGCCATTCTGGTTGTAA
This sequence comes from Chitinimonas sp. BJB300, assembly GCF_002735695.1. Lineage (GTDB taxonomy): Bacteria > Pseudomonadota > Gammaproteobacteria > Burkholderiales > Chitinimonadaceae > Chitinimonas. Next base: position 2,575 of record NZ_PDZH01000206.1, read on the forward strand.
TGCTCTTGATGGGGCGGCTATGACAAAGCGCTTTCATTTCCTACCGAGGCCTTCATATTGTGTTGTCGCCGGCGTTCTATTGCTGCTTTCAGCATGCAACGAGGAAGCCAAATTACCGGTCTCTGCTGGGTTCGGCCCGTCGCCTACGTTGCCGGAGCCACAAAAGGCGTTGGTGCCAACGGTGAATATCGCACCGCCCCTAGGGTGGCCGGCTGGTGTAACGCCGCAAGCCACGCAGGGCACCAATGTGGTGGCCTTTGCCAGCGGTTTGGACCACCCACGCTGGTTGTATGTACTGCCAAATGGTGACGTATTGGTAGCCGAGACCAATTCACCACCCAAGCCCCCCGGCGAGGGCGGCATAAGAGGGTGGGTGATGCGTTTCGTCATGAAAAAAGCCGGTGCGGGCGTGCCCAGCGCGAATCGCATCACCTTGTTGCGGGATACCAATGGCGACGGGGTGGCGGATCAGCGATCGGTGCTTTTGGAAGGATTGTACTCACCGTTTGGCATGGCATTGGTAGGGAACGAGCTTTATGTGGCCAATTCCGATGCAGTAGTACGCTTCCCATACAACCCTGGTGAGACACGCATCACGGCGAAGGGTAAGACCGTCGTGGCGCTGCCGGCGGGCGACATCAACCACCATTGGACCAAGAACCTGATTGCAAGCACCGATGGCTCAAAGCTGTATGTGACGGTGGGGTCAAACAGCAATGTAGGTGAGCGCGGTATGGATGTGGAAGTGGGCAGGGCAGCTATCTGGGAGATAGACAGACAGCGCGGTACGCATCGGATTTTTGCATCAGGCCTGCGCAACCCCAATGGTATGGCATGGGAACCCACCAGCGGGGCATTGTGGACAGTGGTAAACGAGCGGGACGAAATCGGCAATGACTTGGTACCCGACTATATGACCTCGGTACGCGATGGGGCTTTTTATGGCTGGCCCTATAGCTATTTTGGCCAGCATGTCGATGAGCGCGTTACGCCCCCCAAGCCTGACTTGGTGGCCAAAGCGATTGCTCCCGACTATGCCCTGGGTGCGCATACTGCCTCGCTTGGTCTGACGTATTCAACAGGGACAACCTTACCCGCACGTTTTGCGGAGGGCATGTTTATTGGTCAGCATGGGTCGTGGAATCGCCGGCCTCATAGCGGTTATAAAGTGGTCTTTATCCCCTTTGATAACGGCAAGCCGGCCAAAGCGCCGCCGATTGACGTGTTGACTGGCTTCCTCAATAGTGAAGGCAAGGCATATGGGCGGCCCGTAGGCGTGGCACTGGACAAGCAAGGGGCGTTGTTGGTGGCCGATGATGTGGGCAATGTGATTTGGCGTGTCAGCAGCCAGAACAAGGTCGCTTCGTCGGCACAACCGGGGCATTAAGGAACCTGTCTAAAGTCTTGCGAGCTAAAGCGAGACCAAGCGAAAAAGCCGAGGAAGCGGCGTTTAAGCATGGTAAATGCGCATTCCGAGGTTGTATTCACCGCTTTATTGCTGGCGCACAGCAGATTTCAGATAGGTTCTAAGTTAGGGTATGGACCCTATGGTTAAGCGTAGGGGGGGGCGCCGTGACGTTTTGGTCTGTCTAATTACAGCAGGTTCTACTCGTGCGCATCCAACAGCCAACGGTTGAGTGCATCGGCTACCTGTTGTGGTTGCCCCAGGGTCGAGAGGTGACCGCACTTATCCACAACAACCAGTTTCGAACCTACAATGCCTTCCACCATTTCCCTGTGCACTTCAAGTGGGGTGATTTCGTCCTCACGGCCGCATAGAACCAGGGTTGGGCAGTCGATCTTGGATAAAGAGGGGCAACTGTCGATGCGTCCCATAATGGCGGTTTGCTGGCGCAGGAAAGCATCTTTGCCAACGCTATGGGCCATGGCAGCGATGACCTCCACGATAGCGGCATCATTCAGCTGGGCAGGATGCACTATTCACCCGGCAACTAAGTATTGATCAGGCGGCGTACTTGATCCTGGGGTCTTCGAAATAGGAGCACACTCGTTCCGGGGTGTTTTCCAACATCTCCATATGGGCTTTGGTCGCTTGCTTGAGC
>NZ_PDZH01000207.1 GCF_002735695.1 Chitinimonas sp. BJB300
CACTCACCGTTGCCGGCAATCACCCGGCAGCCCTGGCCTATGACGGCCCACCGCGCACGATCCGCACGTGGCGCTTGCATCACACTACCAACGCATTTCATTTGATTGAGGAAAAGATTGATGTCCAAACTGCTTGAAGAGTTCATGACGGCCAATGCCGCCTACCCGGTGCTCTACCGCCAGCTCCAGACACTGATTGAAGCCGCGGCGGCGAAACCAAGGCAGCCCCGTACGCCGGGTGAGCCACTCAAGCTGTTGTTCGTTGGTTATGCCGGGGGGGGAAATACCGGCGCAGATATCCGTGTTGCCGAAATGATTCGGCAGGTGCGTGCCATCCTGGGCCGCGAGAATGTCCGTATTGGACTCGTCGTCAGCGGTGATGCCCTCCCACCCGACCTACAAGATGATATTGCGCTTGAGGTAGTGCACGACTACTTCCCCGAGTTCCTGGCGCGCACGATTGATCTTTACGACGGAGTAGTCGCCTGTGATGGCTCGATGTTCAAGTCCAATCTTTGCTGCATGCTGTCAGCGATGATGGGTGGCGCATTGGGCATGGCCGCCGCTGCGGGCAAACTGGCAATAGGCTATGGGGCAGAAGCGGGGAGAATGGAGCCGGATCTGAAAGCGTTTATCTCCAGCCTGGGTGAACAGCCGCTCATTCTTTGCCGAAATGTCGAATCCAGTGCCGTGCTGAAACCAATGGGAATGCGGGTGGCTGACGGTGCAGACACCGCCTGGACCTACCAGGCCGAGCCTGAAGCAATCACCCAGCAGCGATTGGTTGAAATGGGCATTCATACGGAGCCCGTACTGGTAGTGTGCCCCATGAACCCGTTCTGGTGGCCGGTACGGCCTGATCTGGCCAAAGCTGCCGAAATGCAGCAGACAGGCGCTCATCAAGAGCTGCATTTTGGCAGCATTCTTTTCCACCCCAGCGATGAAACCATCCAGCAACGCTATCACCACTATCTGGATGGCTTGGCTAGCGCGGCAAATGCATGGCAACAGACACACGACGGCAGCATCATCGTGATCGGCATGGACAAAGTGGATAGGCCGGCCTGCAACGATTTTGCCCAACGTCTGGCGCAACCTGCATCGATTGTGGTGAGTGGCGATATCCCACCGCCAGCCATCGTGGGCTTGCTACGCCACGCCGATTTGATGATCAGCTCACGTTTCCACGCCATTGTCGCCAGCATGGAAGCCGGCGTACCTGCCATCGGCGTCAGTATGGACGAGCGTATTGCCAATCTTCTGGGACACGACAAAGCGGGGCATTGCCTGCTGAAAGTGGATGCCCCCGATCTTGCCGTGCAGCTGCTTGAAGCCATACGGTTTGTTGAGTCAGCACGTAAAACGATTGCAACGCAAACCCAACGCGCTGTCGTCGGCAATCTGCGCGCCATGGCGCAAATGGGTGAACGCTTTGCGATGGAAATACATCAATTCCACCCCGACTTACCCTTGCAGGCTACTAATACGGATTGGACACGCTATTTACCACCGCTGAGCGACAGGCAGCGGGCGCTCGTTGAACAGCACGGCTAGGCAACAGGATGATGGAGAGGGAGTCAGAACCTGTTAGGAGCGTAGTCCTCAGGGATGCCACACTCCATCAAATCAACATCAGGACTGCGAGGTGGAGATGAAACAGGCGCCAGACAAGATATTGCACATGGCTAAACCCAGCATGCAACGTTTGCACATCCGGCTGCCTGCTACCGTTGTACTCGCAGTCATGATCGCAGCCTGTGCCCACAAAAACCCGAATGAGCGCGTGACGGGGGATGGTGGTCGGCTTTTTAGGGTCAGTTCGCGCCAGATAACCGTAGACCTGACAGAGGACGAACGCAGGGCGCTTGCCCAGGTGCAAGATCGGCACATCAGCATCGCAAACAGCCTCGATATAATGAATGGCAGCGCAATGGTATTGAGCCAAATGGGCTTCAAACCGGTCAAGAAAGACCCGGACCTGCAGAAAGTGGAAGGTGAACGCCATAAGGTGGTGGGGGTACGCTGGCGTGCCGCGATTCGCACGCTCTTCAAGTCCAAAGGTATTCCACTGAGCGGCAAGCCCGACCACGAAAGCATGCGGGCATTGGTTTATATCCGGCCTAATAGTACCAACAACACCTTGATGGTACGCACACGCTTTGACGTCACCATCTGGGATACCAATGGGGATGCTCGCAGCACAACAGTTCATGACGGTGCCATCTACAACTGTTTCTTCTCGCGGCTGAACAGCATACTTACCAAGCAGACCGATAACGACACACTTTGCGATAAACCATCCTGATCGCTGCCTCGCAATCTTTTTACAATCTGCCACCAGCGGCTGGCCGTAACGGGCGCTGTTGCAAAAAATATTATCGTGCTGGCGCTCCACTTAGGGGGCGGTCTCTGCAATGCAGATAGCTAGCATCTTGGGGGGCAAGGCGATGAACACAGGCTTCAAATGGCGCCACGTCGAAGGAGAAATCATTCTCTGGGTCGTCCGCTGGTATTGCCGCTACGGCATCAGCTACCGCGAACGCCAGGAAATGCTGGCTGAACGCGGTGTCCATGTTGATCGCACTACCCTCTATATGTCATCGAGGCCGATCACGACAAACTCAAGCGCCTGATCAAGCCCACGTTGGGCTTCAAGTCACTGAAGACCGCGTATGCCACCCTCAAGGGATTCGAGGTGATGCGGGCGCTGAAGAAACGGCAGGCCCGGGCTTTCCAGATCCAGGACGGCATCCGGGGTGAGGTGCGTCTGGTGGAGCGGGCGTTCGGTCTGGGACTCAATGCCCTGGCTGAAGCTATCGAACACGTCACGAGCCAGCTAGATACCCCTGTGATTGCGGTTGCCTGAAAAGGCCAGACCACCCCTTCGTGTGCTCCCCCGGTTTTTTTGCAACAGAGCCCTCACCCATCACGCCTTATTGCGACAGAACCTGTTTCTTCCCTTAGCCCAAATCCTTTTGGATTGGGGCTTTTTGTATTTGAATTTCTTGTATTACGCGTGGTGTTGCAGCGAATACCCAATGGCGGGATTTCAAAGCCCTCAGTTTGCTTTCCATACATTCACCAGCTAGAAAAATGTCTCAGATGAGTTGGGATGAGATGGGCTGGCTTGTCTGACCGTTGTATTGAATGCGGTGAATTTGACTCATACATAACGTGTTAAATCAAAGGCTGTTTACATGCGACTAAGTCAACGCTTGCTGCGTTCCCCTAGCTTGGCAACTCCTACTTTTGTTTCTGTTGTTCTGCTTTCCGGCGGGTCGTTTTCAGCTATCGCTGCCGATGCAATTCCCGCCATTGACGCGGGTTCGTTGACACGTCAACAAGAACATCAACGTTCAGAAGCCGAGCGTGCGTCGCATCCTTCGCCTGCTTTGATTGATGCAAGGCCGTCCACTACAAAATCCACCAGTACTTCTGATGTGAAGGTAATGGTGAATAGCGTGCATTTTAGCGGCGGACAGGAACTGCTTTCCCCAGCTGAACGATCAGCTGTGTTACAGCAGGTGACTGGCCGTCTGCTGGATTTTTCTGCCCTGCAAGCGTTGGTAAATTCGATTACGGATACTTTGCATAAAAAGGGCTACATGTTCGCTCGTGCCTATTTGCCTTCACAAGATGTCACGGCGGGAAAGCTTGACATTGTGATCGCAGAGGGCCGGCTTGATGGTTCGCCTAGTCAGCCTGTGGGGTGGATGGTCAATTTATCTGCAGGGAGTCGTCGTCCCGCTCAAACTTGGTTAGATATGGCAGAGGCTGCGCTGCCATCGGGTAGCGTGGTGAAGGAAGCATCCTTGGAGCGTGGGTTACTGCTAATCAATGACGTCCCCGGCCTTAGTGCAAAAGGCAATCTGCTTGCAGGGGAGAACCCAGGCAGCGTGCGTGTTCAGCTCGATGTGAACGAAGGCAAGCGATTCGAAGGCTATCTCTGGGCAGATAACTATGGCAGCGAAAGTACGGGACGCGCACAGGGACATGCCCTGGTCAATATCAACGACCCTTTTGGTTTCAAGGATCAGGCCTCGCTACAAATATCGACCAGTCAGGGAGTCAATCTTGGTCGCCTGGGATATGGGTTTGGGATGGGGTCAACAGGTCTGCGCGCCAGTATCGGTTATAGCCAACTGTCGTACGACGTAGTGAAAGGTGTAGGCAAAGCTGCTGGATTGGAGGGGAAGTCCAACATTGCTAGCGTCAATCTGTCTTACCCGTTTATTCGCACCCAGCGGAGTAATTTTCGGGGTGGCGTGGGGGTAGAGCGTAAGGCATTCAAGGACGAAAGTCGTTTGGGTGTACTGCGAGACAAGCGCTCGAACGTGGTCACACTCAGTATCGGTGGCGATTTTGTGAATGATTCGAGATTGGCTGGGTTCAACCTGTGGCGATTGGCGGTGGCAACGGGCGATCTGGATTTGTCGGGCGCACCGTCTGATGCTGCTGTGGATGCCAGTACCCGCAAGACCCAGGGGCGGTGGACCAAGCTCAATGCGTATTACTCACTGATGTTACGCAGTAGCTGCGAGAAGCAGCTGTAACTGATCATAAGCCGCGCGGGAGGCGTTGATCAGTAACTTGCGGCAAAGTGCGAATGGGTTCTTCTGCGTCTTGATGCTCAGGCA
>NZ_PDZH01000208.1 GCF_002735695.1 Chitinimonas sp. BJB300
CTACCATCGCCGACAAGCCCGTTGCTGTCGCCGCGCCAAACGTGCTCAGCAAATAGTCGGTGTACAAATCGAGTTCTTTGTTCTTCATGGCGACAGGTTAGCGTATGCACTGCGTAACATCAGTTATGATCTTACTGCGCAGCTGTGATCAGGGCTCATGTGTTGCTCGAAATCCTCATGTACAAAAGTACATTCCGGTTTCTGTGCTGAGCTTCACCGTGTTGACAGCTGCTCGTGACAGATCGTAACCAGGTTCTTGGAGCCGGCAGATTGGTCACTGCAGTCTCAATTAGCGGTACTCGATTGGAACCGTTGCTACCGCGACGTTTACCCGGCCGCTCCCAAAAAAACGACAGAACTGCACACCCAGCCTGTCGCGCATGCTGCAACCGACATGTCCACCCGCATTCGGCTGCTAGAATCCCTGCACACTCAATCACTTTCGGGAGGGCTGGCCAGTATGAAACGGGTTATCTTCAACCAGAAAGGCGGAGTGGGAAAGTCTACTATCGCCGTCAACTTGGCTGCCATTGCGGCGCACCAAGGCAAGAACACACTGCTGATCGATATCGACCCTCAGTGCAACGCCAGTCGATATTTGTTGGGTGAAGATGCCAAGACGGTGACGCCGACCCTGGCGGATTATTTTGAGCAGACCTTGAATTTCAGTCTGTTCGCCAAGCCGGCCAGCGCTTTTGTGCATCCCACCCGTTTTGATAATCTGTTCATCATTCCTTCGCACCCCGAGATTGGCGAACTGCAGTCCAAGCTCGAATCACGCCACAAGATTTATAAGCTGCGCGATACCTTGGTTGAACTGGCCAAGGAATTCGAAGTCATCGTTATGGATACGCCGCCGGCTTATAACTTCTTCACCCAGTCCGCCCTGATCGCAGCCGATGCGTGTTTGATTCCTTTTGACTGTGATGATTTTTCCCGGCAGGCGCTTTACACGCTCATGGACAATGTGGATGAGATTCGCACCGACCATAATGGTGGCCTGCGCATCGAAGGCATCGTGGTCAATCAGTTCCAGCCGCGCGCTAACCTGCCGATTCAATTGGTGAATGAGTTGCGTGCGGAAGGTTTGCCTGTACTGAACAAACATCTGTCTGCCTCGATCAAGATACGGGAGTCGCATCAACGCGGTTTACCTATGATTCATCTTGATGCCCGCCATAAGCTTAGCCAGGAGTTCCTGGCACTCTACCGTGAGTTGGACGTGGACTGATCATTTTGGATTGGGTTGATGAGCTCGCGCCTGCGAATTTCAGTCATTGTTTTCCTGGTGGGCTGCGGGCTTACACTGGGTGGCGTGATTTGGTATTCGGACGTGGCGGCGGCGCGGCAGGTATTTCGGTATCAGCATGTAGCCAACCAGCAGTTGTTGCGGCAAGAGCTGGCTTTACGCCGCGCGTTGTTGAGTCTGGATGCGATGGAGGCACTATTCGCCAATGCTTCGTTGCCTTCCGCGGCACAGTTCAATCAGCTCAGCCAAGCGCTGGTCCAAACCAGCGGCGTTGATAGTTTCATCATTGCCGAGCCCGTCAGCATGGATGGCCGGGTTGCTTTCGAGCAGCGGTGGCGCGCTATCTATCCAAAGTTTTCCATCTGGTTCCGTGGTCCCAGCAGCCAGTTTCTACGCCTTCGTTCAACAGAGTGGCGAGATTTCCTGCCCGTTATCTATGGCGATAAAAGCACCCGTGCACGTTTTGGGCTGGGGCTTGATCTATCCAGTGAAACCGAGCTGATTCCAGATAGCATCATCCGCTTCCCGGGCAGCCGTGCCGTATCGACACCTTTCTTGCTGGAAAGCGGTGAGTTGGCGGTATTGGCGCTGACCTGGCAACGGTATGGGAATGACCGGCGCTTGCTGGGCGTGGTGCTGGTTCCGGCTCGTATACTCACCGCCCATGCGACGTCTTTGCATTGGGGGGACGTAGCCTTTGATATCAGTCAGGCCAAGCAGACAATCCCCCTTTCAGTGGGTGCGGCAGACCGGAAAGCCACCCCGCTGGCACTACGCAAATTCGTGCTTGGCGGCAGGACATGGCAGTTGGAAAGTCATTTGAACGCGGCAAGTGAGAAGAATGAAGGCCAATTGTTTTTAGGCGGCGTGGCAGGTGTATGCTTCTCGGCCTTGCTGGCGCTGCTGATGTGGCGTATCCGGTCGGGTAGGCCTGCACCCACTGTCGACATTGTTGCGCTAAAGGGTGAGTTGCTGGAATGGCAAGCCAAGGCGAATAGCGCCTGCCGCGACAGCATGCGTTTGCAGACATTGCTCAATACCACCGGCGAGGCCGTCATCCTGGCCGATGAGGCTGGCCGGATCGAACTCTTCAATGCCGCAGCGGAACGGCTTTTTGGCTATCGGGCCGAAGAGGTGCATGGCTTGAGCGTCAGCATGCTGTTGCCGGATGCCCATCGCAATCAATATGAAACCGGCTTTGGCGATAATCTGGCGGAACTGACGGTGGCTGCCCAGGGGCAGACCTATACGCTGGTAGCGCAAAAGCGGAATGGCGTGGTCTTCCCGTCTGAACTGCTGCTCAATGATTTCGAAGTGGGTGACACCCGCTATTTCGTCGGCGTTATTCGTGATGTCAGCGACCGACAGCGGGCAGAGCGGATGTTGTTTGAGAGCGAGCAAAAATACCGGGCCATTCTGGATGCGGCGCATATCGGTATCTATCTGTTGCAAAATGGGCAGCTGCGCTATGTCAACCCAGCATTTGCCGCGTATTTTGGTCGTGTTCCTGCAGATATATTGGATCAAAGCTTGCTGTCGATGGTGGCGCCCGCCTGGCGTGCCAGCCTTGCTGCGGTGCTTGATCCAGAGCATTCCAATGGCCGGCCGGCCGAATTGGTGATGCAGCGCCCGGATGGTAGTCACTTCTACGCCTTGATCAGTGCGAAGCCGACAAGCCTGAATAACCAGCCGGGTATTGCCGGCTCCTTGCTCGATATCAGCGAACGCAAGGCGGCCGAAGAAGCGCGTTTGCGGGCGGAAATACGCAATTCTGCTATTTTGGAAGCGATTCCTGACCTGATGCTGCAACTCGATAGTGCCGGTCGGATCATGGATTGCCGCGCGCAGTCGGGTAGCAATGAGTTTGGGCTCAGCCCCAATTGTGTCGGCCAGTACTACACCCTGGGTTTACCTAACGCCATGGCATCGCCGCTGCAGATTGTATTGAGCAGCGATCCACTGTTGCGCCAACGCAGCTTTGAATACAGCCTGCCGTTGAGAAGCAACCTGCGCCACTTTGAAGCCCGGCTTACAGGAGTGGGCGACGGTGAGTGGTTGGTGATGGTGCGCGATATTACCGAGCGTAAGCAAATCGAAGCCGAGCTGATTCGCCACCGCGACCATCTGGCCGATATGGTGCGCGAACGAACCGCCGAGTTGGATACCCTGTTCGCGGCCAGTCCCTTACCTGCAGTCTTCCTTAAACAGGGACGCATTCTTGCGGTGAACCAAGCGTTTGTTTCCTTGTTTGGTTACCAGCAGGAATTGTTGATAGGCCAGTTGTTGCTTGATAGCGATGAACAATGGGGTAAGCCACTGGCGGCAAACGGGCGGCCATTGCATGACGATCAAGTCGTCAGGCGGGAAGTGCATTACCACGCTGCGGATGGCGCATTGGTGTTGTGCGAGGCGTTTGGCAAAGCGATTGATCCTGAGCAACCCGATGCTGGGTCGATCTGGGTTTACCAGGACATTGGTGAGCGGCGGGCGGCAGAAAAAGCCATGCAGCACGCCAAGGAAATAGCCGAAGCCGCCAGCCGCGCCAAATCGGAATTCCTAGCCAATATGTCACACGAGTTACGCACACCGATGCATGCGGTGCTGAGCTTTGCCGAATTGGGTGAAAGGCGCGCCAATCATCAGTCTGATGAGAAATTGGTGCAATACTTCAGCCGCATTCGGAGTAGCGGCCAGCGCCTCTTGCAAATCCTGAATGACTTGCTGGATCTGTCCAAGTTGGAAGCCGGCAAGATGTCCTACGATATGAAGCTGTTGTCGATAGAGCCGTTGTTGCGGGAATTGGTTGAGGAACTCACACCGATGGCCCGCACCCGAGGTCTCAGTATTGACTTGCAAGTGGCGCTGGATTTGCCGCAGGTGAATGGAGACATACTGCGCCTGGGGCAGGTGCTGCGCAATCTGGTGGGCAATGCGCTGAAATTCAGCCCCGAGGGGGGGCGAATTATCTTGCGTGCTGCGGCGGCGGATGGTTTTCTGGATTTGTTTGTCGAAGACGAGGGTATCGGCATCCCAACCGAAGAGTTGGGTGTAATCTTCGATAAGTTCGTCCAAAGTTCCAAAACCAAGACTGGCGCGGGGGGAACGGGTCTTGGGCTTGCGATTTGCCATGAGATTGTGTCAGCCCATTCCGGGCAGATTTCAGCTTCAAATCGTATTGAGGGTGGCGCATGTTTCCACGTTCGCCTACCTATTTAGTTATTGTCTGATGTTACGCAGTGCATACGATAACCTGTCGCCATGAAGAACAAAGAACTCGATTTGTACACCGACTATTTGCTGAGCACGTTTGGTGCGGCGACAGCAACGGGCTTGTCGGCGATGGTAGGTG
>NZ_PDZH01000209.1 GCF_002735695.1 Chitinimonas sp. BJB300
CGCGAATAGCCCATCATGGCCCGGCATCGAGATGCTTGATGCTGCTGTAAGAGGCCGGATATACGTGAGCAGTCGATCCTACCAACCAAAGTATGGCGTGCTTGCAACCGAGGAGGGGTCCATATACGTCTAACATCAACTTCATTTGCTTAAGGTGATGCCTGTTTACAAATCACCGAAGCTTGCCACTGCAGACCATAAGGCAAGTAGGGCGGGCCAAATAAAAAGTGCAGGACCCTGCGGCGACTATCGCCAGTTGCTTTGGAAGACGCATGCAATATCAGGGGGCGCATGACCACAGCCCCACCTTTGCTCACAATACAGGAGACTTCCTCGCTTTGCCTTCGGACCTTGAGGCCGCTCTCTGCTGAAACAATACCAAGCATGTGGGATTTGGGAACAACTTTAATTGGACCATCATTGGTTCCACAGGCGTCAATGTGAATGCGTACCGTGACAAGGGATTGCAGGACATTAAGCGGTGGTTGCACGTATGTAAAACCTTCTTTTCCAGACCATCCAGAGAGCTGTGGATGATTAACTCTCTGTAACACTGGGATAGATATATCCTGGTGCAGTGGTACCAACCAGTTATTTTCTTTTGATTTCTCAAAGTAATTGCACTGGACAGCAATGTAAGACGGGGGCACTGATCGATAAATACTGGGGTGACGAAATACCTTTCTCGATAAGTCCGCGCACCAGTTTTCTTTAAGGAGATTGCGAGTTCCTGCACCACTCAGCGAGATAGAGGAGAGCTTAGCTGCAATCTCATCGCATTCTGAGAGCGTGAGAACAGCCTCAATGATTTCAAACCCTTGTTCTTCGAGCATGGTGTTATTGCGGCCTAACAGGCTGTTGAAAAACTCGTTCGAACGACCCGAACCATTTCTCCAAACTGACAAATTGTCCGTTTTCTCTCCCTTTTCCAGGGATTTGCCGCCTATTGGCGGCTAGGACGCAATTCGCCCTAGCAGGCTGCTGAGGAGGTGGGTTTTTCAACAGTCTGTTAAAGTAATGCTCCATAAAAGATTGCAGTAATCAAGTCGGGCGAAGTAGCGTACTCGCGGATGCTCGCCCGTAGCTTTTTAAAGTACAAGTCTTCGGTTTCCTCCTTGGGTCCGATGATTCCGGACGAGTCTGAAAGATCGATTTCAAGGCGAGTTTAGCAAGGATTGTCAGCTTGCATATTTAACATTCTGACCTTACGGACGCTGGAGCGCAGCAGCCTGGTGTCACGTTGAATGGATTCAGGCGGTGCGCCTCTCAATTCGAACAATCTTTGGATCTTGAGCGTCCATGAACATATAGCAGCGCCCAAAGAGGGCCTTCTTTCCATGTTCATCAAAGCGATTATGACCATGTGGCGTAATCAAAACTTCATGCGTAACGATAGCAACTCGATGACAAGCCTCAATCTCTGCCCAACTTGCCATTGCGAGGTCATTGAACACAACGGTGGCAATGTTGTGATTGTAATGGATGAGTATATTGCCGTCCTTCATTGACAAAGGATTCATGTCGGGCTGCTCACTAAATACATTGTGCAAAGCCTGCAACGCATGCACGCGTGCTTGGTTGTCTGACAGACCGTCAGGCAGAACCGCTACTGTTCCATTTCGAAAGATGGCGAAGTCCTTAACACCATTGGAGTAGTGGTGTACGCGTTCGACAATTCGATCAATGGGCTGTGCAATAGTTGGTCTCCATGAGGGAATAGGCGGAAATAGCTCTGACGGTGGTGACGGCGATTCTCTTGGCTTTTTTTCTTAAATATACTGAACATGATGAATCCGTATATATCCCCTTTAAGTGTGACAGGAATCTCCCCGTTCAGGATAAGCGACGAAGACGCAATGCTACTTGACTATTAAGGCGGTAATTAAACAGGGCGCACAACACCCTGAAATATCATTTAAAATCAGTTGCTTGCAAATGTTATCCGGTGCAAGTTTATGAACTGTTTGATTGCCGGATTAATATGAGATAATACGGGCATGAAAAGAGACGCCCGCAGCCTCACCAAAGAAGCCCAAGAAGAGAAGCGCCTAACTGCCATTCGTATGCGGCGACAGGGGTTTCAGTTCAAGGATATTGCCGCTGCGGTTGAAGTACATATCAGCACGGTCTTTGACTGGTGGAAGCGATACCAAGCAGGGGGCATCCCCGCGGTGGAGGGTGATCGGCGGGGACGTCAGCAAGGGGAGCGTCGTAGCCTTGAGACTTGGCAGGAAGCGGAGATGCAGAAATTGATTGCGGACAAGCTGCCCGAGCAATTGAAGCTACCGTTTGCCTTATGGACCCTGCAAGCAATACGTGACTTGATCGCTGATCGCTTCGGCATTGATATGCCGATTCGTACCGTAGGCGAGTATCTGAACCGCTGGGGTTATACGCCGCAAAAGCCGATGAAGCGTGCGCTGGAACAAAACCCAGAACGGGTGGAACGCTGGTTGGTCGAGGAGTATCCGGCAATTGCCGCGCGCGCCAAGGCAGAAGGCGGGGAAATACATTGGGGTGACGAAACCGGGTTACGCAGCGACCACCAAGCAGGTCGAGGCTACTCACCTGCCGGTCAGACGCCAATACTGGTCAAACCGGCCAAGCGCTTTAGTTTGAACATGATTTCGTCGCTGACCAATCGCGGGAAGCTGCGTTTCATGGTGTACGAAGAAACGATGACGAGCCAAGTGTTGATACGTTTTTTCCGCCAACTGATCAAGGATGCCGGCAGAAAGGTCTTTCTGATTCTCGACAACCTACGTGTGCATCACAGCAAGCCTGTGCAGGCTTGGCTGAAGGAGCATGTAGGTCAATCGAGGTCTTCTTTCTGCCGCCCTATTGTCCGGAACTAAACCCCGACGAATACCTGAATAATGACCTGAAAGGCCGCATACATGCAGGCCGTACAGTGCGAAACAAGAAAGAGCTGAAAGGGAAAGTCAGGCGGGCCATGTGCTACTTGCAACGACGCCCGGAGCATGTTGCCCGCTATTTCCGGCATCCGAGCATCGCGTATGCAGCCTGACTCGTCTATCTAATTGCCGGGTTAATGCCTTGATTGCGGTATGGAGCATGATCACCTTACGACGAATATCTCTGGACGAGCATCATTCAGGCGCACTGGCTGCTTGAGGGGGATTGTTCAGGGTCGACTAATTAAATTGCGTTACTTGCATTTTGTACTCTGGTGACTCTCTAACTTCGGCGATGGCATCCCAAATCTGTATGGAAAACTCACGATAGAGACTGACAAAAGTTTTTGAAAGCATTAGGTAATAGGGCTTTTCAACCAGTGGTGGGTTAAGCCGCTCAATTTTATCGCGCATTTCCACATTGCTAGCTACAACGTTGTCGCCTTCTAGTGTTTGAAGCGCTACAGCTGAGACCCTACTTAGTAATAGTTTCTGCAGATTTTCCTTTGCAACACGAGTACTATCATCCACCGCGACACCTAAGTCTTTGAGCTGGTCTACAATGGAAAATCCAGATTGTGCACCGACGTCGGCAATGGCATTCAGGATTGCTTTACCGTTCCACTCAACATCACTACCTTTTAAGCGATAGAGGCTGTAAGAATCGTCGAGCATGCGTTTACTTGGATCGGCTTTGTCACCAATCATGGGGTAGTGACCTAGATCTTTACGGTCTGCTTTATAGCTGATTTTAAATATGCCATCCATTGCGCCACTTTTAACCAGTGCCATACAGCGTTTCCATGGTAGTGGCTTTATATCTAACTTCACTTCCAGTCGTTTTGCTACCATTTGCAACATGATAACGTTTAGCCCTGGGCGATTTTTCAGCAGCCACGGGTAGGAATCAGTGTCTTCAGTGCAAAGTTTTACTACAGGGGGCTTATCTGCAGAAAATGCTGTGCTGGTTGTTAGCAAGACTGCTAAGAAGACTCTGAAGAACCATATCAGCATTGTTGTTCTCTGATACAAAGAGATTAAAGAATAGTTCAGGATATTACTGTCTACTCTGTTGCGGCTTTGTTGTACAACTCAATTGTAAGTGGCGGATTTAAAAAACGAACCTGACGGATTCAATACCAGCGGGAGAGAGCGATGAGCGGCGGTAGGATTCGCTCCCTTTCCGCCTTGGTTACGCTCGGCAGTCGCGGTCTTCTCTTGGATGCTCGTATGCAATGACTTGGCCGACCTAGCCATACGGGAATGACCGTCTAGACTTCCGCTTCTGGCTGAAAGCAGAGATTCAAAGTCTATTCACCGGGGGCGACCTAGACAATCCTAGCCTTGATTGTCACCGGTTCCCCACTCATGGCTCAGCCTCGCACCCTCGAACAAATCCGCACCCAAAATCCCCAGCTTGCCCAGCTCGATGACCAAACCATCATGGTGGGTATCTATAACCGTGATTTCGCGGGGACGATGACACCGCAGCAGTACATGGCAGTCA
>NZ_PDZH01000020.1 GCF_002735695.1 Chitinimonas sp. BJB300
CGAAACCGGGCGATGTGCATCAATTGGAGGCAGATTGACCTCAACTGCTCCAACCGCCCGGTGCGGACCCGCATGCCGGGTGGTGTGGCAGGGGTCGGCCAGAACATCTGGTCGCCCCTATGCCGATTTAGTGGGTCTGGGCTTAGTTTTTAAAACGGTTCTCTGCCACCCTATCTGCTACTACGCTTGTAGGTAGATTTTCATGGTCGGCCTGTTTAAATACCTCCATCAGCGTCTCGCCAATTTTACGGACATGGCCGTCTACTTCGCTTTCCGGCTTATTGAGGTATTCGTAGCAGACCTTGATGATGCCCCCAGCGTTGATCACAAAATCGGGCGCGTACAACACCCCCTTATCACGCAGCGCTTGTCCAATTTCGGCAGTGGCCAATTGGTTGTTTGCGGCGCCGGCGATGATTTTGGCTTTCAATCGGCTCAGGGTATTGGGGTTTAACGTGGCGCCGAGGGCGCAAGGTGCATAGATATCGGCTTGTACGTCATAGATGCTATCCACAGGTACAACCTCGGCATTGAATTCTGCCCGAGCCTGTTCCAGCGCAGCTTTGTCGATATCGGCGACCACCAGCTTGGCGCCGGCTGCGTGCAGGCGACGGGCGTAGTCATACCCTACGTGGCCCAGGCCTTGTAAGGCGACGATCAATCCTTCCAGCGAGTCACGTTTCAAATGGTGCTTTACAGCGGCTTGTGCACCTACGAAACACCCTAATGCAGTAAATGGAGATGGATCGCCACTGGTACCTAGGCCTGCAACGTAGCTTGTCTTCTGGGACACGCTCGCCATATCGAGAGGGCTGGTGCCTACATCTTCGGCAGTTACATAGCGACCGCCCAGACGCTCAAGCGCTTCGCCTAACGCCTCAAATAGCGCAGGTGTTTTGTCGGTTTTTGGATTACCGATAATCACACTCTTGCCGCCCCCAATGGGTAAGCCAGCCACGGCATTTTTATAAGTCATGCCGCGCGCGAGGCGTAACACATCAGTAACTGCTTCGGCCTCGTTGGCATAGTTCCACATCCGGCAGCCTCCCATAGCTGGACCAAGATGGGTGTTATGCACAGCGATGATGGCTTTCAAGCCAGATTTTGGCTCGGAGACGAAAACCACTTGTTCGTGGTTATCGAAATTGGGTTCGCTGAAAACGAAGGCAGTCATGGCTGTGTGGCTCCGGGCGGATTTTGCGCCGCATAGGTATGGCTCTGGGGCGGGACGCATTCCGCAAAATCGATTTTACGATTGGGCAGCGCTGCTGGTTAGCAACACTGCGGCTAGGCCAGCAATTGTGTCGCCGGTTGGGGCCGCATCGTAATGCGGGTAAGCCGCCGTGGCTAGCTACTACCTTTGGATTAGAGGCCGAACCGACAATCGGTTGGTAGCTAGCCACAAGTGGAGCCTTGCGACTTTATGTAGGAAGCCTGTATTGCTTTTGGCTCACTCACTATCTCTCGCTATTGGCCGACATCGCTGGGACTGGGGTCAGCGAAATAGCGCTGAAGCATCGCACTTTATTGATATCCAAGATTTGAATACGCCGGCCGTACCGATGTGCGGTGCGGCCCGGTAACATTTCTAATCAGGCGCAACTTATCGCTGTAGCGAGCAGACGGAGCCAATAGTTAAGTCGCCAGTAGCGCTACACACTGTCATAGCTGAGTTGTAGGCAGATAGAGAAGTGGGACGCGATAGTTCCGGGCGCAGGCCGATGCAGCCATTTCAATACTGTGAGAAGGCCCCTGAGATTTTAAGTAGCGGTCAGGCAGGGTGCCATCCATTCGGGTCTGAATAAACACTCCCAGTAGCCGCAAGTTACCGGTCATGCCATGAGGCAATGGCTGGCCGGCAATACCGCAGACAACAATCTCGTTGTGCTGCGTAAGGGCTGTGCCGGCACAGTGTTGCATGGCCCCCATCGTACCTTGATGCATGACGACTTGATCGGGAGTCAGTAATCCGCCCAGCATGAGGTTTTTCTCAGCGATGTGTTTTGCCATCGACTGCCCGGGGGCTTTTGTGCTTTGGCTGGTGCCTGCATAGTTGTCGAACCACTGGTCTGTAGGCGAAGTGGACAGCACATTGTTTTGCGGCACTCCAAGGATTAAACCGTGATTGCTGTAGGCAATAGGCTTTGTGCTGCCGAGTACGCTCATGCTGATGGCTGTCCACCCGGACAGTGTCGAGATAGGCGCGTCTAGCACGGTCGAGGGGTGCTTCAGTGTATGTACAAACAACTTATACGACGGGATTGCTCTTGCCCTCCAATCAGTGGCTCGGCTAAAAGCATTCAGCATTGCTACGTTCGTGAAGTTGTGCGGGCCCCATGCGACACGATTACCGTTATCGATAAAACTCGGAACCAAGTGTGTGAATGCTTGCTTTAGAGATTCTAAGGGTAATGACTTGTATTGCTCGTGTAATCTAACAGCCAGGGTAGTAGGCTGGTTTTTGAGTAGAAAATTGGCGAGTAGCACGGCGCGCAGTGCATGGCGGGTTCGTTTGTTTGCCTCGGTATGCACTACATAATTACCGAGCGCGAGCGCATCATCGATACTTTGCTGGTCTGGCCGGCTATTGAATGCATTGGTTAATAGCGCAGCATATTTATTGCCGATTGATAGCCCAAAAAACCAATCGGCTGAGAGTGCATCGGTAGTTGCATTCAGGTGCTGTATCGGCATTGCATTTCTTCTCTCTGATTATCACATCTATGGCTATATAGGCCGCTCTGAGGCCCAGCGGCAGTGCCTCCATTATCACCAGCAGAATTTAGCGCGGCTAGATTGTATTTCCCCTACAGGTTTGAAGTGGGTGTGGGGTATGGAAGATTAAATAACTTGTATCTCAATATATTTCTATTTTCTACTGTATATGGTAAATGGGATTTTTGGGCCTATATTTAAAGCTTTGTTGATTAATTATTATGCTTATTTGTATGTCGGAATATTTTACGGCTTGCTGTGATTTTCCATATTGATGATGATTTTTTCTTTCTAAATCAGCAGCTTGTTTTTTTGGCATATGCATTGCTTTATTTCCGACCGCATCAAATTGAATATGCTTTGGGAAAATGCCAAGCATTAAATCTAAAAAAATATGTAAGTTCTTAGGAGGAATTAGCGATGCAAATCAAAAAACTCGTCATGGCGCTCGCTTTGGCTGGTGCGGCAGCTATGGGGCCGGCCGCCCATGCCATGGTGGTCCAGGATGCCTGGACTATGAGCGCTGCAGGTACAACTACCAACAATATCGGCCACCTTGGCCTTAATGGCGGTGAAGCTACAACCCATCAGCAAGTGGGCCCTGGTGGGACGCCATTTGTCGGCGCAAAGTTTGAGGAATTTGGCCAGATTTTTAATATCAATTACGTGCTGGAAAACGTCCCAGGGTTTGGTGACTTCGGTTTCCCACAAAACTTTGCTCAGCCACTAGATGGCATGCGCTTTGTGTTTAGTGGGCTATCTGGCGTGGTTACCAATTACGATGCGCTTACCGGAGCGATTAATTACAGCTTCACACCGGGTGTAGGCTCAATTAAGTTGCAAGCTACGGCAGATAGCGCAGCGACATGGGTTGATATGGCCACAATGTCTATGCGTGGCCCTTCGGGTGGAGATTTGGCTGACTTTAATGGCCAAGCTCAAACACTCGGTCAGTCGACGCTGCTGTTGCAATTTGATGCTTTTTTGAATGGCTTCCAATTAGATCTGTTGGGGCCAGGCCTAGGTTATAACTCGATTTCAGATCTCTGGATGCAGGTCCAAACAACCAATAAGATTTCCAACCCATTTGTGTTTTCAGGGGCTTGTCCTTTTGACAATGCCTTAATGTGCGCAACGGGTAAAATCACCAGCGACGGTAGTGCCGACTTGTTGAGCGTGCCGGAGCCTGGTTCTGTGGTACTGATGGCGCTAGGGTTGCTTGGCCTCGGTGCAATCACACGCCGTCGTGCCAAGTAGTTTTCGGTATTATTGGTGGTTATTCGAAGGAGGGGAAAATCCCCTCCTTTTTTATTATTCCTGTGCCTACGGCATAAGAGGCATTAGATGGCGGTATTGGGCGTCGGTAGGTTAATAAGGCAAGTGTCGAAATATTTTACGGTCTGAGCATTGAAAAGGTTATGCCATCAATATTGGCGCACGGCGTGTGAAATGAAAGCCTTCAACCGAGCAATGCCATGGAAAGCTTCCCACGCCATTGTCGCTGCTATCTGAGATGTAGCGGGCCTGGTGTCGAAATATTTTACAAACGTAAGGAATATGAGCTGTCAGAAGTGCTTACAGCTGACGTTGGCACCAAAATACTTCAGTGCGGTAAGGCACCACTATTTCCTGTTTTCCTGCCAGGGCGGCGTGGTGGGCAATAAGCGCACGCAATTCTGTGGCTATGGCCTCACGTTCTGGCTCGGGTAGCGCTGCAATAAAGCTGACGGACATGCATCGGTCAATGATGACCTGCTCGGCCGGCCCGGTATGTTGATGCGGAAAGCTGGTTTGTTGTAGCGGCCCAAAACCTGCGGCAGGAAAGACTTGCTTCCAGCTACCCTTGCGATAACGGGGCGTATTACCTTCATGGCGCACCATAATCTCGGTAAGCTTCGCTACCCAATCCTCTGATTCATCCCGCACGTTCCAGATGAGCCCCAACCAGCCGCCGGATTTGAGCACGCGTGCAATTTCAGCCATGGTGGCATCGGTTGCGAACCAGTGAAATGCGGTTGCAGCTACAACAACATCCAAGCAGGCATCCGGTAGGGGAATGGCGTCTGCAGTACCGTCAAGTATCGCTATTCCCTCGATCGTGGCGAGTTTTCGCGCATTGCCGGAATGGGTTCCAATGCCGTTATTTGCGCAGCTGTCTGTTGCAGGAGGCGTGTGAATTTGCCTGTGCCCGCACCAAGGTCGAGGACGGCCTTCCCTGCTTGTAGGCCTAATACTTCCTGCATCCAGGGCAGGATAGCCAGTGGATAGTCTGGGCGTCCGCGTGCATAGGCGTCCGATTGTTGGGTAAAGCCGATAGCGGCTGCAGGGTGGATTGCAGGCATCGTGTCTTCTTCCTATCTTGGTGCGGGAAGTAAAGTGCTAAGCCATAGGTTCAAGGTCGCTTGCAGCATGCATTGAGTGCAGTAAGAACCTGTCTAAAGTCTCGCGAGCTAAGGCAAGAGAAGGCGGAAACAGCCGAGGAAGCGGAGTTTACAAGTGGTAAATGAGCATTCCGAGGGTGTTTTCAACGCCATATTGCCGACGCGCAGCAGACTTTAGACAGGTTCTAAGGCAGTGCTCCTTATCTAACGGCGGAAGCTGCCCAGTATCATTCCCGCGCCAACGAAGGCGCCCCCGGCTATTCGATTGAACCAGCTCATACGGCAGCCTTGTTGAAGCCATAGCGCTAGCTTGGCCCCCCCGCTGGCGTAGATACACATCCAGCCGGTTTCGATAACAGCGAATGTCAGCAACAAAATGCTGGCTTGACCAGCAATCGGTTGATCATTGTCGAGAAATTGGGGGAAGAAAGCCACGCCAAATAGAATGGCTTTGGGATTGGAAAGTGCGACCAGGAAGCCGCTGCGAAAGCGAGTCCAGTTTCCATAGGTATCGGGCTGATTCTGAGTATGCAGGGTCGTATCGGTACTGCGCCACGTTTTTACGCCGATGTAGATAAGGTAGGCAGCGCCGATGTACTTGATGACATCAAAAGCATGGCTGGAGGCCAGTAATATTGCGCCCAGCCCACCAAGCGATATGGAGAATATCAATACCAGCCCCGCCAAAAGGCCAAGCATGGTGCTGATCGTGTGGCTAAAACCGTGACGGATGCCGTGGGTCATGGCCAGTAACATATTGGGCCCAGGTGTCCCTGAGATGAGAAAGACGGTGGCTACATAAGCGAGCCAGAGTTGCAGGGACATCAGCGTCTCCAAAGACGGGGTTGTTGGTTTTGGTCTGCGTTATTTCTGCTTGGAAAGGAAAATAGCGATAAAGCTTCCCCAATTTGGGCTTTACTGCAAACTACATAATGTCGAAGGCATGGGGTGCCATAAACTTCGAGTAGGTGCTTAGAAACCAAGGTTGTCCATAAGTTTCTTCGAATTTGCAAAGCTTTTCTCTACCTCTTGGAGCATTACCGTGAAACTAAAATTATTGCTGTCTGCTGTTTTGGGTTTAGTTTTGCTTGGTTCCGCATTTGCTGATGACCTTGATGAAATCAAAAAACGCGGTACATTGATTGTGGGTGTGAAGGACGCTACCCCACCGTTTGGCATGCGCAATCCCAAAGCCAAAACCATCTCTGGTTATGACGTTGATTTCGCCATTGCCATCGCCAAGCATCTTGGTGTGAAGGTTGTGGTCAAAGAGGTGGAGTCGGCTCAGCGGATTCCAAGACTGCAAGCCAAGGATGTGGACTTGATCATCGCCACCATGACCAAGACAGCTGAGCGTGAGAAGCAGCTTGATTTCAGTTATGGCTATTTTGTCACCTGGCAAAAATTTGCTGCCCCGAAAGGCAAGATAAAGACCGTTGAAGACTTGGCTAATGCCAATATTGGTACGGTTACGGGCTCTACTTCAGAAAAGCATCTGCGCCAGGAATTGCCCGGCGCCAATCTGGTGCTGTTTGCCGACTATAAGCAGGCATTCGCTGCTTTGAGCAACGGTGAGCTGGATGCTGTCAGTACCGAGGAGCCTATCTTGGCTGGCCGTTTGGGCAAAATGCAGAACAAGGATGAGTTTGAAATTCCGGACGTGAGCATTTCCGTCGAGGTGTACGGTATTGGCGTGCGTAAGGGCGAGAAGCGCCTACTCAAGGAAGTCAATACGACTATCGTGGGAATGGAAGAGTCGGGTGAGGCGGAAAAGATTTTCGACCGCTGGTTTGGCCCAAGCAGCCAAATGCCGTTGTTACGTACATTCAAGATTGGCGCCAAGTAGGCTACTGAGTTAGCGCTGCAGCATTTCGTGGAAGACCAGACCCATAGTTTCCATGGGCCTGGTCTCTCAATCGAAACAGGAAGCTGTGAAAGCGCACGCAAAGAAGCCAGTCGTGTTACGGACTGGCTTTGCTTTGAACTGATGCCATTAGGCTTTAAGACCCTGTAGCAGGGTTTGCAGTTCTCCATTCTGGTACATCTCGCTCATGATATCGGAGCCACCGACGAACTCGCCCTTGATGTAGAGCTGCGGAATCGTGGGCCAGTTGGCGAACTCCTTGATGCCCTGACGGATGTCATCGTCAGCTAGTACGTTGACGGTAGCGAAAGGCACTTCGCAGGCTTTGAGAATGCTGGTGGCTTTGGCAGAGAAACCGCATTGTGGAAAGGTAGGCGTACCCTTCATAAACAGCACGACTGAGTTTTCGCTGACGAGTTGGCGGATTTTTTCTTGGGTATCCATGACATTTCCTTGCTATTGCTGGCCGATGGGAAGGCGGCCGGTTTGGCAGTATTCGAGACGCATGGCTCGAATAGTCGATCAATTCAGTCAGGAATTTTACGGCTTGGTTGGCGAAGAGTCCATGTCGGTAAAATGTAGTACCGGGTTATAAGAATGGCCATTTGCCCGACGAATTCACGGTGTTCTCTGCTTGGTGCTGGAAGGGAAAGCGCATCACAGGCAGCGAACAGGTTCTAGGGTAGGCGCCCTCCACTTACTCGCTCGATACCCGCAAGATCACGCCAACTGCACACGGCCTGAAAGCCTGCTTGGTTTAGCAGGTGCCGGCTGGTTTCGGCTTGGTCATAGCCGTGCTCGAACAGCAGCCAGCCTCCTGGCCGTAAGTGTGTGGCTGCGCCAGCAACAATCTGTCGGATATGCAGCATGCCATCTGCGCCGTCGCTCAGTGCGCCTGCAGGCTCAAAGCGCAGGTCGCCTTCATTTAGGTGTGCGTCGCCAGCGGCAATATAGGGTGGGTTTGAGATGATCAGGTCAAAGCGTTCATCGGCCAGCTCCGTATACCAGTTGCTGCGGGCAAACAGAATGGGCGTACTGTGCCGTTCCGCATTTCTGGCAGCCACCTCCAGGGCATCGTTGGAGATATCGATGGCATACATAGCAAGCTGTGGCCGATGCTTACGTAGCGAAACCGGGATAGCGCCTGACCCCGTCCCAAGGTCAAGGGCTCGCCTGGGTTGATCCAGCGGTAAGCGTTCTAATGCCAACTCAACCAGTAATTCGGTTTCAGGACGGGGAATCAGCACGGCGGGGCTGACTTCCAGTTCCAGGCTGAAGAATTCACGTGTGCCGACCAAGTAGGCAACAGGTTCACCCGCTGCACGCCGATTAGTCAGCACCTGAAACCGCTCTGCGGTGGTGGCGCTGACTTCGGCTTCAGGCCAGGCCGCTTGACGTGTACGGCTGATGGCGCTGACGTGCTCAAGCAGCAATCGCGCTTCCAATGAAGGCAGGCCACATTGGCGAGCTTGGCTGATCAAGCTTGCGACGGTGTGCTTCATGCGGTCCTCATGCGGGGCTGTGTTTTTGCGATCGAGATGAAATGGTCTCGGTAGAGAAAACCTTGTACACAGTCCACTCCAAGGGCACGGGCCAGCGCCAGATCATGCTCATGCTCAACGCCCTCTAAAATGACTTTGCCACCGCATTCGTGCGCAAACGCAATCAGGTGCAGCAAGGCTGCGCGAGCCCTGCTGTTGTGGGCACGTGCCAGCCATGATCGGTCGAATTTGAACCAGTCCACTTTCATCATGACATCAAGCGAAATCACAGAATTGGGTGCGCCAATATCATCCAACGCCAAGCAAATACCGCGTGCAGCAAGGGCACGGACCAGTTGCTGAGAGAGATGTGCATCGGAAACATCGGTATCTTCAATGATCTCGACCACCATACTGTTGTGATGACTAAGCAGTGTCAGTAAGGGTTCGTCCGCCTCATCGGCAGTGACCGCATAGGCGTCCGGATCGAGATTGACGAACAATGTGCCGCTGCCGGGTGCATTTTCCAGCTGTAGGCGTTTGATATCGAATTCGACCTGATACAGCGAGAGTGGGCTGCGATGCAATGCATTGAAGACCATTTTGGGTGCGAGCGGCTGGCAGTCTGCTGAATAGAACCGTGCGAGTGCCTCGTGACCCATGATTTCTTGGGATTTAAGTTCAACGATGGGTTGGTACTCCACCCCATAACGTTGCTGGCGCATCAGATCTAACAGCAAGGTAGATGCAAGGTGTGTTGGGTGCACGTGAATCTGGCGGTCAAAGATGGAGCTGAACATTTTGTAAATATTACCATGCCACTTTAGTGAGGCTGTCGCTGACCCTGTGGCCCAGTTGGCTGCGGGATCGCTGACTTGGGTTTGGGAGGCTGCTTGTAGCGCTTGTTGTGGTAATGCGCTTTTTTCTTCCACCATCTGTACTCAGCTAGATGTGCTGGAGGTGGGGGGTACTTCAGTTTGTTTTGGAAACATATCTAGAGCAGGAACAAGGTCGCCAAACCGAGGAAGATGAAGAATCCCATGCTGTCGGTGGCGGCGGTGAGGAACACGGAGGAACCGTAGGCAGGGTCGCGACCCAATTTATTCATGGTAAGCGGCACCAACAGGCCAACTAAGGCGGCTACCTGTAGATTAAGAATCATCGCTGCAGCCATAACGACGCCCAGATGAACGTCACGGTAGAGCAGAAAGGCGATAAAGCCCAACACGCCTCCCCATACGACGCCATTGAGCAGGGCGATAGCATGCTCCTTGGCGATCAGTCTGCGGGCACTGGAAGCGTTGATCTGGCCCAGCGCCAAACCACGCACTACCAATGTGACAGTCTGGGTACCCGTATTTCCGCCGATGCCAGATACGATGGGCATGAGTGCTGCCAGTGCAACCAGCGCTTCGATAGTATGTTCGAAAGCGCCAATTACGCGGCTTGCCAGGAAGGCCGTGCAGATATTCACTGCCAGCCAGGGCCAGCGATTCTTGGCGGACTCCCAAACTGAGCTGAAAAGGTCTTCCTCCTCCTTCAGACCACCCAAGCTCAACACTTCGGCGTCGGTTTCCTCCCGGATCACATCCACCATCATGTCTACGGTCAGTCGGCCGATGACTTTATTGGTTGAGTCCACGACTGGTGCAGAAACCAGATCGTAGCGCTCGAAAGCCTGGGCCGCGTGGCCGGCATCGTCATCAGGACGGAACATGACCATGTCGCGCGCCATGGCCTCCGATACTTCAAGCTCTGGGTCGCTGACCAACAGCTTCTTGATCGACAGCACACCTTTGAGGCGCTGGTTGTTGTCCACGACAAATAATTTATCGCAATGGTGCGGAAGCTCTTCAAAGCGGCGCAGATAGCGCAGTACGACCTCTAGCGTCACATCGTCGCGGATGGTGACCATGTCGAAATCCATCAGTGAACCGACCTGATCATCGGCATAGGACAATGCAGATTGCAGTTCGGCGCGTTCTTCTTCTTCCAAGCCGCCGATCAGCTCATGCATCACATCCTGGGGCAGGTCGGGCGCGAGGTCGGCCAGTTCGTCGGTATCGAGGTGCTCGGCCGCTGCAATGATTTCCGCCCGATTCATATCGGCCAACAGCGACTCACGCACTGTATCCGACACTTCCAGCAGGATATCGCCCTCGACTTCGGTCTTGATCAGACCCCAGGCCATTAAACGCTCTTCGAGCGGCAGGGATTCGAGAATGAAGGCGATGTCAGCCGGGTGCAGCTGTTCCAGCTTGTGTTCCAGCTCAACTAGGTTCTGCTTGTGCACCAAGGATTCGACAGGGTCGTGCTTGGGCATTTCCTGCTTATGCGCGAGCGATTCCACCAGCTTGTGCCGGTTCAGCAGGCGCTGCACTTGCTGCAGGCTCTCTTGCAGACTTTCCTTGGGCTTGGGGGCGGCTTCGGTCATGCCGGGACCTCGTCGTTGACTGGGGAGGACAAGCGCAGCAAGCCATGAGCAATTGACCGGGCGGCGGCGCGGCGCGAGTTTAGCATGTAGGCTGCTTGAAACCGGGCACGACCACCCCTATCTATTTGCGCAGGCCATCATCGCAACTTTCCCAAAGCGGTTTGAAGTACAGCTTCAAAGTCGTAATCTGAGGGGTATAAAATGCTTACCTTCTCTATACCATTGTATGTAACCGGATGTTGGCGCGATTCGTTGAAACCTGTTTAATGTCTTGCCGCGGCTCGGGATAGATTGAACAGGTTCTTAAGACAGTTGGATTTATCTCTGACTTGGAGTTGTTGATAGACTGGGCAGTAATCGTGCTCTACCGATGTTTTAAACCAAGCCCGTGCCTGTTTCTTATGCCCGTGCTTGGGTGTTTAGTGGCCCAGGCCGGGCTCCAACCGCTGCATACGATAGGTTTCGCTATGAAAGTACCTCATCTCGCCACCGCGCTGACTGGCCCCTTGCTCGATTTGGAGCGCAAGATGCTCACTGCCCAATGTGAGATCGAAGGCTGGTTTCGTAGTCAATGGTTGGAACATGCTGTCCCGTTTTATGGCTCGGTGGATCTACGCAATTCGGGCTTTAAGCTCGCGCCGGTGGATATGAACCTGTTTCCGGGCGGGTTCAATAATTTGAATCCCGACTTTACGCCACTGTGCGTGCAAGCTGTGCAGAGCTCGCTTGAAAAGATTTGTCCCGATGCTCGCCGGTTGCTGCTGATTCCAGAAAACCACACGCGTAACCAGTTTTATCTGCAAAACGTTGCTGCCTTGGCGCGTATTCTCAAGTTGGCGGGTTTGAATGTACGGTTGGGTTCGCTCAATCCGGAAATCGTTGGGCCGACTACTTTTGACTTGCCTAATGGTGCATCCCTTGTGCTGGAGCCGATTCAACGTAATGGCCGGCGGGTGGGTCTGCCGGGTTTTGACCCCTGCGTGGTGCTGCTGAATAACGATCTGTCAGCCGGTATCCCCGACATTCTGCGTAACATCGACCAAAATCTGCTGCCGCCATTGCATGCCGGTTGGTTTACCCGCCGCAAGACCAATCACTTTGCCCTATACGATGGCGTGGCCAAAGAGTTTTCCGACCTGCTGGGTATCGACCCTTGGTATATCAATCCGTATTTTGGCCAGGTCAGCCAGCTCGATTTCCAAACCCGCGAAGGTGAGGAGCGTCTGGCGGCTGAGGTGGAACGTGTGTTGTCCCTGACGGCAGTCAAGTATCGTGATCTTGGCATTGATGCTGCGCCCTTCGCTATTGTGAAGGCAGATGCCGGCACCTATGGCATGGGGGTGATGAGTGTCAAGTCACCAGAAGAGGTAATTGGCCTCAATCGCAAGCAGCGCAACAAAATGGCGGTGGTCAAGGAAGGGTTGGAAGTCAGCGATGTGATCGTGCAGGAAGGGGTGCCGACCTTCGAAACCATTGAGGACGCCGTGGCCGAGCCCGTGGTTTATATGATGGATCGTTTCGTGGTGGGGGGTTTTTACCGAGTCCACACCGAGCGTGGTATTGACGAAAACTTGAACGCCCCCGGTGCTTACTTCCAGCCCTTGGCCTTTAACACACCGCTTTCGACACCCGATTGTGACGGCAGCCCGGATTGTGCGCCGAATCGTTTCTATGCCTATGGCGTGGTGGCCCGGCTGGCGCTGCTGGCGGCCGCGCGGGAAATCGAGGTTACGGAGCCTGCGCTGATGGCGGAACTGACGGCTTAGATGTTTAGTCCCGGCCCTTGCCGCTTTCAGCGTGGTGCTTCACCTCGTTAAAAGTTGCGCACTACAGGCTTTGTACAGATCTCAGAGCCTGTCTAAAGTCTCGCGAGCTAGCGTAAAGACAAGGCGAAAACAGTCGAGGAAGCGGAGTTTATGCGTGGTAAATGAGTATTCCGAGGGTGTTTTCAACGCCGTATTGCTGGCGCACAGCAGATTTTAGACCGGTTCTCAGGATTGTGCCTTTCACCGGTATTGCCACTGAGCGGCCGGTTTGCTGCTATGGCGCGGTCGGTTGGAATAACTTCTATGCTTAAGCGGTGTCCTCATCGGTCGTCGTTTCGGGCCAGGTTTGCGAGGACCCGCCTCCACCTGACATCTTAAATCCGGCCTGCTCTGTCCGGCGGCCGGCTTTACTCCCGAGGAGTCACGCTATGACGCTGGAAGAGATTTTTGACAAGGCTGCTGGTCGTTTACCGATGGTGCCCAAGGTAGTGCAAGAGTTGCTGGCGAGCTTTGAGCGAGCCAATACCGATGTGGATGAAGTGGTAACTCAGGTCTCACATGATCAAGTGTTATCTGCAAAGGTATTACGGCTGGCAAACAGTAATCGCATGAGTGGTGGTAAGGCGGTTGCCAGTATCGAAGATGCAGTGGTGCGGCTGGGTTTTGACCACCTCCGTCTCTTGGTGGTGTCGTCGGGCATGTCTGGTATGCAGATAGCCAGCGAAAGTTTTGATCGTAAAGCCTTCTGGCTGAAAAGTTTCAAGACCGGCAATTTGGCGCGTTGGGCTGCCAAATTGGCTAAGTTGGATGGCAACACAGCCTATACCTGCGGCTTGTTGCATAACATTGGCGAGCTGCTGATTCATATCGCGGCACCCGGTGAAATGGCCAAGATAGATCGCATGGTGGTGGCGGGTACCGACCGTGCCCAGGTGGAGAACATGGTATTGGGCGTGGATTTGGCGATGGTTGGGGGCGAGCTGGCTCGGCGGTGGCAATTTCCAGTCAATATTCAGCGCGCTATCACACAGCATCCCAACCCTGCCGCCCACGAGCAATTTGAACCTTATGCCGGTCTGGTCGCGCTTGCCAGTTTGTTAGCTGCACAATTTGATGCAGAGTTGAGTGATGCCGATATAGCTGAAATGTTGCCCGCCAAGTTGCTCGATAAACTCGCTATCACCCCTACCGAGATGGTGGACGAACTGCCCAAAGCGCGTGCCAGCTGTGAGGGGTTGCAGGAACTACTATAAATGCTCGTCCAGTCGGATCGGGGTGCGATAGTCACTCCATCCGGCTGATTCTTCCCACTTTGCTGACCTCCCGCCCATGCATCTCGCCTTCCTTGCTGATCCCCTCCATAGCTTTAAGACTTACAAAGATTCCACCTTCGCCATGATGCGTGAAGCCGCAGCCCGTGGCCATGTGCTGTATGCCTTCGAGCAGTGCGATATGCGCGGGCTGGCCGGCCGGGTGTCGGCCGATGTACGCAGAATCGAACTGACCGGCGATGCGCATGACTGGTTTGCTGCCAGCCCGGTGCAAGCGCGCGAACTGACAAGTTTTGATGCAGTCATCATGCGTAAAGATCCGCCCTTTGACAGCGAGTACCTCTACGCTACCCATCTTCTTGAACAGGCAGAGCGCCAGGGCGCGCGCGTATTCAACAAACCACGTGCTTTGCGTGACTTCAATGAGAAGCTCGCCATTTTGCGTTTTCCCCAGTTCATTGCACCCACGCTGGTCAGCAGCAGGGCTGATGATATCCGCGCTTTTTTGCAGGAGCATCAGGACATCATCCTGAAGCCGCTGGATGGGATGGGTGGTGCAGGCATCTTTCGCTTACGCCCGGAGGACCCCAATATCGGCGTTATTCTGGAAACCCAGACACTGCATGGCAAGGTCACGCTGATGGCGCAGCGCTATCTGCCAGCGATCAAGGAAGGTGATAAACGCATTTTGGTGATTGCAGGCAAGCCGGTTGAATGGTGCTTGGCCCGTATCCCGATGCAGGGCGAAACACGCGGTAATCTGGCGGCTGGCGGAACCGGTGTAGCCCGCCAGTTGACCGAGCGTGATCGTGAGATTGCCGATACGTTGGGGCCGCAGTTTGTCGCCGAAGGGCTGCTATTGGTAGGGCTGGATGTCATTGGAGACACATTGACTGAAGTGAATGTCACCAGTCCAACGTGTTTTCAGGAAATCAGCGCCCAGTCGGGTATCAATGTGGCGGGTGTGTTTATTGATGCGTTAGAGGTGGCAATTTAGGCAGAAAAGCTAATCCAGTTAAACATTTGCGTTGTGACCAGGACGGGTTGTCTGCCAGTCGCTGTTAGAATCGATGTAACGCTGTTTTTAGAGTTTGATCATGGTTGGAATTCTGCTTCTCACGCACTACGGTCTTGGTGAAAGTTTGGCTGAGTGTGCAGCGCATGTACTTGGCCGCCCTTTGCCGCAACTACGCTACCTTCCGGTGTACCGTCAGGATGATCCGGACGTGGTGCTGGAACGGGCACGGGCGCTATTGCATGAGATTGATACGGGTACGGGTGCCGTGGTGCTGTCCGACATCTACGGCGGCACGCCTTCCAATGTGGCGTATCGTCTGATTGTGCCGGGGCGGTTTGAAGCTGTCGCGGGTGTGAATCTGCCAATGCTGGTTCGTACCCTGAATTACTCGCATGAATCGTTGGAGATTGTGGTTGGTAAGGCGGTAACCGGTGGGCTGGAAGGGGTGATGTATATCTTGCCACCCGTAGCAAACGCGATTGAATAAGGACTACGAATGCAACAGCAAGAAGTCGAGATCATCAATAAGCTGGGCCTGCATGCACGCGCTTCCAGCAAGTTGACCCAGCTTGCCAGCCGCTTTAGCAGTGAGGTATGGCTGACCCGTAATGGTAAGCGCGTCAATGCGAAATCCATCATGGGCGTGATGATGTTGGCTGCTGCCAAGGGTAGCCGGGTGATGATTGAAACCAGTGGCGATGATGAAGCTGCTGCGATGGCGGCGGTCACTGAGTTGATCGCCAATCGTTTCGATGAGTCGGAATAAGCGCTCGGAGGCGCCATGACCATTAGCTTGCATGGCATCGGGATTGGCGGTGGTATTGCCATTGGCCGAGCCCATCTGGTTAGCCACACCGATCTGGAAGTTGCCCACTACGAGATCACTGACGCCGAAGTCGCCGGTGAGATAGCCCGGTTCGATGCGGCGGTGCGCGCTACACGTAAGGAACTGGAATTGCTGTGGGGCAGTATCCCTGAGAACGCCCCCACTGAGCTGGGCGCCTTCCTCAGCCTGCACGTCATGCTGTTGAACGACCATACCATTGCCCGCGAGCCGCGCGACATCATTGCCCAGCAACACTGCAACGCCGAGTGGGCACTCAAGCTGCAGCAGGATCGTCTGCTCGAACAGTTTGATGTCATTGAGGAAGAATACCTGCGCGAGCGACGCACCGATGTCATTCAGGTAGTCGAGCGGGTCTTTAAAGCCTTGGCTGGGCAAGGTGGAGGGCAATATGTCCCGCCTGAAGACAGCCGCGAACGTATCTTGGTGGCAAATGACCTGAGCCCCGCCGACATGGTGCTGTTCAAGGAAGCGCAGTTTGCTGCTTTCCTGACCGATGTAGGTGGGCCAACCTCGCATACCGCTATTCTTGCCCGCAGCTTGAATATCCCCTCAGTACTGGCGTTGCACAATGCGCGTCAGTTGATTCGGGAAGGCGAACGGCTGATTGTCGATGGTACGGCTGGTGTGGCTATCATCGACCCCAGCGAAGCGATCGTGGCGGAATACCGCAAGCGCCAAGCCAGCCATGCTGCGGAACGTAAGCGCTTACAGCGACTGAAGAGTACCGCGGCTACAACGTTGGATGGTACCAGCATTGAGCTGCTGGCCAATATTGAAACCCCGGGTGACATAGAACAGGTACGATCCAACGGTGCTTCTGGCATCGGTCTTTATCGGTCCGAATTCATCTTCCTGGGCCGTGACGACCTGCCGGACGAAGAAGAGCAGTATGAGGCCTATCGGCAAGTACTTGAAGGGATGAAGGGGCAGCCGGTTACGATTCGCACCGTTGACCTCGGCCGTGACAAGATGCCCAAGTGGGCCGATGAAGATGCTCAGTCGGCCCCCAACCCTGCCCTGGGTCTGACGGGTGTACGGCTCTGTTTGGCTGAACCGATTCTGTTCCGTACCCAGCTACGTGCGCTGTTGCGCGCGGGTGTGCATGGCAAGCTTAAAATGCTGGTGCCTATGTTGGCCAGCTTGGCAGAAGTGAGCCAAGTACGGTTCCATGTCGAGCAGGTGAAGGACAGCTTGCGTGAAGATGGCATCCCGTTTGGAGAGGATGTCCAGATTGGCGGCATGATCGAGGTGCCGGGTGCGGCCCTCACTATCAATCACTTTCTGGAACGGCTCGATTTTGTCTCCATCGGCACCAATGACCTGATTCAGTACACGCTGGCGGTTGATCGGGGTGATGATGCGGTCAGCCATTTATATGACCCCTTCCATCCCGCCGTACTGTATTTGATCGCCCATGTGATTCGCTGGGCTGATCGGATGGGTGTGCCTGTGTCGGTCTGCGGTGAAATGGCGGGTGATGTGCGGCTGACGCGGTTGTTGCTGGCGCTGGGTTTGCGTAGCTTTTCCATGCATCCTGCCCAGCTATTGAATGTGAAACAAGTAATTTTAAAGAGTGACCTAAAGCGCTTAAGTCCTCTGGCGAGCGAGATTGAACGTGCGCCAGATGCCGATAGAGTGCGGGAATTGCTGTTAGGGGTAACGTAATGGATAGCAGCACCCAGCGCCGCGCGCTGGTTATGATGATGCAGCATCATGGTGATGTTTTACTGAGCAGTCCTGTCGTAAGTACATTGGCGCTGGCGGGTTATCAAGTAGATGCACTGGTGTTTGAAGATACAAAACCGATGATTGCAGGCCACCCGGACCTCGATCAGCTATATGGAATAGTTCGTCATGGCCGCCGCCAACATGGTGTTTGGGGGTGGCTAAAGGCGGAGTGGCAATTGCTGCGCACACTGCGTTCGCGCAACTACAACCTAGTTGTACACCTCACCAAACGGCGTAGAGGGGCATGGTTATCCCGCTTGTTGCGTCCTGAGGTCTCGGTTGCATCTGATCAATTGCGCGACCGATTCTGGCGCAAGAGCTTCACCCATCTTTACCACGATCTGCCATGGTCTCGGCATATGGTTGAGGTCCATCTCGATGCTTTACGTCGAATTGGCATCCGCCCCAATGATGCTACCCATCGTATGTGTCTGACGGTCGATGAAGCCAGTCGTACCAGTGCCCACGTGATGCTGGCTCAGCATGGTCTGAAGCCTGGCGAGTATATCCAGGTGCACCCCACGTCGCGCTGGATGTACAAGGCATGGCCTGCGGAGAGAATGGCTGTGGTGATCAATGCATTGACCGCGGCAGGAGAAAAAGTACTGCTGACGGCAGCCAAGGAGCCGCAGGAGATGGCGATGATCGAGGCGATCAAGGCACGGCTGGAGCGGCCTGTAGTGGATTTGTCCGGCCAAATCACGCTAAAGCAACTGGGGGCGCTGATTGCTGACGCCAAGCTGTGGTTGGGTCTGGATTCCGCACCAATGCATATGGCCTCTGCGCTCGGTACGCCCTGTGTGGCGTTGTTTGGGCCGTCGGTAGATGGTAAGTGGGCGCCGTGGAAGGTGCCCAGCCGCATGGTTGCTAATACTAATTACCCCTGCCGCCCATGCAACCGGGAAGGATGCGGCGATGGGCAGGTAAGCGATTGTCTGGTCAACTTGCCCGAGAAGGTGGTGTTGGATGCCTTGCGATCGCTTGCGGACGAGGTTGGCAAGCCGCTTGCGTTAGCGTGAAACAAGATGCGGCGCTGACGATGTGTAAGTCAATGCTGCACCCGTAGGTTTGGTAAGTAGGGCAGCTCAGTAGAATTCCAGCTGACCTTTGCCCCATTTCTCATGCAGCGTATGCCCATAGCGGCGTTGCTCGTGCCAGCGCCACCAGCTTTGCTGCATTTCCTGTCGCATCTTCTCGCTGCGCCGTTTCCACCAGCCTAATTGCCATTTCTTGCGGAAGTAGGCGCGGTTTTCGGCTTCATAGGGTCGATTCCGGTTGGTGTCGCTGAGTGCATCCTGCGTGACAGAGCCGAAATGGTGAATAAAGCAGGCGCCGACGATTCCGGCACGAAAACCTGCTATGCGGGCGCGCCGAAAGAAATCCGTGTCTTCAAATTGGCCGATACGGAAGGCTTCGTCAAAGCCACCGATACGATCGAATACTGTGCGCCTTACGGCGAAGCAGACGCCATGTGCCGCATTGAGTCGCAGTACGTCTTGCAGCTCATGCATGAAGCCTTCGGCATAGGTCGTGAAAGGATAGTTCTGGTCCCGTTCCCGCATGGCGGGGCACACAATATCTAGCCGATGCCGTTCACCGGCTTGCAATAGGGCTTGCAGCCAGCCTGGGGGCAGCAGTACATCGTTATTGAGCACGATGACCCAGTCCGCATCGCGGGCCAGATCTACACCTTGGTTCCAGGCTGGTGCACAGCCACGGTTTTCAGGGTTGCTGATAACCTGAATGTTGGGTTGGCTGGCCAGCCATTCGGCAGTGCAATCGGTAGAGCCATTGTTGATGACGATGACCTGTACGCCTGTGGCGATATCGGCTTCCAGGCATGCCAGGCAGCCCTGGGTATAAGCCAGTTGGTTCAGTACTGGGATGACGATCGCGACGCGTGTAGTTGGGTTGCTGGTGGATTGGCTCACAGTACGGCTCCTGCTGAATGAGAACCCAGCATCAGATATCCCCTTCCGCCAGATTGCCGTTTTCTTCCAGCCAAGTGCGGCGCGAACTGGCTTCGCCCTTACCCATCAGCATGGTCATGATGCGGCGGGTATCGTCCTCAAGGGCATCGAAGCTGATCTGCAAAGTGCGGCGAGTGTCTGGGTTCATGGTGGTGTCAAACAGTTGTTCTGCATTCATTTCTCCAAGGCCCTTGAAGCGGCTGATACCCCAGCTGCCTTCACGGACTTTCTCCAGCCGGAGCTTGTCGACAATGGCTTCCAGCTCGCCATCGTCCAATGCGTAGAATTTGCGTGGTGGCTTTTGCTTGCCGCTGCCTGGGACGTCGATGCGGAACAAGGGCGGTTGGGCGATGTGGATATGCCCGTTTTTAACCAGTTGGGGGAAGTGCCGGCAGAACAGCGTCAAGAGCAGCACCTGAATGTGGGAACCATCCACGTCCGCGTCGGACATGATCAGTATCTTGCCGTACCGCAGGCCGCTTAGGTCTGCCAGGCCATCTGGTTTATGTGGGTCGACGCCGATAGCAACGGCAATATCATGGATCTCGTTATTGCCGAACAGTTCACTTTGGTCGACTTCCCAGCTATTCAGTACCTTGCCGCGCAAGGGGAGGATAGCCTGGAAGTCCTTATCCCGACCTTGTTTGGCGCTGCCCCCGGCTGAGTCACCTTCCACTAGAAAAAGCTCGCGGCGGCTTACATCCTCGCTGGTGCAGTCAGTCAGCTTGCCTGGTAATACGGCGACACCGCTAGTTTTTTTCTTCACCACGGTTTTAGCCGCTTTCATGCGGCTTTGAGCTTGGCGAATGGCGAGTTCAGCCAATTTCTTGCCGTAGTCCAGGTGCTCGTTTAGCCACAGCTCAAACGGGTCGCGCACCTGGGTTGAGACAAGTCGCAACGCGTCGCGGCTGGAGAGCCGTTCCTTGGTTTGGCCTTGGAATTGTGGGTCGAGCACTTTGGTGCTCAATACAAAGCTGGCACGTGCGAAAAGGTCTTCCGGCAGCAGTTTGACGCCCTTGGGCAGGAGGTTGTGCAGGTCGATGAAATTCTTGACGGCATTGAACACACCATCACGCAGGCCGGTTTCATGCGTACCGCCAGAAGGTGTAGGAATCAGGTTTACGTAGGATTCGCGGGCAATACCGCCCTCCTCTGTCCACGTAATCACCCAGGCTGCACCTTCGCCTTTGGAGAAACTGTCGTTTTCTTCGTTGATATAACGCTCGCCCCGGAACAAGGGGACAATCAATTCCGCATCGGCCAACTGTTCGCTCAGATAGCCTGCCAAGCCATCCGGATAGCTCCAGGTTTGGGTATCGCGGCTGCTATCTTTCTTTTCGACCATGAGCGTTACCGTAATACCGGGTAACAGTACTGCCTTTGATCGAAGGATATGCGCCAGTTCACCCATGGGGATATTGGGCGAATCAAAGTATTTCGGGTCGGGCCAGCAGCGTACGAAAGTACCGGTGTTCTTCTTGCCAACTTCCTTGAGCAGCGCGATGGGTTCAATAACGAAGCCGTCGCTAAAGGCCAGGGCGTACTCGGCTCCTTCACGCTTCACCCTTACTTCCAGGCGGGTCGACAATGCATTGGTGACGCTGACGCCCACGCCATGCAAGCCGCCCGAGAAGCTATAAGCGCCGCCGTCCTTTTTGTTGAACTTGCCCCCGGCGTGCAGCTGGGTGAAGACGACTTCTACCGTCGGTACCCCCATTTCTGGGTGAATGCCGACTGGAATACCCCGGCCATCGTCAGCAATGCTGATCGATCCATCCTGATAAACCACTACTTCAATATTTTTGGCGTAACCGCCAAGGGCCTCATCGGCAGCGTTGTCGATGACTTCCTGGATGATATGGAGTGGATTTTCCGTGCGAGTGTACATGCCTGGTCGGTGCTTTACCGGTTCCAGACCTTTCAGTACTTTGACGGAAGATTCGTCGTATTGCGGGGCGGCGGCCATCTTGATTATTTCCTTGCAGCAGATGGCGCGGAGTCTAGTGGGCTCATGGGTGACGAGCAAGCAGACTTATGGCTATTGGTTAGCGCGCTGGGTCCCAAATGCCGACCTTAGCAGCGCCAGGCTGATGGCAGCCCTGGCTTGCCGAGGCGACTCTGTTAGCTTATTTGTATCGATGTGGACGCTAACTAGTGTGCAGATGAGCGAACCAAATTGGCAGATACCAGCCAATTAATATGACTCCCTAATAGTTTAGGCTTGCTCGGCTGTTGTAACCTGCTCCCGATGGCAAGTCTTTTGATTGGTATAAGACGTCGATGGATCTGAAAGCGCTTTCCGCAAGCCTCAACCTTTCAATGACTACGGTAAGCCGTGCGCTGAATGGCTATTCCGATGTAAGCGAAAAAACGCGTTTGCGTGTTATCGAGGCTGCTCGCGCTTTGGGTTATCAACCTAATGTTGTGGCGCGTAACTTGGCGTTGGGCCGGGCTGACGCCATTGGTGTTGTTTACCCCTTGGAAATGGGTGACGTGGCTGATCCACGTTTTCTGGAGGTGGTCTCCGGTATTACTGAGGGGCTGGCTCCCTTCAACATGGACTTGTTGATTGCATCCGCCAGCCAAAAGGGGGAGTTGGACACGTACGACCAGATGATTCGCAGCCGGCGGGTTGATGGCTTTATCGTGTCCCGTACCTGTGTGCAAGACCAACGGATTGATTATCTACGCCAAGTCAACGTGCCTTTCCTTGCCTATGGACGTACTGCAGATTGCAGTGTTCATCCCTGGTTTGATTATGACAATGAGGCTGGCAGCGTGTTGGCAGTAGAGCGGTTGGTGGGATTGGGGCATCGGCATATCGCATATATTCATGCGTCGCTGCATTACAACTTTGCCCACCAGCGCTACACCGGCTATTTAAAAGGGATGTTGAGTGCGGGTATCGCACCTTCTACAAATTGGATATTACGGGCGGGCTTGGCGCGCTGCAGTGGTTATAACGCGATGGTGCGTTTGTTGGAACAGCCCAGGCTGCCTACGGCGGTGATCATCGATAACAACCTTGCGGGGGTTGGCGCTATACGCGTGCTGATAGACCGGGGCATTGTGATGGGGAAGGATTTGTCGGTGATTGTTTACGACGGCATTCCGCCCGACACGCTCTTGGTCGATAGGCAGATTACCTCGGTGGTCCAGCCTACTCCACACCGAGCAGGTAAGCGTATGGCGCAGCTTATTCAGCAAGTCATTACCAATGCGCGGCCTTTGAAGGAACTTCAAGTACTTTGCCAGCCGGAGATCTTGGTGGGTAACTCGGATGGACCGTTAACAGGTTCTTAGCGACACAGCCACGTTGAGTATCTAGCTTGTGTATTTGCATGGCCAATTAGGAAGAGAGTTCTCCCCACTGATGAAATCGCCTATGTGTTGCTTGAGGCGCTGCCCTGTGCTGAAAAACGAAAAGGCCTTAGATGCTTTCGCGTCTAAGGCCTTGATGTTCTTGGTTGCGGGAACAGGACTCGAACCTGTGACCTTCGGGTTATGAGCCCGACGAGCTGCCAACTGCTCCATCCCGCGACAGAGAAACCGAAGTATGGAGATGTTCCGGCAGTCCGTCAAGTACTTTGACAGAAATCTTGTTACTGCCCACTTCGGTAGAAGCGCCAAACCAAGGCAATACCCCCGCTAAGTGTGGTTTTGCGCTGCAGTAACGGGCTGTCGGCAAAGCGGCTACCGTTCAGATTATCTGCGCGCAAGAACAAGCCAACCCAATAATCACCTAGATTACGACTGGCACTGAGTGTGGACTGCAATCCTGCGTAACCAGAATGGGCTTGGTAGGCGGGTCGATTGCTAGTAGCGAATTCGGGTGCTACGCCATAGAAGTATTCATGTTGCTTACGGCTGCCAATCAATGCACCGCCCGACCACCCCATTCGCCATGTTGATTCCCCTTGACCCAGGCTCCAGTCCGCAGCCAACTTTGGATTGAGAACGGCGCCGATATAGCGGGTACGCCAGTCATCTACAACCAGTGCAGCGCGTACCGGTAATACGGCCTCCCAGCGTACCTTAGCGTTGGCGTCATTAAGGCGATATTTGATTGAGGGTCCGATTTCCAGGGTGGGTGAAAGCCTGGGCATACCGGCTCGGGCAACATTGCCTTCGCTGTGGCTGGGTGGGGTCAGGTTAATGCTCAGGTCAATTTCGGCCCGCTCGCTATCAAATAGTCTGCGCCGTAACCCAGCGCGCGAGATTTCCAATTTTTCACTGCGATAGCTGAGGTAGGGGATAGGCAGCAGATAGCTGTGTTGTGCATCGCTGCCACGGTAATCGGGCAGGCTGATGGCGGAAACGCCTATGCCAAGTTCCAGGCTGGGTTCCTGGGCATAGGCAAAGTTGGTCAGTAACAATGTGATAAGAGGTGCGATGCGTTTCATCTGAAGGGGCGGCAAGGTGAATAGATAGGCTAGTGGGTGTCGAGTGCACCAGCTAAACCTGTTGGTACGTCTAGTACGCGTACTAGAGGAGTGCCATGCCAATCGCCGCAGCGTTGCAACGCGGCTTGCAAGTCGGCGGTCAATTTCTGGGTGACCCGAACTCCTGGCTCCAAGTACAGTGCTTTGACTTCGAAAATTCCTTGTTGGCGATGTGCCTTGGCATCAAGCCGGCCCACCAGCTTGCCGCGCGACAGGATAGGCAATACGAAATAGCCATATTTGCGTTTCGGTGCGGGGGTGTAGCACTCGATTCGATAGTCGAAATCGAAAAGCTCACTGGCACGTTTGCGATCCCACACTACCGGGTCGAACGGAGATAGCAAGGTGGTAACTGTCGATTGCAGTGTGCCGGCAATGGCTTCGTCCAGCAGCGGCGCCAAGTCTTTATGGACAAAAGCATCGTGTTGCCAGGCTTCGATTCGAACGGGGATTAGCTCGCCCGCTTCGGCAAGGCTATGCAGCATGGCGTCGTATTTGCCACGTTTCAATCGATAGTAGTCTTCTACCCAGCCAGTTTTGACCACACCTAACGCCTGGCAGCTGCGTCGCACCATCTCCGCTTGCGCTGCTTCTGGGCTGATCAGGTCGCGGGCATCATCCCAGCCGCTTTGATAATGCTTGGTCAGTACATTGTCTGTTAGGTCATACACACGTTGGAAGTTACGCCGCTCGGTTACCATTATTTGGCCAACGGTAAATAACACCTCCAGATGGCGCTTTTCCGGCTTCCAATCCCACCAGCCATTGCCTTTGCCTCCTTTGCGCTCAAAGTCGGCTGAGCGTACTGGGCCATGTGTTTTGATGTGGTGCTTGATGGCGGCGATCTCAGTAGCATGCTGCTCCAACCACCGTCCAGCGTACTTCCAACCCATGCTTGATGGGTCAAGCATGCGATAACGCAGCAGGCCGTAGTCTTCGGTTGGTACGAAACAGGCTTCATGCGCCCAGTATTCATAGAGTTTGCCTTCAGCCAACAGTTGCTCCAGCCAAGCTGGCTCGAAAGCGCCCATTCGACTGAATAACACAAAGTAAGGGCTGCGGTTAACCACGGAGATGGTGTCGATCTGCAAAAGCGCCATACGTCGAATGGCTGCAAGGACATCGGCCTTATTGGCTTTCCGACGTTGGGGTTTCAACAGACCTTGTGCGGCCAAGTGAAGTTGACGCGCAGCCGAGATCGACAAGTGCTGTGTCATGGATGCCAAGTGAATAAACAGGAAACCGGGAGTGTAAGCGAACTATCGACCCCAGGTAGAATCGCGCCTTGTCTTCGCATGCCTTTGGCAGAAAGTACGCCCCATGGCCTTGAGCGCCACCATCTATAAAGCCGACCTGAGCGTTTCCAATATGGACCGCGGTTACTATGGCCAGCATAACCTCACGATTGCTTGCCACCCTTCGGAAACCACTGAACGCATGATGTTGCGAGTGCTGGCTTTTGCGTTATACGCCAGCGAAAGTCTCAAGTTTTCGCGCGGCATCAGCAGTGAGGATGAGCCGGATATCTGGGAGCACCATGACCATGGTGATGTAAAACTCTGGATAGAACTGGGGTTGCCCGATGAACGCCGTCTACGCCAAGCCTGTGGGAAAGCCGATCAAGTCGTATTATTTGCCTATGGTGGCCGTGCTCTACCTGTATGGTGGAAAACCAATGCAGGCGTACTGCGTAAGTTGGAAAAGCTGACGGTACTGAGCATCCCGGAAACCACGCTTGCAGAACTGGACGCTATGGCGGCGCGTAGCATGCAACTCAGTTGCACGATTCAGGATGGCATGGTTTGGTTGGCTGATGGCAACCACAATTTGGAGATCCTGGTCGAAACGTTGCAGCGCAATGGGTTGCAGAACGTATAGGAAATGGGGCTATAGCAATTGCGTGGGCGTGGAAAAGGCCGGGTATAAACAAGCACTGACTCGGGGCGGGCTTGTTAGAACCTGCTGACGGTCTTACTGCGCAGCCGTGATCAGGGTTAATGTGCTATTCGTAAACAAGTTCTTGGGGCCAATACAGTGCTTTTGCCTCGAGAAGGCTGGGTAAATAAAAGTGCGAACAGGCTCATAGAGCCTGTAGCGAGCAACGGTGGACTTGAATTCTTCCCCGGGTATCAGAGCGAGTTCTAGTCGACTTCGACGCAGCCGGCCCTCACACAGACGGCCACAAACTGCTTCTCGGTCGGGCAAAACACTTGGTAAGTCTCTTCCATGTTGTCTTTGCCGATCAACCAGGCGCCGTCTCCGTCACAGCCCGAAGCGCGGGCGATCTTCATGACTTCATAAGACCAGGAGCCCTGCTTCATTTCGTCCAGCTTTGGGGGGCGGGGAATGCCACGTGTCAGCACGGCGGGTGCGGCTTCCTGCATAGCGGGCTCGTCAGGTTGGTTCAAGGGAGCCACGACAACATTGGAATTGTCGAGATTTTCTTGGGCCATGACAGATAGGCTTTGACAGGCCAGCAGTAAGGTCAAGCAGCAGGTATGCAGGGTCATTGAGCGAGTCATGATGGTTGGACCTGTAGTCGTAACCAACTAAATATGACAGAAGGATATGCTATTTCCAAGTTCATAAATAAAAAAGCCCGCTCAAATTATGTTGGCGGGCAGTTAGGTTGTTGAATTTTCTGGCTAAATGGCGGCAGTGCGTGCGTACAGCCAATTTTTAGCCGGGCCTTCCACGAGCGATTCGAGACGTGTCTTGACCATGGCGTGGTAGTCATTCAGCCATGCGACTTCGTCGGCGCGTAGCAAGGTTTTGTCGATGCAGCGAGTGTCAATCGGGCACAGCGTCAACGTTTCGAACTTGATGAATTCGCCGAACTCATTGGTTTCGGCTGGTACATTCAGCACCAGATTTTCGATTCGCACTCCCCATCTGCCTGGACGGTAGATACCGGGTTCGTTGGAGGTGATCATGCCCAGCTCCATGGCGGTATGCGGCTCGGGCATTGTGCCAGGGGAGATCGACTGAGGGCCCTCGTGCACATTCAGGAAATAGCCGACACCGTGGCCGGTGCCATGGCCATAGTCGACGCCACCAGCCCAGATTGGCGCACGGGCGATGGCATCGAGCCGCGGCGACGCTGTACCACGAGGGAACTGCACCATGCTGAGCGCGATCATGCCCTTCAATACCAAGGTGAAGTCACGTTTCTCGGCGGCGGTGATGGACCCGACTGGAACAACGCGGGTGATGTCAGTTGTGCCACCCAGGTACTGGCCACCTGAGTCGATGAGCAATAGGCCATTGCCTTCGATGACGGCATGTGATTCTTCTGTGGCACGGTAGTGCGGCATGGCACCGTTGCCCTTGAAGCCTGCGATAGTGGCGAAGCTGGGCGAGACAAAACCTGGGCGGCGCGCGCGGGCTGCACAAATTTGCTCGTCGATAGTGACCTCGGTAACCCGTTCTTTGCCCAGCGCCCCTTCCAGCCAGCTGAAAAACTCGCACAATGCAGCACCGTCCTGTTCCATTGCAGCGCGTACATATTGGGCTTCTGCGCTGCTTTTCCTGGACTTGGCGAAAGTAGAGGGGTTGATGGCTTCCACGACCTTGACCCCTGGTGCCACAGCTTGGCGCAGGCCAAGGGTAATGCGGCGTGGGTCGAGCAACAGCGTGCTGTGGGCAGGTAATGCAGCCAGGGCTGGCGATGCCTCGGCATAGGCGGCGATGGTTACCCTGTCCTTGGCCAGGGCAGCAGCGACGTCCGCCGGGACCTTGCCTTCCGCCAGAAACAGCGTTGCGCTACCCATACCGATAAGCGCATGGGCGATAAAGACGGGGTTGTAGCTAACGTCATCACCGCGCAAATTGAATAACCAAGCCAGGTCATCGACAGTGGAAACGAAATGGTACTGGGCACCCTTTGCCATCATTTCTTTGCGAACCAACGCCAAACGCTCGGCCCGGCTTTGGGTGGCATACGGTGGCAGGTGTTCGTAGATAGCGGAAATTGGCAGGCTGGGGCGGTCGGGCCACACGCTGTCCAGTAAGTCTATATCGGTACGGATGGCGATATTGTTGGCTTGCAGCGCAGCATCCAGCGTACGGCCCATAGCCAGCCCAAGCACCGCCCCATCAACCCCCACCGTTTTGCCGGCAGGCACATTGGCAGCAAGCCAATCGATATGCTGAGACCCGCCTACCGCCGGAATCTTCATGAGTTCGATACCCGTACCGGCCAGCTCGGCCTCTGCCTGCACCCAATACCGGCTGTCTGCCCATAAGCCGGCAAAATCCTGCGTTACCACCAGCGTGCCGACCGAGCCATTAAAGCCAGAGAGCCAGCGCCTACCTTGCCAGCGGCCCGGCAGGTATTCAGACAGGTGTGGGTCGGCCGATGGGACCAGATAAGCCGCAAGGCGTTGTGCTGTCATGGCTTGGCGAAGTTGGGCAATACGGGCGGGTATAGGCGAGGACATGCGATCCATGGCGATTTTCCTGGCTGTCGGTGCGCAATCGGATAGATCGGCACGCATTTGTAATTGGCTAGGTATGAACAGAAAACACTATAAGGCAACTGACGCCGATTTTACCGTTTCGTCATCAACTTGATGGGCTATCTCGATGAAAAACAAGCATTTTTTGGCTGATTGATGCTTTTCTGCGAAAATGGTCGATTCGCCAAGCAGGTAATCGTCGTATGAGCAGCGCCGCACCCCCCATTTCTCAATTGCCCGAGGGCGTTTTCGCCCGTAAACCCGTGCCATTTCTGCCGATGAGTCGCGCGGAGATGGACCAATTGGGGTGGGACGAATGTGATGTGATTCTGGTGACTGGCGATTGTTATATCGACCATCCCAGTTTTGGCATGGCCTTGATTGGCCGGGTGCTGGAAGCACAAGGTCTGCGAGTTGGTATCATCGCTCAGCCCGATTGGCAGTCGGCAGATGCCTTTAGAGAGTTGGGCAAGCCACGGCTGTTTTTTGGCGTGACAGCCGGCAATATGGATTCGATGATCAACCGTTATACGGCCGACAAAAAGCCGCGTTCGGATGATGCTTATACCCCGCACGGGGTGTCCGGCAAACGGCCAGACAGGGCGGTAACCATTTATTCTCAGCGTTGTC
Source organism: Chitinimonas sp. BJB300 (assembly GCF_002735695.1). Lineage (GTDB taxonomy): Bacteria > Pseudomonadota > Gammaproteobacteria > Burkholderiales > Chitinimonadaceae > Chitinimonas. The sequence continues at coordinate 29,005 of NZ_PDZH01000020.1, forward strand.
GTGAAGCCTACCCCGGTGTGCAGATCATGATTGGCGGCATCGAGGCCAGCCTGCGCCGCATCGCCCAGTATGACTATTGGAGCGACACCGTGCGGCAGTCGGCGTTGGTTTACGCCAAAGCTGACATCCTGTTGTTTGGTAACGCCGAGCGGGCATTGGTGGAAGTGGCCCAGCGCGCTGCGGCAGGTGAGAAGTTGCGCGATATGCGTGACATTCGCGGCACCGCCTTTATCGCTAACAAAGGTTGGCGGCCTGATGTTGATTGGGTGGAAGAAGATTCAAGCACAGTCGATACGCCTGGCCGCGTCGATGCCCATATCGACCCTTATGCCATGGAGCCAGAAGTACCTAAGCAGATCAATGGCCCAGCTATTCCCGAAGGTACCCAGCCGATCCGCCTGATCAGCAAGGCCGAGCGGGTGCGTGCCAAGCTCGAAGCACGGGGCAAGACGGTGGTGCGGATTCCTTCCTACGAGATGGTGGCACATGACCCAGTGCTGTATGCCCACGCCAGCCGGGTGTTGCATCTGGAATCCAACCCTGGCAATGCCCGCGCGCTGGTGCAGCAACATGGTGAGCGTGATATCTGGATCAATCCACCGCCGATTCCATTGACCACGCCTGAGATGGACTATGTGTTCGGCCAGTACTACGCGCGCAATCCGCATCCAAGCTATGCCAGTGCGCATATCCCCGCCTGGGAAATGATCCGTTTTTCGATCAATATCATGCGCGGTTGTTTCGGTGGTTGTACTTTCTGCTCAATCACCGAGCACGAGGGTCGCATCATCCAAAGTCGTTCGGAGGAGTCCATCCTCAACGAGATCGAGGAAATACGCGACAAGACCAAGGGCTTTAAGGGCCATATCACCGATCTGGGTGGCCCAACGGCCAATATGTACCGGCTGGCTTGCAAAGACACCAAGATCGAATCGGCCTGCCGCAGGCTTAGCTGCGTCTACCCAGGTATTTGCGAAAACCTGAATACCGACCACAGCTCGTTGGTGCAGCTATACCGTAAAGCCCGTGCCGTGCCGGGGGTGAAGAAGATCACCATCGGGTCGGGCTTGCGCTATGACATCGCTGTGCGTTCACCCGAGTACATCAAGGAACTGGTGACGCATCATGTCAGTGGGTACTTGAAGATTGCCCCGGAGCACACCGAAGAGAATGTGCTCAGCAAGATGATGAAGCCCGGTGTGGATACCTTCGAGGCTTTCCGCAAGCTGTTCGACCGTTTCAGCAAACAAGCCGGCAAACAGCAATACCTCATCCCCTACTTTATCGCTGCTCACCCTGGCACGACGGACGAGGACATGCTCAACCTCGCCATCTGGCTGAAGAAGAACAACTTCCGCCCCGACCAAGTGCAGGCCTTCACGCCCACGCCCATGGCCATGGCAACCACCATGTGGCACACGCGGCGTAATCCCCTGAAAAAGGTGGGGCGTAATAGCGAGATTGTGGACAATGTACGTGATGCTTATCGGCGCAAGCTGCATAAAGCCTTTTTGCGCTATCACGATCCGAAGCACTGGACCATTTTGCGTGAAGCACTGGTAAATATGGGCCGGCCCGATCTGATTGGTGGTGCGGCCCATTGCCTTGTACCGCACCCGACGGCTGAAGAGCGCGCCCAGCAAGCCCCACGTGGCAATGCACGTGGAGGCGGCGGACCAGGCTCGGTGGGGCGTATTGCGGCACCAGCTCCACCGCGTAAACCGAATCTACGCGGTGGCAAAGGTGGCCCGATTAAAGGCAGCCCCAGTAAACCGCGTGGTCGTTGAGTAATAAGGATAAAGCGATGGAAGACCGCATCACCGAATTGGAAATCCGCCTCGCCTTGCAGGATGACCTGCTGGACGAATTGAACAAGGTGGTAGCCCGCCAGCAGCAACAGTTGGAGTGGTTAGCGCAGGAAATGCGGGGTGTAACCGAGCGGATGCAGGATGGTTTCAAGCCAGCCGGTATGCAGCATGAGATTCCGCCGCATTATTGAGCACTGCATAAAGAAAAGCCGCATCACACGATGTGGCTTTTTTTTGTTACGGTTAATCAGGCCGTAGGTACAAACCTATCCGTTACTCTCGCTAGATAAAACCACTCTTGCCCCGCTTGTGCTTTGCTGTTTGGAAACAGGATATAGCCATCGCACTCGGCTATCACTTTCTCGCCAGTAGCGCGGTGGCCAATGACATCACCGGTTTTCAGCAGGTCGAAGCTGGCCCAAGTCCGGCTGAAGCTGTCGTCGGCGTTGAATTTGTCGATAACTTGGTAGATATGCAGCGCTTCGATTGATTCGGCTGGTGCAGGGTTGGCCTCGACGCTGATGCCAAGGTGCGCAAGGGTGTTATGAATAGCGCGATAGGCGACTTCGGGGCCTTGAGGATCGTCGTGCTGGCCGCACTCGAGCGTAATGCTGTAGCCGCCGACAGAACGCATGTATTCCGTTGTACCGACGCCATAGCGTGAATCGGCATTGAGCATGTCCGCGCGTGAGGCATCCGCCGGCATGCGGGCTATCCGCGCTTCCACACCGTGGGCGTAGGTCGATAGCCAACCATCTACCAGTCGGCCCACCCCCAGGCGCATTGCCAAGGTTTCTTCCTCATGGGCGAATTTGAATGGTTCCAGCGCTCCGTCGTTGTTTTCCGGCCCCACCATAGCGAAGGCTTGGCCGGGTGATTGGAAGGAGTGCAGATCAAGCAAGACATCGTGCTGGGCCAGCAATGGGCAAAGCCAGTTGGCGATCCGGTCTTCGAATTCATGCGGCTCATCAGTCGGGCTGAGATTACGGTTCAGGTTCCGGTCGCCGGCGCGTTGCTGTTTTTCATAGGCAAGCGGATTGGTGATGGGTACAAAGGTCACACTGCCGCTGACCAGCTTCAAGCTACCAGTCTCCAACTCTTCCATCACCCGCAAAATACCGCGTGTACCAGCCAACTCATTGCCATGCACAGCACCCAATACAATCAGGCGTGGACCGGGCTGCGGACTCGAATAGGAAACGGACTTAAAGTGGGTCATGATGAGTGGCCGTCGGGGTGGAAACGGGCAGCATGATACTGCGCTTTGTGCACTGCAGCGAAACCTTGCTGCGATAAAAATCATGTAATGCTCGTCTAACTTGGCCAGACGCCTTTGCCCATGCTTTTCCACCTGTTGCAAAAACGGGCGGGACTCTCTCACCCATTGGATTTCTACCAGTTCTATGTATTTGCCAAGCTACCTTTTTCGCCCCGCCAAACTGGCGCTTCTTGCTGTGGCGTTAATCAGCCAAAGCACACTGGCCAAGCCCCTTATCTACTGCGCTGATGCGAGCCCAGAGGGGTTTGATCCAGGCCTGTGGGATTCCTCCAGCACCAGTAATATCACCCGTCAGCTTTTCCAGGGGTTGCTTAGTTTTAAGCGCGGTGGCACGGGTTTACAGCCTAAATTGGCCGAGCAATGGACGGTATCGCCCGACGCCAAAACCTTCACCTTCAAGTTGCGCAGGGATGTGCGTTTTCACCACACTACCTACTTCAAACCCACCCGCCTGATGAATGCGGACGATGTGTTGTTTACCTTCCAGCGCTTTATCGACCCTCAGCAGCCTTTTAACGTGGCGTTTCCTGCCACCTTTATCTACCCGCAAAACCTCGGTTTGACGCAAATGCTGGCTGGGGTGGACAAGCTGGACAATTACACGGTGCGCTTCCGGCTCAAGGCACCCAATGTCACGTTTCTCGATTATTTTGCGATGAGTTTTGCCGGCATCCAGTCGGCTGAATACGCTGCTCAACTGCTTGGCAGGGGCCTGGCGGCCAATATCAACAATTACCCGATAGGCACGGGCTCTTATCGGTTCAAGTCCTACCGCAAGGATGATGTGCTACGCCTTGATGCCAACCCGGATTATTGGGGTGGCAAGCAAAAGACTGAGATGTTGATTATGTCGATTGCCCGCGAGCCCAACGTACGGGTGCAGAAGCTTCTGGCGGGGGAATGCCACATCACCGCACCTATCCGGGATGTGGATATCGCTGCCGTGGAGGGCAAGCCCAAGATTCAGCTTCAGCATATTCAGGCGCTGAATATTTCCTACCTGGCATTCAATCTCGCCAAGCCACCGACCGATAACCGCGATGTGCGCGAAGCGCTGGATATCGCCATCGATCGTAATGCGCTTTTCAAGGCGCTGTTTCCGCGCGGTGATGCCATGCAGGCGGTAAGCGCATTTCCACCGGCTATTCCCGGTTATAACCACCAACTCAAGAATGAGTACGACCCAAAGCGCGCCAAGGAACTGCTGGCCAAAGCGGGATACAAAAACGGCTTGGCAGTGGATCTATGGGCCTTGCCCGTAGCTCGGCCGACCAACCCGAATGGCCAAATGATGGCCCAGATGATCCAGCAGGATTGGGCCAAGATTGGCGTTACCGCCCATATCAAGACCTATGAATGGGGCGAATATCTCAAGCGCGCCAGCAAGGGGGAACACAGCGTCTATATGAGCGGATGGTCTGGCGAAACAGGCGATGCCGATGACTTCCTGTCGCCCAACCTCACCTGTGCCGCCAACCCGGGTGGTTACAAGTTCTGTAATGCCGAATTCGACCACTTGGTGGACGAAGCCCGGGCCACGACCGACCAGAAAAAACGCATTGCCCTTTATGAGCAGGCACAGGTCATTTTCAAGCGCGAGCGTCCCTGGATCACCATGGCGCATTCCACTGTCTACATCCCGATGCTGCGTGACGTTAAGGGCTTTATGATGGCACCCAATGGCAGCCTGGATTTTGAAAACGTCTACCGCGACTAGGCTGGCTCAACCTAATGGGTTGTCTGCCAAATGGCCACTTCGCTCAACTGGCCCAGGCGGTCCTGCACCTGTACTGCAACTGCACGTACTGCGCCCCATTCCGGGTGTGCTGCCAGTTCTACGGTTGTTTGGCTGGCCGCTTGAATGTCGAGTTGCCAGCCACTGGCGTATTGCTTCCAAACTGCCAACCGGGCTGGTGAACTTCGAGGTGTATCGATTTGCAGGCGTGCAGTATCAGCCTGGAAAGTCAGACTGGGTGTAGCCAGTCGTTGGCTGCCCAACCACGGGTAACTGGGTAGCAGCGCGGGTGTGGGATAGCTTTGCTGCAATAGAGCAGCACCGATTGCTTGTTGGTCTTGCAGCAGCGTGCGCATGCTGAAGTGCAGTTGGCCGCTCTGTCCAGCCGGCTGGCGGCTGGCTTCGATCTGTTTGGTGATTTCATTGGTGGACCAACCGCTTGAGGAGCCATCCAGCCGGCTGATGTTCAGCCCAGGCCAGATATGCCGCCCAAGCGGGTTGGTGCGCTGCCAGCTGGCCAGCAATATCGGGAAGGCTTGTCGGGGTTGGTCTACCGGCCAATAAAGCTGCGGTGCCAGGTAGTCCACCCAGCCGCGTTCCAGCCAAAGCTCTGCATCGGCATAGAGTTGATCGTACTGGCTGAAGCCCACGATGCCAGGGGGGCGTAAGTCTGGTCGCCCAATGCCAAAGGGGCTGATGCCGAACTTTACCCAGGGTTTTTCTGTGTGAACCAGCTTGTAGGTGGCTTCAACCAAGCGATTCACATTGTCACGCCGCCAATCTGCCCGGTTCAGCTTACCGCCGCCTGCCTGATAGCGACGCCAAGTGGCTTGATCGGGAAAGTCCTGTACCGCACCTCGCGCCCCTGCCCTGCCCGCGGCGGGAATGGGATAAGGGTAGAAGTAATCGTCAATCTGTATGCCGTCGATATCATAGCGGCGTAGCACATCGCCCATCACAGCCAGCGCGCGTTCGGCGGCGGCTGGCTCGCCGGGGTCCAGCCATAGATAGTCGCCATACGGCCTTACCCACTCTGGCTGCTTGCGTGCTACATGGCTATCGGCAAGCGGCATGCTGATGCGGCGGTGCCATGCCCGGAATGGGTTGAACCATGCATGCAATTCCAGGCCGCGCGCATGGGCTTCGTTGATCCATAGCGCCAGTGGGTCGTATTCGGGCTGTGGCGGCTGGCCTTGCTTGCCGGTCAGGTACGCTGACCAGGGCTCCAGTGCGGAAGGGTAGATGGCGTCCGCGGTGGGCCTGACTTGCAACACGATGGCGTTCAAGTTCAATGCCACTACCCGGTCCAGAATGGCGCGTATCTCGGCCTGTTGCTGCGCGCTTGGCAGGCCCGGTTGGCTGGGCCAGTCGATGTTCGCCACGGTGGCTACCCAAACGCCGCGAAATTCCTGAAGGGCTTGCGGTAACGACGCTGCTGTGGGTGCCGGGGTAGGGTCGAGACGGCGTTTTTCGGTAGCCCCTGGCTGCAAGCCGGGCTCGACAGGCTTGCGAGGGGGGGTATTGCTACAGCCTGAGGGCAAGGCCAGCAATAGGCCAGTAAGGATGGTCGCTAAGCTTCGGCGAAGAGAAAGCATTGATACTCATATGGAGAATAGCAGCCAGCGCGGAGCATAACGTAAGCAGGCCAGCCTCGCTTGCTGGGGTCGATAAGCCCGTATTTGGGATGATTATCGATGCGAAGGCTGAAAGCGTGCGGTATGTACGCCTGGCGCTGTGATGATCAGGATTCTGGCTAGGGTGTTGTGGGTTGCAGTACCTGCGGTAGCTTGGTGGGATAGTATTTTTCAACCAGTGCCAACGCCGTGGCGGTGGTGGTGGCCGTTGCTTGGCCATTGATTTCCCAAGGGCGGAAATGCATCTGGAAGGCGCGAATGTAGCTGGCCATGTCCGCATCGGACGCACCGTCGTCTTTGATATCGTAACCGTAGGCTCGCAGTGCCCGTTGCAATAGGGCGATATTATCGGTATTGCCTTGCACGGCGCGGTAATGCTTGAGTACCGTGTCATCTTCATACCAAGCGCCTACCCCATGCTGCGCCAGCCACTGCCAGGGGAAGCGCGGGCCGGGGTCTGTTTTTCGGGTGGGGGCGATATCGCTATGGCCAACCACAGAGGTCGGCGTAATGTCTGGGTTTCGCACCAGGATATCCTGGCTTAGTTTGAGCAGCAGCTGTAACTGGGTGGTAGAGAAATCGGGAAAGAAACAAAGTGGTTCGGTGCCTTCAACTGCATGGCAGCGGGCCCGATTCACGATCTCAATACCAATTGATTGGTCATTCAGGTTCTGGCGGTTTTCCCAACGTGACAGGCCGGCATGCCAGGCGCGGCGGTTTTCAGGTACGAGCTGGTAGACCTTGAGCGCACGTTCACCATAACTGGGGTCGCCTTCTTCGGGCAGCAGATAGTGGGCGCTGACATCATCGCCATCGTCGCTGGGTTCGCTCAGGGTTTGGAGCGAGCTGGCAAAATTGCTTGATGTGTAATGCATGACGAGAAAGCGCACACGCCCGTTGGCATTGGTCGAAGGATGTTCCACCAATGGATAGGTGGTCAGATAGCCGGGTGTAGTGGCGCAGGCCGCTAACAAAAGCGTTGCAGGCAGCAGAGCATAAAGTTTCATTGATTTGCATTCCCTGGGTTTGCACTGAGTGATAGAGATATTGGCGCGGATAACAAGCATTTCAGAGAGGTCGCATCATGAAAGTATTGCTGCCCCCTCCTACCCTGAGCCCAATGACCCAACGCATTGCCTATACGCGTTTTTTGATCATCCTTGCGGGCCAGTTGCCGCCAGAGCGCATCATCACCGACTCGATGCTTCGCTTGGCGCTGGGTACCGATGCCAGCTTTTACCGGCTTGTGCCGCAGGTGGTGATACGGGTGGAAAGTGAACGGGAAGTGATTGCCGTCATGGCCGCAGCCAGAGTTGAAAAACTGGGCCTTACTTTCCGCGCCGCGGGTACCAGCCTTTCGGGCCAAGCGGTGACAGACAGTATTCTGGTGGTGCTGGGTGATGGATGGGGAGGTCATGAAATTCTCGATGGTGGTGCGGTCATTCGTTTACAGCCCGGTGTGATCGGCCAGCATGCCAACGATTGCTTACGCCCCTATGGCCGTAAGATCGGCCCCGACCCGGCTTCGATTGGCACATGCAAAATTGGAGGTATCGCAGCCAATAACGCCAGCGGAATGTGTTGCGGCACCCGGGACAATAGCTATCACACCATGCTGGCCATGCGCTTGGTACTGGCCGACGGCAGTGTGCTGGATACGGCTGATCCGGCATCAGTAAGCCGTTTTCGCAGCAACAACGCCGACCTACTGCTGGGTCTGACCGAGTTGGCAGAGAAGGTTCACAACGATGTAATCTTGAGCGAACGTATCCGGCATAAATTTCGGCTGAAGAACACCACGGGTTATGGCCTGAACGCCCTGCTGGATTTTACCGACCCCGTCGATATGTTGATCCATCTCATGATTGGATCGGAAGGCACACTGGGGTTTATTGCCCGCGTCGATTACCGCACGGTGGTTGAACACCCGCATAAGGCATCTGCTTTGTTGTTGTTCGACAGGCTGGATACGTGTTGCCATGCCGTCAGCGCTTTGGCGGCTACATCGGTGAGTGCGGTGGAGTTGATGGATGGAAGGAGTCTATCGGCGGTTGCCGCCAAACTGCCCGACTTGCTGCTGAGTAGTTCTTACGCCGCCGGGCTTTTGATTGAGGTTCGAGCACCGGACGCCAATGCGTTGGCAGTGCAGATTGCCGCGGTGGATGCAGTGCTGGCTGGCTTTGATATTGCCCGTCGCGCTGGCTTCAGCGCCAAGTCGGCAGATTTCGAACCCTGGTGGGCGGTGCGAAAGGGGCTATTTCCTGCGGTTGGTGCGGCACGAACGCCCGGCAGCACGGTAGTGATTGAGGATGTGACTTTTCCTGTCGCAAGGTTGGCTGCAGGTGTCGCGGGGATGCAGGGGCTATTCGACCGATTTGGTTATACCGAAGCCCTCCTGTTTGGCCATGCCCTAGAAGGTAATCTGCACATTGTTTTTGCGCCGCGCTTTGATGAGCCCGCTGAGGTGGAACGTTATCGAGGCTTGATGGCGGCGTTGGCGCAATTGGTGGCGGTGGACTTTGATGGTGCTCTCAAGGGTGAGCATGGCACCGGGCGCAATATGGCGCCTTTTGTGGCATTGGAATGGGGGATGGATGGCTACGCGGTTATGCAACGTATCAAAGCGTTGTTTGACCCAGAGGGCATACTCAACCCCGGGGTGATCTTGAATGCTGACCCTGATATACACCTGAAGAACCTCAAGCCGATGCCGGTAGCCGATCCTCTGGTGGATAAATGCATCGAGTGCGGATTTTGCGAGCCGGTCTGTCCATCACATGGTCTAACGCTGAGTCCACGCCAACGCATTGTCGTGTGGCGTCAGTTGCAAGCATGGCGACAGCAGCCTGCCAAGCTGGCGAGACGGCAGCATTGGTTGGCCCAGTACCGTCAGCGGGGCATCGAGACCTGCGCAACCACCGGCATGTGCGCCACCCGTTGCCCGGTGGGCATCGACACCGGTAAGTTAATGCATCAGCTGAGTGACCGGACAAATTTTCCATTTGTGGCACAGCAGATTGCCCGCCACTATCGACTGGCGACAGCCATGGCACGTAGTGGGTTGAGAGCCTGGCGGTGGATGGGCCGGATGTTTGGTCCCAGGCGATTGCAGCGATTAAACGAGCATGCTCATCAGCGTTGGCCTCGTATCCCCCTGGTACCGGCGGGCTTAGTTGCTGCCGCACCGTTACCGGTTGTTTCCCATGTGGCAGGAGAGGCGGTGGTTGTGTTCCCTAGCTGCCCAAACCGTGTGCTGGCTGGCACGCAGGGCGCTGACAGTGAATTGGCTGCCACGCTATCGGTATTGCGAAAGGCGGGCTTTGCTCCACGCTTACCATTGGACTATGCCGGCATATGCTGTGGCCAGCCCTTTGCTTCCGGTAATGCTTTGGCAGCCGCTGTCGATGCACTTATGCATACCAACCTGGCGCTATTGGCTGTGAGTAACAACGGTGACTTGCCCGTCTACCTTGATAACGGACCCTGTGGCTTAAGGTTGATCGAGGCACAGCAGAATGGCCAACTCGATGCACGTTTACGGTTGTTTGCCGCGCCTCATTTTTTGAATCAATGGGTATTGCCACGCCTAGCGGTGAAACGTATCGCCAAGCTGGCCCTGCATGTGCCTTGCAGTATCGCCAAGCAACCCGCTGCTGCTGATTTGCGTGCATTGGCGGCCGCTTTGGCCAATGAGGTGGTTGAAACCGGCGTAGCTTGCTGTGGTTTTGCTGGCGATAAAGGGATGACTGTATCCGCATTGAATGCCCACGCGCTGCGCCATGTGGCAGACCGCCAACAAGGCTGCGACTGTGGTGTTTCTGCTAGTCGAACGTGTCAGATTGGCCTCAATACCCACAGCGGATTGGCTTACGACGGTATCGAAGTGGTACTGGATAGGCAGAGCAATGATAAAAGCATTCGCTGACACTATTTCTATAGGTCATGGTCATTCTGTGTGGCCCCTTGGTCATGGTCCAGCTTGAGTCGGCAACTTTTCTGTAATGCGCCAGTTCTATTGTTATGAGCCCGTTTCCCGTTGAATAATTCCTGGATACCTAGCATGTTGCGAACACCTTTGCTGGCTTTATCGGCACTTACTATGTCCTTGCTGCTGGCAGGGTGCGCTGGTGATGGCAGTTCAGTCACTACTGCACCTTCTGCCGGCCGGGTGGACGTCAAGATGCTGGCGATCAATGACTTTCACGGCAATCTCAAGCCCGGTGGCTCGCTTATGCTGCCCGACCCGGCAGACCACAGCAAAACCGTGAAGGTGAATGCTGGTGGTGCTGAATACCTGGCGACCTGGTTGAAAACGCTCAAAGCCAAGAACCCAAATAACGTGGTGGTGGCAGCGGGGGATTTGATTGGCGCAAGCCCTTTGCTGTCGGCGCTGTTCCATGATGAGCCCACCATTGAGGCGATGAACGAGATGGGGCTCGAATTCAATGCGGTGGGTAACCATGAATTCGACGAGGGGGCCGAAGAGCTGGTGCGGATGCAGAACGGTGGCTGTCACCCTGTTGATGGTTGCGTGGGTAAGGCCAACTTCGGTGGTGCCAAGTTCAAGTATCTTGCCGCGAATGTCGTTAATGAGAAAACGGGCAAGACCTTATTCCCTGCTTATCTGGTCAAGGAATTCCAGGGTATCAAGGTGGCATTCATCGGTATGACATTGAAAGGAACGCCGTCGGTAGTGTCGCCTGCTGGTGTGGCGGGGCTCAAGTTTCGGGATGAGGCAGAAACCGTGAATCAGCTGGTACCAGAGCTGAAGGCGCAGGGCATCAACGCCATCGTGGTATTGGTGCATGAAGGTGGAGCCCAGACTGGTGGGTTGAGTGAGTGCAAGGGAATGTCGGGTGCGATTGTTGATATCACCAAGAATTTGAACCCGGCGGTGGACATTGTCGTCAGCGGTCATACGCATCAGGCCTATAACTGTGAGATCAATGGCAAGTTGGTTACCAGTGCCAACCAGTATGGCAGGGTGGTTTCGGAAATCGATTTCACGCTTGATCCCATCACCCATGATGTGGTGAAGCGCACTGCCACCAATATTCCCGTGACTAATAATGTTGCCATGGACAGTGTGCTGACTTCGTTGATTGAACGGTACGACGCGCTGGTAAAACCCTTGGAGAGCCGTGTAGCGGGACAGCTTGCTGGCGGATTATTCAAGGCCGTCAATGCAAGCGGTGAGGCAATATTGGGGAATGTGATTGCCGATGCGCAATTGGCCGCTACCAGTGGTGCAACATTTGGCAATGCCACGATCGCATTCCTGAACCCGGGCGGAGCACGTACCGACCTCGTCCCGGACGCGTCGGGCAACGTCACCTATGGTCAGCTCTTCACTGTTCAGCCCTTTGGCAACAGTTTGGTGACGATGACGCTGACTGGCGCACAGATCAAAGAGTTACTCGAGCAGCAGTTTGTTGGCTACACCAATAACCAGCCAATCGATCGTGTACTGCATCCTTCACAAGGGTTCACTTACCGCTGGGACAGCACCAAGCCTGCTGGGCAACGTGTTGATACGGCCGGCATCAAATTGAATGACGTGGTGCTGGATCTGCAAGCAAATTACCGGGTGACGGTGAACAACTTCATGGCAAATGGGGGGGATGGATTTACCGTGTTGAATCTGGGTATCGACCGTTTAGGCGGTGCGCAGGATATCGATGCGCTGGAGAAGTACATCAAAGCCAATTCGCCACTGGCAGTGCCTGCATTGGGTCGGGTTGTAAAAACCCAGTAAGCCAAGGGTACTTTACAGCTAACGATATTCTTCCGGACTTTGGCAAAATCATCAGGCCCCGCTTTGTATACGATACAAAGCGGGGCCTGATGTATAGGGGGTTGGCTATTTGAAGCTACTTACCGTCTTTTTATATTCCGGAGAATCTCTTACAGAGACAACGGCATCCCAGATTTCGTTGGAAAACTCGGTGTATTTGCCATAAAACTGCTTGGACAGCATCAGGAAGTAAGGTTTTTCAACCAATGGCGGGCTTATCTTCTCCACTTTACCGTTGAACTCAGATTGGGCTATGGAGTTATCGCCTTCCTGTGTTTGCAAGGCAACGACTTGCAATCGACCCGCCACCAACTTACGTAGATTGTCATCGGCACCACGTGTACCGTCATCCACCCGCACACCCATCGTTTTGAGCTGCTCAATGATGGAATAGCCTTGCTGTGCGCCAACTGCGGTGGTCAGGTTGCTGATGGTCTTGCCGTCGTAGCTGACATTGTTGCCCTTGAGCCGATACAACGAATAGCCACTCATCATTAAATATTTGGCTGTGTCGGGTTTATCGCTGGCTCCTGGATAAAAGCCCATTGCTAGCCTGTCTTGCTTGAAGCTGGATGCGAAAGCCCCATCCACTGTGCCTTGGCGCATATCATCTAGACAACGCACCCAGGGCACTGGGCTGATTTCGACCTTTATGCCGAGTTTTTGTCCGACCTGCTTCAGGTGGATAATATTCAAGCCATCTCTGCCATTGACCAGCCACGGAAAAGACTCGAGATTGTCGGTACATAGCTTGATGCTGGCAGGTTTTTCGGCAGCTTGTGCGGATAGCCCTGTCAAGGCAAGACAAGCAAGTAACAAGGTGATCTTTCGCATTGCAAGGTCCTCAAGGATTGAGTTGAACACTAACTCTGTAAAGAAATTCGATTATCAGCTGGCTTAGCCACCCAGTTGCTTTTTCATCAAGGCATTGACATCGATTTTCTTCAGGCCTTCGTTAAAGATCTTGGCAGCCCGTTGCCCCTCGGCGTCCTTTTTAAAGCAGATGAACAGCTTCTTGTCTTCTAAGATCTTGGCATTCATGCTCAATTTGCCGACATAGGACTTGAGTGCTGCATCGGTTTTCATCAGGTAATTGAATACATTACTATCTACGACGGCGAGGTCCAGCCGGCCCCCGCCCAGCTTGAGCAGGTTTTTGCCGTCATCTATGGCGACATCCACTTTCTGCTGCTTGGCGGCAACCCTGGCGTCGAACTCGGTGGTGTTGACATAGTCCTGCACTACACCGACTTTCTTGCTGGACAAGTCGGCAATGCTGTTCCAAGTGAAAGGTGCATCTACACGCTGCGCCAAGCCCAATGGGCCCGTCCCCATGGGTTCGGACAGGTGAAAGTCCTTGCGTACATCGGCCGAGTCGTATTCAGGGAAATAACCGGCGTGGGTGGGGCTCGATTTGCCCAGTTGCACTGCTCGGCTCCATGGGTAGAACTCGACCTTCAGTTCATAACCCATGGCCTTGAATGCTGCTTTGGCCACAGCCACACTTGCGCCTTGCTCTGGTAATTTTGTACCGGTGTAAGGGGGCCACTCCAGGGAAGCAAGCGTGATGGTCTTGCTATCCGCCGACGCCGCATTGATCAGCGTGCTGCCCAGAATGGCAAACAGCGCCAAGTGGAATTTGCGACGATTCATGGGCTTGTGTTCCTTGAGGTTCAGACCTTGAACTGTTCAACTGAGATTTGTAGCCGTACTGCCAGCCGTGCGACTTCTTCACTGGCGACAGAGGTTTCAAGTGCGCCGCTGGCGGCCTCGGTAACCACTTTCTGGATTTGACGAATACTGTCTGTCACGTTCGTTACCACTTCGTCTTGTTGCGAGGATGCTGTGGCTATTTCTTCGTTCAGCTCAGCAATCTTGCGGGCTGATTCGGCCAAGTGCTGGATATTCAGGCCAGCTTCGCGTGCACGCTGTAGCCCCAAGGCGGCTTTCTCTTTGCTGGTGTTCATAACTGTCACTGCTTGGCGGCTGCCCTCCTGCAGTTCGGCGATTACCCGCTGGATTTCGGTAGTGGAGTCATGTGTACGGTTGGCCAGGGTACGGACTTCATCGGCAACTACCGCAAAGCCTCGGCCTGCCTCACCAGCGCGGGCAGCCTCGATGGCTGCGTTCAGAGCGAGCAGATTGGTCTGTTTGGCGATTTCATTGATTACCATCAGCACCGAGCCGATTTTTTGGCTGTTGGTTGCCAGATGGGCAATGACTTTCGAAGCATTGTCTACTTCAACAGTCGCTTCACCGATGGTTCTGATGGCATCGTTTACAACGCTTTGGCCTTTTTCTGCTTCGATGTCGGCATAGTTGGCAGCTTCGGAGGCGGCACTGGTATTGACTGTAATTTCGTGGACTTGGCGGCCTAGTTCACCGACTGCAATGACAACCGAGGCGCTTTCCTGCTGCTGTAACTGTATGCCCGCACTGCTTTGTTCCATGATGCGACTGGTTTGCTCGGCTGCCGCGGCCAGTTGTGGCGCTGTATCAGAAACTTGGCGCATGATGCCTTGTAGTCGTTCAACAAAAACATTAAACGACTGGGACACATCGGCAAACTCATCCTTACCCACAATCCGAAGCCTACGGGTTAAGTCAGCAGAGCCAGAAGCTATTTCTTTCAATGCATCATTAAGTCGCTTAAGCGGCTTCAGGACGACGGCGGAGATACTGACGGATAAGGCCGCCGTCAAGATCAGGTCGACAATGATGATCTGTATCAGCAATACCCAAACACTTTTCGTTAACGCAGCAGCAACCGAATCATGCAGGACATAGATATAGGCCTTGGCAACAACCTTCTTCTGGCCATTGTCATCAAACTGCAGCTCTATCTCACGCATCACCCCCGGAATTTCGGCCTTGGCATCGGCAGGTATGGCCTTACCATCTGGGCCACGCATCAACCCAAGCAAGTGCTCCTTGCCATTATTCAGACGTATGCCGCCAAAGACCTTGGCGGCCATCTCGGCCTCTAATACCTGCCCTATCTGTGTTTTATCAAAGTTCCAAATGGCCGCAGGCAGGCTCAACTGTAGTCGCACAGCCAGGGCGTCTGCCTGGTCCTCCAGGCTGGTCTCCAATTGAGACTTGGTTGCAAAATAGTTATATGACCCGAGCCCAGCCAAAACCAGCGATACGATAAGGACAAAGAGAATATTCAGTCGCCCGCTGATGCTTTGGGTAAATGACATTGCCAGCTCCCATTGGTGTCCTACTTGTGACGTCGACAGCAACCCCACACTGGAACATGAGTGACTTGGAAAAAATTAATTAGTCATACGGTTGTTTTTGAGCTTAGCTGGCAAAGCGGAAAAACCAAGGTTGACGGTGAACAAGAGCGGACTTTATGCGCCCTTATTCTGCTGTTTTATTTTCCTCGGACGCGCACAACTAGGCTTTAACGATAAGCCCAGTTGTTGTACACACTGTGACGTAGTGAAGCTCATGTCTTGTAGTAGACCTCTGCACCACGCTTTACAAATTCAATCGACTTTACCTCCATCCCTTTTTGTAGCGCCTCCTCTGCGGCAATACCTTGTTTTTCAGCAAAGTCACGTACGTCCTGGGTGATTTTCATCGAGCAGAAGTGCGGTCCGCACATGGAGCAAAAGTGGGCTACCTTGGCACCTTGCTGTGGCAGGGTCTCGTCGTGGTATTCACGTGCCCGGTCTGGGTCCAGGCCCAGGTTGAACTGGTCTTCCCAACGGAATTCAAAACGTGCTTTCGATAACGCATTGTCGCGAATCTGTGCACCGGGGTGGCCCTTGGCAAGGTCGGCAGCGTGGGCAGCGATCTTGTAAGCCATGATGCCTTCTTTCACGTCATCCTTGTTCGGTAAGCCCAGGTGTTCCTTGGGGGTGACGTAACAGAGCATGGCCGTGCCATACCAGCCAATCTGGGCGGCACCGATAGCGCTGGTGATATGGTCGTAACCAGGGGCAATGTCGGTGGTGAGTGGTCCCAGGGTGTAGAACGGGGCTTCATCACACCAGTCCAGCTGTAGCTCCATGTTTTCTTTGATCAGCTGCATCGGTACGTGGCCGGGGCCTTCAATCATGGTTTGCACGTCGTGCTTCCAGGCCAACTGCGTCAGTTCGCCCAGGGTCTGTAATTCTCCCAGTTGGGCCTCATCGTTCGCATCCCATCCGCTACCAGGGCGCAAGCCATCGCCAAGCGAAAAGCTGACGTCGTAGGCCTTCATGATTTCGCAGATATCCTCAAAGTGGGTGTAGAGGAAGTTCTCTTTATGGTGGGCCAGGCACCACTTGGCCATGATGGAGCCACCACGCGACACGATGCCAGTCATGCGCCTGGCCGTCATCGGCACATAGCGCAGCAGCACGCCGGCGTGGATGGTGAAGTAATCCACGCCCTGTTCGGCTTGTTCGATCAGCGTGTCGCGGAACATATCCCAGGTCAGTTCTTCTGCTTTGCCATCCACTTTTTCCAACGCTTGGTAGATAGGTACGGTGCCAATAGGCACCGGAGAGTTGCGCAGTATCCACTCGCGTGTCTCGTGGATATGCTTGCCAGTGCTGAGGTCCATGATGGTGTCGGCACCCCAGCGCGTGCCCCAGGTCATCTTCTCGACTTCTTCTTCAATGCTGGAGGTAACGGCCGAATTACCGATATTGCCGTTGATCTTCACCATAAAATTACGACCGATGATCATCGGCTCGGATTCAGGATGGTTGATATTGGCCGGGATGATGGCGCGGCCGCGGGCAACTTCCTGGCGAACGAAATCGGGCGTGATTTCCTGCGGAATAGCCGCACCAAAGCTCTGGCCAGGATGTTGGCGAGTCAATAACGCCACCATGCGGTCGGCCAACTTGCCGCCAGCGAGGCGTACAGATTCGATGTACTCTTTGCGTTGCAGGCTCTCGCGGATGGCGATGAATTCCATTTCCGGCGTAATGATGCCACGGCGCGCATAGTGCATCTGGCTGACATTTGCGCCAGCTTTGGCGCGCAGGGGTTTGCGTGTCAGTTCGAAGCGAAGGTTGTCGAGTGACTTGTCGGCTTCGCGTGTGCGGCCGTAGTCGCTGCTCATTACCGTCAGTTGCTCGGAGTCGCCTCGTCCTGTAATCCATTGCGCGCGCAAGGGTGTTAGTCCCTTACGTACATCGATTTTCACATTCGGGTCGGTATAGGGGCCCGAAGTGTCGTAAACATAGATAGGTGGATTCTTTTCGCCGCCAAAGCTGGTAGGCGTATCGGTTTGGCTGATTTCACGCATCGGCACGCGGATGTCTGGCCGGCTGCCTTCGACGTAGATTTTTTGCGAAGCGGGAAAAGGCTGGACCGAAGCGGTGTCTACCTGGGCAGTCTGGGAGAGCATTTTTTGCGGCGCGTTCATCGTAATTTCCTTTGAACGGCGCAGGGGGCGGAGAACGGCATGCGAATGCAACAGCCGTATGACGCTTCCCTACGCCGGTGTTAACCGGGTCAGGTGCAGAGGGTATTTCTCATCCAGGCGGCTATGCCGCTTAGAACCCCTAGCGTCTTTAGCAAGCGGAGTACTTGCCGAAGTGCTGTCAAGCTAAGGCAAGTATGAAATAATTACAAGAATTTGATTTGATTGCCAACGCCGCCTGCCAGAGCGGCTATTTCGTCTGGAAAGGAAGCCCCATGGATTGGGAACAAGCCCGTTTCAATATGGTTGAGCAGCAGATTCGTCCTTGGGAAGTACTGGACATGACCGTACTCGCGCTGCTGTCGGAAGTGAAGCGTGAGAATTTCGTCCCTGCTGCGCGCCGCGACATGGCGTTGGTCGATATGGAAATTCCGTTGATTGCCGGGGCGAAGATGTGGCATCCCAAGCTGGAAGCCCGCGCTGTACAGGAAGTGGCCCTGACTGGGACGGAACGGGTACTGGAGATCGGTACGGGGTCGGGTTATCTGGCTGCACTGATGAGCAAATTAGCCAAACAGGTCTACTCGGTGGAAATCGATGCGGCCTTGGCCGACCAGGCGCGCAGCAACCTCGCGGCGGCTGGTATCCAGAACGTGACCGTGGAAGTGGGCGATGCCGCCAAAGGATGGAGCAAGTACGCACCCTACGATGTGATTGTCGCCACGGGTTCTTACCCAACGATACCGGCTTTTCTGTATGAACAATTGGCGGAAGGTGGCCGTTTGTTTGCCGTAGTGGGTGACGAGCCGGCGATGACTGCCAGTGTTTTCACCAAGGTGGCGGGTTCGATTAAACAAGAAAAACTGTTTGAGACCGTGATTACACCGCTGGTCAATGCACCGCAGCCAGCCCGATTCGAGTTCTGATCTGCGCACGGTATTGCTCAATAACTGATGTTACGCAGTGCATACGATAACCTGTCGCCATGAAGAACAAAGAACTCGATTTGTACACCGACTATTTGCTGAGCACGTTTGGTGCGGCGACAGCAACGGGCTTGTCGGCGATGG
>NZ_PDZH01000210.1 GCF_002735695.1 Chitinimonas sp. BJB300
ACACCGTGACGCAGTTCGAACGCGATGCCCACGGCAATGCGGTGCGTACCACCCGGTTTGCCAATACGATGACCTTGGCTGGCGGTGCAGAACGCCCGAGTAGCGTGGTCATCCCTGCCAGCCACGCCGATGACCGCATCGAACAACGCCGGTTTGACCTGGCCGGCCACCAGACCGAATACCGCGTAGACCTGCGCGCCGCAGATGGCGTGCTGGGCAACCAGATTCTGCAGAAGACCTTTTACGACAAGTTCGGTCGTACGGCGTTGGAATGGCAAGCGGGCAAACAGGTTGGGGGAAATAAATCCCATGAGCATCCAGATGCCGGTGTTTTGCTAACCACCAATCTGGTTAAAGCATTTGAGTACGATCGCGCTGGCAACCAAATCAGCACGAAGGAGCGCATCTCTGCGCCTGGGGTGCGTTCGGGGGGGGCCGAGGAGAAAAAAACCGAGGTGACTTACAACGCCTTTGGTGAAATCACCGAGCGAAAACTTACGGGCATAACCACTGGTACCATAACCACTGGTAAATATGAGTACGATAACGCCGGCCGCCTCTGGCGCAAGCAGGAAGCGGGCGTCTGGAGCGTGCATTACTACAACCGCATGGGCTGGGAAGTGGCGCGGGTGACCTCGCCCATTGAGGGGACGCTTTCTGGCGCGATCACACCTGCCAGCCTGGCACAGACGGCGGTCTTATCGGGCAACCAGCTGCAAACCGCCGCCAGCACCCAATACCGCCGCACTTATACCAACTACGACAAGCTGGGCCGCCAGATTGGGCAGACCGGGCCGGCGTTTACCAGCCAAATTCTGGGTAATACCAGCCCAGCGCTGACACTCATCAACCAAGGCGGCAAAACTGTCATTCCGGCGTCCACAGAATCAAACGTCAGCTTGTATTTTACCAATAAGGTAGGTCAATTCATTTCGCGGAACCTATCGGCGAACCAGCCTGTAGCGGTTGACAACTTTGGTTTGCAAAGTGGCGAAAGCATTCTCTTGCTGAAGCTCAGACAGCCGAGTGGCTATGTCGCTTCTGCTACGGCAAGCGACGCTGAACTGATTCACCATGCCGCCAATATTCAGCACTATCGCCTAAGCCGTATTAACGATCAATACAGCTTACATTTGGAAGAAAAAACCTACAGCGCAACCTACCGCCCCACGACCCAGACCAGTTTTGATCGCTGGGGCAACCGAATCGGCCTGACGGATGCAAGTCGTGCGGAGACGCGCTGGCATTACAACAGCCAAAACCAGTTGCAGGACGAAATCAGTGCCACGGTCGAAAAGATGAAGAATGGCGTGAGCACGCGCGGCCAAGTGACCAAGCGCTATGCCTATAGCCATGCTGGTGATCTGATTGGCAGCTGGGATGGTAACGGTAACCTTACCCGACAGCAGTTTGACGCATTCGGCCGGCTGGTCAGAACAACGCATGGCCTATCAACCGACAATCCAACGGGATGGGCAGGGGATGAGCATGTCTACGACATGCTGGGCCGGCTGGCCAAAACCCTTAGCAATATTGGCGACCGCCCCCTCATTACCACGTATGTTTACAACCGTCTGGATCAGCGCATTCTGGAGCGCCGACAAGGCGACGTGAATCGTCAGGCACTCAGCGCCACGGCCAACCCATCAGGGCCAAACTGGACATCCAAGGTATTGCTCACCCACTACGGTTACGATTCAACCGGTAATCGCGTGCGGGAGAACCGACTCGCAGCAGACAATACAGATATCCAACAAACAACTTGGTATGCGTATGGTACGCATGGCAAGGTCACCAACGTTGATGTGCTGCTTTCCACCTACGTACACAACACCGTTTACTCCGGTACCAGCCAGGAATTTACCTATGACCTGCAAGGCAATAAGACGAAAGAAAGCACCTTCTGGCGTAAGGATAAAGGCGGCTACGATGAGGAAAGCAAGTCTTGGACATATGACTTGGCCACCAATCGCCTGACAAGCCATACCGATCTAGGCGGAAACACCTACAACAACTATCGGTATAACGGGCTGGGACAGGTTGAACATTTTAACTATACGGTGGTCGGTAAAGACCCGATCACGCGCAGCCACCTTTATGACCAGGCGGGTCAGCTGATTAGTCAGACTGACACCCGCGGCATGGACGTGCTGGGCGTGCAACGTACCCGTTACGATGTCATGGGTCGTATCAGCTTTGAATCGATGGCGCGCCCGAAAGACGGCAGTTGGGAGAAAGATAACGCTTGGTTCCAAGCCACCGATTACGACGCCTTGGGCCGCGTACAGGCGGTATACGGTAAAAACGTGGCAACACGCTATGGTTACGATGCCAATAGCAACCGTACCTATGTGCAAGGTATGCAACGCAATGCCGATATTCCAGATCAGGTACACCACTACAGTTACGATGCCTTGAATCGTGTCGTAGTGAGCCGGGGGTCATTGAAAGATGGCAGCGTTGTCGAGACAGAAAAAAAAGGCGAGCGTTTTTTCTATCGAGGTAGCAGTCAGTTACACACTGGAGTGTGGCGAACGACAAGCCTGTGGGATAGCTTTACCTATGACAGCTTTGGGCAACTGGTTGACACGTATCACCAAGATACCAGTGTCAGTCTCATCAATGTGCTCAAGACACGTCGAGAATATAACTATCTGGGTCAAATGACATTGGAGGACAGTTATAACAATGGCGGCATGCTCTTACAACGCGTGCGTAATGCCTATGAAGTGACAGGGCAAGGACGATTAGCACGGCAGGAAACCCATAGTCTGAAAGACAAGACGCAGGCACAGCTCGATGCGCTCCAGTTAAACCCCATCGCGTGGTTAACCGACTACAGCAATACGAGCACCACGGTACTGACGAATACCTACGAAGGCAGCCGGCTCGCCGGCTATGAGTACATCGATCTCGCCAACAGCACGCAGAATCAGTCCTTCACGTTCCAGCATCAAGCCTTCGAAAGTTGGCGGGAAACCAGCCAGAAAAACAGTTCCGCCCTGGGGCCGGGTACCAGCACGTCCACCTTGGACGACTACGGCAATACGATCGCGGTGAGCGACCCGCATGCCAAAGATGGTAAGTTCAAGCAGCGGGATATGCTGGTGGACTTCAACGGCCGGGTGCTGCAGAAAACCAATGACAACCTGGCGGATAAGACGGTCAACTACCTCTACGTCGGTGGCAATACTGTTGCGTCTAGTTTTGGGGCTGGGGAAGAAGCCAACTTCGACTACGCCAGCGCAGCGCGTACGGGCACCCAAGCCCCGAGTAGTTTGTCGGTGTACACCGTCAACAAGGGCGATACGCTGCGCTCTATCGCTTTTGCGGTATGGGGCGACGGTAGCCTGTGGTACCTGATCGGCGATGAGAATGGTCTTACGGTGGGTGCCGATGCCGATCCTGGTGAGGGTAGGACTCTACGTATTCCCAATGCCATTTCAGCGGCCAACAACGCCAGCACGTTTGCCCCGTACAACCCAGGCCGCTTGGTGGGTGACACGACGCCCACACTACCGCCCCCGCCGCCACCACCCAAGAAAAAGCGTTGGAGTCTGGGTAGCATTCTGATGGTCGCGGTAGCGATCGCGGTGACGGTTTACACCGCCGGTGCGGCATCAACGCTGCTCGCAGGGAGCTCGCTGGGTGGCTTTGGCGCCACCATGGCGGCAGGGGCATCTGCCATGACAGGTACCCTTGCCGCCGGAGTCGGCGTGGGGCTTAGTACAGGCATGGCAACGGCTGCGGCAGTAGGTGGTGCCATGATTGGCGCAGCAGCAGGTAGTATTGCCAGCCAGGGATTTGGTCTCGCGATTGGAGAAATCGACGAGTTCAAGTGGAGCCAGGTTGGGACTGCTGCACTCAGTGCTGGTGTTACCGCCGGTGCCGGTAGTGCTTTGCAAGGCACTTGGATGGCGGGTAATGGGTGGATGGCAACCTCGGCTCGTGCTGCAGTCAGTACGACGGCCAGCCAAAGCATATTATCTGTAGCTGGCCTAAGTACTTTTAGCTGGCGCAACGTTGCCGCGGCGGGGATTGCAGCGCCGATTACACAAGCGATAGGCGATAGTATCTTTGGCTCGATGGTGAATGGCCAAGTTAGTAGTGGCGCTGGCTGGGCGCAGAACCAAAATTTCGCTGCGAATTACCTCAATGGCCTTGCTGGTGGCGTAGTGAATCGTGTTGCCCAGATTGCGGTCAACGGGCGTGGGAGGCTGGACTTTGCGAGTGTGGCAGCCAATGCGTTCGGTGATGTGCTTGGCAACAGCATTGCCGGTAACAATAGGCAGTGGGTTGGGGTGCAGAAGCCGAAAGAACCGGATGCCAATACACGTTGGGGGGCTAGAGGCAGCGCGAACCCTGAATCCG
>NZ_PDZH01000211.1 GCF_002735695.1 Chitinimonas sp. BJB300
CACCTACCATCGCCGACAAGCCCGTTGCTGTCGCCGCACCAAACGTGCTCAGCAAATAGTCGGTGTACAAATCGAGTTCTTTGTTCTTCATTGCGACAGGTTAGCGTATGCACTGCGTAACATCAGTCAATAAATAGTATTCAGAGATTTAAAAAAGCCGCCTCGATTAAGAAGGCGGCTTTTTTATACAGGAGTAGGTAGGTTTACTACGCTACCTAAACTGAGTCTTAATCAAAATCGCGACCATTTGGGAAGGACGGGCGGTTGCCACGTTTGCCAGCATTGGCGCGTGGTGCATCGCTACGGCTGCCGAAGCGGCTGGTGTTGGCAGTGCTATTACCGTTACCTTGAGGGCGGCTGGTGTTGCCACTACTCTTGCGATTACCACTTTCAAACGGGCTGTGTAGCGTCAGGCGTGGCTGTTCTGCATACAAAGTAGGATCGGCTTCCAAGCCTTTGAAATTACCCTGACGCGGTTTGCGGTCGAAGCTGTTACCGTCATTAAAAGCAGGTTGACGGTCGCCATAGCTCTTGCGCTCTCCCTGGGGCTTGCGGTCAGCATAAGCTGGGCGATCGCTATTGTAGGCAGGACGGTCACCTGCAGGTTTGCGATCACCAAAGCTCTTACGCTCGCCATAAGGCTTTTGTTCACGATCACCGTAGGGTTTGCGATCTTCAAATCGGTTGGGACGGCTGCTGTCACGGCCACCGCTGAAGCTGCGCTTTTCGCCGAAACGGCCACCACCACTACCATTGCTTGGGCGTGGTTCAAAACGGGCTTTTAAGCCTTCGAATTCAACTGAATTGATCTTGCGGCCGATGAACTTCTCAATACGACGTAGCGCCGGCACTTCATGTTTGGCAGCAAAGGAGATAGCAACGCCTTCGCGACCAGCACGACCGGTACGGCCGATACGGTGTACATAGTCTTCAGCAAACTTGGGCAGATCGAAGTTGACAACGTGCGTGATGCCGGCGACGTCGATACCACGCGCTGCAACATCCGTGGCTACCAGGACATCAACTTCACCTTTCTTCAGGCGAGCCAAAGTACGGGTACGTTCCCGCTGTGGCATGTCACCATGAAGCGCAGCAGCTTTTTTGCCTTGACCTAGTAAACGGTCT
Organism: Chitinimonas sp. BJB300; assembly: GCF_002735695.1. Classification (GTDB taxonomy): domain Bacteria; phylum Pseudomonadota; class Gammaproteobacteria; order Burkholderiales; family Chitinimonadaceae; genus Chitinimonas. The sequence goes on from NZ_PDZH01000211.1 coordinate 1,126, forward strand.
GCCAAATCGCCAGCGTCCAGCTTGGTCGCAATGAAGATGATGGCTTGGCCAACGGCTTCATCAGCAAGAATATGGTCGAGCAATTTGGTCTTGTGTGTGATGTCGTCAGCGTAATGCAGTTTTTCAACGATTTGTTCTTGGCGACGAGCTGGTGCTGCAATTTCAATGCGCTCTGGGTTATTCAACAAAGACTGAGCGATGGTGGCGATATCACCATCCAAAGTTGCCGAGAACAGCGCCGTAACACGTTCCTTCGGTAATTTGGTGGCGATATGGGCGATGTCATCGCGGAAACCAAGGTCCAGCATGCGGTCGGCTTCGTCGAGCACCAACATTTCCAGGCGCGAGAGATCAATACGGCCACGTTCGATCAGGTCAATAAGGCGGCCTGGTGTTGCGACAAGAATCTCGACAGGGCTGGACAGTAGCTTGATTTGTAGTGGGTAAGGCATGCCACCGACTACGCTGACCACCTTGGCGTGACGGATCTGCTTACCATAGGTTTCTGCGGCGGTTTTGATTTGTGCGGCAAGTTCACGCGTGGGGGACAAAACCAGAATTCGGGGGCCTTTGCCAGGCTTCTCGGATTTTTCAGTAAGAAAATTAAGGGCCGGCAGCATAAATGCGGCAGTTTTGCCTGTGCCTGTTGCGGCAGAAGCCATCACATCGCGACGCGACATCAAGGCAGGAATCGCGGCAGCCTGGATCGGTGTAGGCTGGGTATAGCCCGAAGTAATCAAGGTATCGAGAATAGGCTGAGCGAGGCCGAGGTCGGCAAATGTGACTTGAGTCAAAGCGTTTTCCTAAGTAGATGTGCTTCCCTTTGGGCTATGTAAGGGAAACACGATACGAAGCCGAGCATGCACGCCAAGACAACAAGCCCCTGTATGCTGGGCTGGTAGACAATAAACTACCTAAGCGCGGCGAGCGCGGAATTCGTATTTACAATGCCTGTTAAAGGCTACAAAGCTGGGATCGACAGAGGCCGGAATGCGGCAATCTTGCGGATCGGCAGCGCCAACATCGACGCTAACCGAAATGGCGCCAAGTACCATTAAAACTACTGCGGCGCGGAGGTCAGGGACGATGATTCGTGGGGGCTGAGCCCAACGAAGGTGCGCATTATCCTGAAAACAAAAGAAAAAATCAAACACTTTGTGCGGTGCAGTAGTTTTCGCGTGCTAAAATCGACGGTTTACAGCATTTCGAACTGACAGGTTTCTCAATCATGAGCCGCGCTTTACGCAATATCGCCATCATCGCCCACGTTGACCACGGTAAGACCACCTTGGTTGATCAACTGCTGCGCCAATCTGGCACTTTCCGCGACAACCAGCAAGTCGACGAGCGTGTGATGGATAGCAACGATCTCGAAAAGGAGCGCGGCATCACGATTCTGGCCAAGAACACTGCGATTGATTATGAAGGCACGCACATCAATATCGTCGATACCCCTGGCCATGCTGACTTTGGTGGAGAAGTCGAGCGTGTTCTGGGTATGGTGGACGGCGTGTTGCTGCTGGTGGACGCCGTTGAAGGCCCGATGCCGCAAACCCGTTTCGTGACGAAGAAGGCATTGGCATTAGGTCTGCGCCCTATTGTGGTGATCAACAAGGTGGATCGTCCGGGTGCTCGTCCTGATTGGGTTGTGGACCAGACGTTTGACCTATTCGACAAGCTTGGCGCTACAGACGAGCAACTCGACTTCCCCATCATCTATGCATCGGGTCTTAATGGTTTTGCCAAGTTGAATCTGGCCGAAGAGACCACGGATATGCGGGCTTTGTTCGAGACGGTACTCAAGCATGTGCCAACCCCACCTGGCAACCCGGATGCACCGTTGCAACTTCAGTTGGCTGCGCTTGACTATTCGACCTATACCGGCCGCCTTGGTGTAGGTCGTGTGCTCAACGGCCGTATCAAACCGGGGCAGCAAGTTGTGGTGATGAACCATGATGCACAAGTTGCTTCGGGCCGTATCAACCAAGTCTTGGGTTTCCAGGGGTTGGATCGAGTGCCGGTGGAAAGTGCTGAGGCTGGCGACATCATTATTGTTTCCGGTTTGGAAGACATCGGTATTGGCGTCACCATCTGTGACAAAGAAGCGCCGATTGGTTTGCCTATGTTGATGGTGGATGAACCTACGCTGACCATGGACTTTATGGTTAACTCCTCACCATTGGCGGGTACTGAAGGTAAGTTTGTTACTTCGCGTCAAATTCGTGATCGCTTGACCAAAGAGTTGCTGATCAATGTGGCGTTGCGTGTTGAAGATACCGGCGATGCAGATATATTCCGTGTTTCTGGCCGTGGCGAGCTTCATCTGACCATTCTATTAGAGAACATGCGCCGTGAAGGCTTTGAAATGGCTGTGGCTAAGCCACGCGTGGTGTACAAGGAAGTCAATGGCGAGAAGTGCGAGCCATATGAGAACCTGACCATTGACCTGGAAGATGAACATCAAGGCGGCATTATGGAAGAGATCGGCCGCCGCCGTGGTGAACTGACAAATATGGAATCGGATGGACGAGGCCGTACTCGCCTTGAGTATCGTATTCCCGCACGTGGCTTGATTGGTTTCCAATCCGACTTCATGACCATGACCCGGGGTACTGGCTTGATGAGCCATGTGTTTGACGACTATGGTCCTGTTAAGGCTGACTTGCCGGGGCGCCACAATGGTGTGTTGATCTCGCAAGAGAATGGCGAAGCCGTGGCCTACGCACTTTGGAACCTGGAAGATCGTGGCCGTATGTTCGTCAGCCCTGGCGATAAGTTGTATGAGGGCATGATTATCGGTATTCACAGTCGCGATAATGATCTGATCGTCAATCCGATCAAGGGTAAGAAGCTGACCAACGTACGGGCTTCCGGTACGGATGAGGCTGTTCGTCTGACAACGCCAATCAAGCTGACCTTGGAATCGGCTGTGGAGTTTATTGATGATGATGAACTGGTTGAAATCACGCCTGTCAGTATTCGTATTCGTAAGCGCTACTTGAATGAGCATGAGCGTAAGCGTGCTGTGCGTGCTTCAGAAGGTTAATTTGAAGCTAGATCAGTAATAAAAACGGCAGCCAGTGGCTGCCGTTTTTGTTTGCGTGCGCCCAGCATGGGCGCACTCCTGCGGGTGGAAGTCCCGCCGTAAGTTGATCACAGCGAACGAAGTGAAGCGCAACTGCGTGAGGGCGACCGAGCGTGGGAAGGAAGCGTGGATCGTAAACCGCG
>NZ_PDZH01000212.1 GCF_002735695.1 Chitinimonas sp. BJB300
AATGCCTGAGCATCAAGACGCAGAAGAACCCATTCGCACTTTGCCGCAAGTTACTGATCAACGCCTCTCGCGCGGCTTATGATCAGTTACAGCTGCTTCTCGCAGCTACTGCGTAACATCAGTTATTAAGCTAAATACAGATGTTGTTTTACCTGCTCGCCCACCACCTGCAATTCCGCCTCTAGGCATACTTGTGAATGGTCCGGTCCCTCCAACTGCACCTCCTGCAGCTGCATTTCCCACGGTACCAGCAGGCGTCGAAGCATCCTTACACTTGCAGTGCTCTTCTTTCCATTTGCTCACTGCGTAATCGAATGCCCATCCAACACCAATACCGACGACAATTGGGACAAAAGCAATCTCACCAGTTGGATCGACGTAGCTAAGCGGGTTGCCGCCCACATAGGCATAGGTATTGATCCCACCCGCCAAGCCTATCGGATCACTCTGCAAATAGCGACCGTTCTTCGGATCGTAGTCGCGATAGTAGTTGTAATGGTTGCCGGTTTCCTTATCGAAATACTGACCAGGGAAGCGCAGATTGAAGGTGTATTTTGCCCCCGTGCCTTCTGGGTCTTCTTCCGCAGCGGACGCGCCGAAGGGTTCGCCCAATTGCCATGCCCAGATAGCGTGCTTGGTGGCGTCGGTAATAAGACGTGGCGTACCCAGGTGGTCGGTATGGATATTACGAATGTCCATGCCGTTGTCGACCAGTGCTACCGGGGTATCGCCCAGGTAGATGTATTCGCGCTTCGTGACACCAAGCTGGTTCGATTCCGCCAGTAGACGCCCATTTTGGTCGTAATGGAATACCGTGGTAGTGCCCTGGTAGGTCTTGGCGACCCGTTCACCCAGCGCATTGAGGGTGAACTGCGCCCCCGATGCTTCAACCAGCCGACCCCGCGCATCATAGGTGTAGTTGCCGTCACCGCTGATACGGCTGCCGTTGGCGTCGTATTGGAACACCGGGTTGGCACCATCCGGTAAGGATGCGGCTTTCAGGCGATTGCTGCCGGCTTCAATATCCTGCTTGAACACCATATCGTCGCTACGGCGTGAGGTGCGGTTGCCGTTGGCGTCGTAGCCATAGCCTTCGCTGGGCTCGAAGGCCAGCCCTCTGCGTAGGATGCTACGGCCGTCTTTCCATTCAGTCAGGCGGTCCAGCTTGTCATAGGCATAGCTGGCACGTTGCCCTACCGGTAAGCCCAAGCGCTGCAACATCCGCTCCCACCAACCGCCGCTGATGCTTTGGCCAGTGATGCGGCCTGCCGTGTCATGTGTCAACGTGACGGTGCTATCACCCATGCTGTAGCTGGTGAGCTGGTTCAGGTTGTCATAGCCACTGGTGCGAACTTCGCCATTGCCATAGGTCCAGCCCGTTACCTGCCCAAATGGCCGGTAGGTGACTTTTTGGAGGACGATCTTCTCCGCAGCGCTACCTTGCTTGGTGGTGATCTTGCTGATTTGGCCGGCGTTGTCGTAAAAGTAGGTGACCAAGCGACCACTCGGGTAGGTCAGCTTGTTGAAGCGACCTGCCATGTCATAGCCGTAGCCGGTCGTGTAATCCTTGTTCCAGATCGAGCGCTTTTCACTACCGACGCGACCTTGGCTGTCATAGCTGTAGCCGATCTTGCCCGTGTGGTTGGCCATCTCGGTGAGCTTGTCGGTACTGAAGCCACTCTCGCCATAGGCATAGGTCTGGGTTTTACCATCGGCGAAGGTGATTTTCTTGACCCGGCCGGCGGTGTCGTACTCGTACTGCGTTTTCTGGTTCTTGGCGTCAGTGCGGGTTGCCGGTTGCCCGCCGTTGAGTCGGGTGTACTGGGTCACCCCGGTATCCGGACTGGTCTGCTTAAGGAGGTCACCGGTACCGGTGTACTCATAACGGGTGACGAGACCGCGTGGGTCGGTGACACTGACCAGATCATCCCCAGCATCGTATTCATAGCGGGTGATGCCATTGGCGGGGTCGGTGACGCTGGTCAGGCGGTTATAGCCGTCATAGGTATAGGTGGTGGCCCGACCGAGATTGTCACGCGCTTCGATGCGGTTGCCATTGGGGTCATAGCCGTAGCTGACCCAACCGCCATCGGGGCGGGATTCCTTTTGCACCCGACCGAACGGGTCGAACTCACGCTTGACGTTTTGAATCGTCGTGGCCAAAGCGGGGGTGAGGACAACGCAAGCAGCAACCAGCGCTGCCATTAACGTGGTGGGACGGGATGAGAGAGGGCGGGCGTTAAATAGCATGCTTAGCTCGCTTGCGGGATAGGTTGGGTGTTGGCCAGCAACTCGGCGTCGATACGCTGCGTCAGCGCGCTGAGATTGCCACTGGTATCCCGGACTTCTTCATCAATACGGTTGCCCATGGCATCCAATACATAACGAATCGAATTACCGAGCTTGTCGCGCACGCCAACTAGGCGACGGGCGTCGTCATAGGTGTAGGTCAGCTGGCCGCCGTCTGGGGTGGTGACGCTGCTGAGCAAGCCAGTGGGGGTGTAGCTGTAGGTGGTGGTCAGTGCGCCGACCTTCTGGCTGATCAAACGACCACGCAGGTCATAGCCCAGGGTGATCACGACGCCATCGGGCGGGGTGATGCTCAGCGGTAAGCCATCCGGGTTGTACTGGGTGTAGCGGGTCACCTTGCCAGCCGGGTTGGTCAGCGTGGCGAGGTTGCCGGCAGCATCGTAGGTGTAGCGTGTGATACGACCCATTGCATCGGTACTGTCGATGACCCGACTCTGCGCATCGTAACTCCAACGCCAAGTTTGACTGCTGTTGTCGAGCAGCTTGGTCAACGTTTTGACAGTCAGGTTGCCCTGGGCGTCATAAGTGAACTCAGTGCGCCGCGTTGCTTCGGTGATTTTGGCGGGCAGCTCGAAAGTGGGGTGCCATTCGGTGGCGATCGTGCGTGCCTGCGGGGTGCCGGCCGCTTCAATGCGTTGAGTTTCCAGCAGCCGGCTTGGGTCGCTCACAATCTGGGTGATGATGCCACGGCGATCCGTCAGCTTGGATTGGCGGCCATTGGCATCGACTTCAAATAGCTGGGTGGTCGACGTGCAGCTGGGACAGGTCTCGGTTCGTGATTTCAGGACAACACGATCCTTCACATTTTGGAAGGTGTATTGGGTAGCCAAGCCCAGGGCACTGGTACTGGTCGCGCTCAACGTATTGTACGTCAGGGTAACTTTGTCCAAACCCTTGCCATGTTCACTACTGACGGCACGCCCCTTGTCATCGTAAGCCCAGGTGGCGAAGCGCACCCCATCCTCGCCCTTGATGCCGGTCAGCAGCTTGCTATCTTTACTGTCTTCGTAGAGGTATTGGCGTGTCTTGCCATCGGGGTAGGTGACCGATGTCAACTGGCCTGCGGACCCGTAGCCATAGCGCAGGGTCTGTTTAGCCGGGGTTTGGAGGGTCTCGACGCGACCTTGTGCGTCATAGGTGTAGGTCAGGACTCGGGCGGCAGCGTCGGTGAGGGTGGTGAGCTGGCCTGTTGCGTTGTAGCCGTAGGTCAGGGTATAGCCATCGCGTTGGCGCTCGCGCAGCAGGCGACCGGTCAGGTCGTAGTTTTCTACGGTGTTGTCCGGGGTGGTGAGCTGCATGCCCTCTGCCGAGACCAGCAGTATGTAGCCCATGCCATGTAAATCGGCCCCGCCGGCGTGTGGGAAGCGCAGGACTTTGCCATCGGCGCGCATCGCTTGCCTGAAATTGGCGTCCACCTTTACTGATAGGCTCAGGGCTTTCAGGTTGGCGTCATGCCAGCTGCCGGCCAAGCTATTGTAGTGGCGCACTACGGCCAGTCGGTTGGCGCCCGCGCCCTGATAATCGACTTCGCGCTGGTATTTATTACCGGTTCCTGGTTGGATGGGGTTGGCACAGGTCGCGACGGCAGGCGCGTTGGAGGCGGTTGGACAAGTCCCGCCGTGGTTGACGGGATCGTTTACCTCACTGCAGCCCCCCTTGCCGTCATCAATCGTTCCCTTCGGACAGACACAACGATTGCCCTCGTTGATTTTGGGCGCGACGCACTGACTCTGTATTACGCATGAATCGAGATTGGAATCAAAACTTGCACCTTTTGGGCATACAGCGACACCACTATAGTAAGATCTGTATCCGCCTCCATCTGCTTTTACAACTACAAAGAAAAAGCTATTATTCACCCGGCAACTAAGGGTTGATTTATTGGTGTCCGCCCCCAACTGATAGAAATGGACAAAGAAGACGGACGCAAGCTGTCGCGGCAAGAACAGCACGAAAGGCGCAAGCAAGCTGTGAGG
>NZ_PDZH01000213.1 GCF_002735695.1 Chitinimonas sp. BJB300
GCGGTTTACGATCCACGCTTCCTTCCCACGCTCGGTCGCCCTCACGCAGTTGCGCTTCACTTCGTTCGCTGTGATCAACTTACGGCGGGACTTCCACCCGCAGGAGTGCGCCCATGCTGGGCGCACGTAAGCAAAAACTGCCCGGCTAGATGCCGGGCAGTTTTCATCCTGCGGTCTGCAAACATCAGCGCCAAACACTTAAGAAATATTAAGGTTCTTGATGATTGGCGCCGGCTTCGCTCCTTTTACCTTCCGTGCGCGGCGGTGAATCGGGCACCATCACCAATCTGGCGGGCATTAGCTTACAACGGCCTGTAATGGTGTCCCCTCTGTGAGAGACAAAACTGACCTTATCGCCGTCCTGTTTACCTTCACAAGCGGTAAAGGCTTCTGGCGGCATCGGCGGCATTCTCCTTGCGTGTTCATGTTCGTCATGCAGTGTTGCTGTGGGAGGTGGCGGAGGTGCTGGTGGTTGTGGAGGGGTAGGGCTTGCTGCCCATACAGGCATACCGGCAGCAACCATTAGATAGGTCGCATAAAAAATGGCGGGATAACGCATGACAGGCTCCTCTTCTGTGCACGTAGCCGACAGTCAGCCACGGTGACGATCTTCAACGAATACCCTTGGAGCAATGCAATATAGGAGAACATATCTCTACTATTTGGGCATTTACACCTTAAATCGGTGGTGCGGTAGCAAAAGCAAAAGCACCAAAAACCAAACCGACTCCCCAAACTGTGCAGCTTTCCTACCCACTGTTGGCGGTCATTCCACTACATGTAGTTGTCGGCAATAGAACTACCAATAACAATGCCGCCAAACTGCAAAAAGGCGTGGCATATGGAATTCCCCTTCAAGGCTGTCTTGTTCGATATGGATGGCACCATTACCGACACCACCCGGCTGCATGATGCTGCATGGGACGAGTTCGCTCGTGCCCATACCGGTCAAGGCGTAAACCCTGGCGACCCGCGTCTGGTGCCCGGCCGAACCATTGATGTCGTACGCGCTATTCTTGGCAGGCCCGTGCAAGGAGCTGAGGCTAAAAAACTACACGATGACAAAGAACAACGTTTCCACACCCTGGCACGCGGCAAATTGACTACCTTGCCCGGCTTCGCCCGTTACCGCCGTTGGCTACGGATGCGACACATTCCAGTGGCGTTGGTCACCAATGCTCCCCGCATCAATATCGACTTCACGTTGTATGAACTGCAGCTGGAATACGACTTTGATTTGATCCTGGGCGCCGAAGACACGGAACGTGGCAAACCACATCCAGATCCCTTCCTGGAGGCCTGTAAACGGCTGAAAGTCGCCCCACAAGACACACTGGTACATGAGGATTCAGCACTTGGCATAGCCGCTGGTGTTGCTGCGGGCTGTAAGGTAGCAGCTATCCTCACCGGCATCAGTCCTGCGGCTGCCCGCTCGGCTGGCGCAAAGTGGTCTACCGATAACTTCGAACAATGGCTGGCGCAAATCAACTAATGCCAACCCAATGCCATGGGTACAATCCACATCAGGCTGCTGCCCGCACTACCAAGCTACGGTACTTGGCCTCTTCGTCCTCGAATACTTCTTCGCCCCCGGTTGCAAACGCCAAGCTCAACGCTACCGTAGCGGCATCCAGCCGACCAAGCTCGAACTCAGACTGCCCTAAGCGCAGCTGAACAAAGGGGTTGGTTGCGCCTTCCGGGCAATTCACCGCCGTCGCCAACGCTTGCTGGGCGCACTCCATGTTTCCCATCAAGAAGCATGCATCGCCAATTGCCGCCAATACCCAGGTACTGGCTTCCCATCGTTCCAAATCTGAAGGCAGCAGTGCACGTGCTTCTTCGTACTTAATCAATGCAGCTTCAAAATTACCCTTATCAAATAGCTTGTCACCCTCATCTAATAGGGCTTGAATGGGTTCGTGCAAGATGGCGGGCAGGGCAGTCATAAGCTTTCTCAAAAGAAGCGGCCGACGAAAATACCGGCAAGCCCCGCATTCTCACCTAAACCGTTGTTGGGCGAAACTCAACTACCCATACCAACAATACAAAAGTTGTATGCCTAGTTCACTTTACCGAGAGAGCGTTCCACTACGGGCGTGAGCAGCTGTGCCACCACATAGGTGGAGCCCGTTGGAGACAAATGGCCATAGTCGACCGCCATAAGCTCGCCATTATTGGGCAACCGAGCCAAACAACCCTCAATCCGACATAAGCCATCTACTGCCGACACATATTCCAGCTGATCGCTATTCTCATATCGTTTCTTGAGTAGGCGGTCTGTCGAGAACACCACCGGATCAAGCCCGTACTTTGCGTAAGATGCAGGCGCATCCCAATAGTGATTGGCTATCACCACTGGCAAAGAGGGTCGCCAACGCGGTACTGGGCCAAACAATATAACCCTCTGCACACCCAGTCCATGGAGACGATTGGCGATCGACAACCAGTCGGTATGCTCGTGATCAATTTCCTGAGCCAATACAACAACAGCAGGTCGTAATCGCTTGATTTCCGCAAGCGCAAAACGATTGGATTCGTCACAGTTGTTGTCTACTTCCATCTTTCGTCGCTGCCCGCCTAAGCTCGGGCGGCAACCCGAAGTAGCAACCTGGGCAAACGCTCCTTTCACTGACGGTATTTGCCGTAGACCCAATGACAGAGCCTGGGCGTGTGAATCGCCCCAAAGCAGTAAGCCACCCACAGCGCTCGCAGGTGTGCAGCTCGCCGCTATCCTCTCACGGCGCGCTCGGCCATCATAAAAATCACATTCCATGCGGTATGCGTTTATCAAACCACGCTGGTGCAAATCGACATAATGTTGCACAAACAGCGCCTTTTCATCGCTATTCTTTGACCGAATAGAACCGGGTACGCCATCACTGACATAAATAACACGCCCCACGGCCGCTACGCCCAACATGAGCATTACCAACGACAGCCCCGGCCATTTCACCTTGAATTGAAATAACTGCCGACTTGGTGCTTCAACCAGCCGGTAAGAGCACTCGCCCAAAATCAGGGTAAGAAGCAGTCCACAGCCATTCCAAACCAATTCACCCTGCTTACCAACGTAATGCAGCAAAACCACGATGGGCCAATGCCACAAGTAAACCGAATAAGATATTTTTCCCAACCGTTGAGCAAGCAATTTACCTGTAAAACAGCGTGCAAAACTTTCCAGATTCCAGGGGTAAACAGCGTTCAATAGTTTCCACCCCTGGGTGTGCAACCATCCGGTGTTTCTGCCGGAGAATCTGGGGTGATAAACATGAATCTCATTGCCGAAATCCGGCGTCGTCATCTGGTCAGCAAGGAAAGCATCAGCTCCATTGCGCGTGACCTAAAACTCTCTCGTCCCACCGTCCGAAAGCACCTTCAGACTGAAGTCGAACCGATCTATCAGCGCCAGAATCAGCCAACACCGAAGCTAGGACAGTTCCAAGTCATGCTGGAGTCCTGGCTAGCGGTAGAGGCTCAACTACCCAAAGCCCAGCGACGTACCGCTCGCCGCTTGTTTCAAGGATTGCAGGTTGAGGGTTATCGAGGTGCCTATGACAGCGTGCAACGATTTGTAAAGGGCTGGAAAGCAGATAAGGTTGGGCCAACCAGCAAACAGGCTTTTGTGCCTCTGATCTTTGCACCCGGTGAGGTCTGCCAATTCGACTGGAGTCATGAGCAGGTTGAGCTTGGTGGTGTGATACAAACCGTCAAGGTCGCCCATTTCCGCCTGACCTATAGCCGACAGATGTTCATCGCAGCCTACCCACGCGAAACTCAGGAAATGGTGATCGATGCGCATAATCGCGCCTTTGCCTTCTTTGGGGGTGTGCCTCAGCGTATAGTTTACGACAACCTCAAGGCAGTGGTTGAAACCATTTTTACCGGCAAGGAGCGCCAATTCAATCGCCGCTTCATGGCGCTGGCCAATCACTATCTGTTTGAGCCGGTAGCCTGTACTCCTGCATCGGGTTGGGGCGAGGCAAGATTTCGCAAAGCATGCTTTGCGCTGCCGCAGCCGGCCCGATCTGCAGACCGGGCCGTGGGGCGCGGAGCGAAGGGCAGGTCGAAAATCAGGTGGGCAATGTGCGGGAATGGTTGTTCACGCCCTTGGCGCGGTTCGCTAGTTTCGATACGTTGAACGCGTGGCTGGAGACCCGTTGCCGAGAGTTGGCGCAGCGCAAACATCCCACTATGCCGGCCTGTACCA
>NZ_PDZH01000214.1 GCF_002735695.1 Chitinimonas sp. BJB300
TGCGACATTCTGGAAACGGGTAATGATTCCTACCGATTCAAACACCGCAAGAAAGGGTCGAAGACGTACTGAGTAAATGGAAAGAATTGGACGCTGTTACCTGGTAACTATTGGGCGCTGTTTGACAAGGCTGCATTACAGTGGTTAAAAGAAATGGATCACAAACGGTCCATTAAGAATGACAAAATCTTTCTAAGGCACTACTTAAAACAATTCGGAGATAAATACCTAGATGAAATAACACGAGAGGACATTATTGATGCAGTAGCAATAGTAAAGGCGACAAATGCGACTAAAAATCGCTATTTGTGTTTACTACGAACATTGTTACGTAAGGCTGAACGAGAATGGAATTGGATAGAGAAAGCACCGTTCATCAAAACACTCCCTGAACCTAAACGTCGAATTCGGTGGCTGACTGTTGAAGAAGTCCAACGACTGCTAGAGGAATTGCCAACCCACCAAAATCAATTCGTTCGCTTTGCATTAGCTACTGGATTGAGGCAAGGCAACGTTTTGGGCATGACTTGGGACCGAGTCGATCTTTTACGACGAACGTGCTGGGTAGAAGCAGAGGATTTTAAAACTGACAAAGCCCATGGAGTACCGCTAAATGATGCAGCCTTAGCTGTAATTTATGAGGTTATCGAAAAACACCCAACCCATTTGTTTACGTATAGAGGGGGGCCTATCAAACAGGCCAATACGAAAGCATGGCGCAGTGCGCTAAAGCGTGCCGGCATTAAGAACTTTCGCTGGCATGACTTACGGCATGTTTCAGCTTCGTGGTTGATACAAGCTGGTACCCCTAGTCCCGTGGTTCAAGATTTCTTCGGGTGGGAGTCACCCGCCATGGTACAGCGGTATGCACACTTAGCCCCGGAGCATCTTGCTCCGTTCGCAGCAAAACTTGATGGCAAGCTAATGCCACACCCTAAAAAAATAGCCACCTAAAAAGGTGGCTAAGTATTTGAAGTAACTGGTGCCGACTGCCGGAATCGAACTGGCGACCTGCTGATTACAAGGCAGCTGCTCTACCAACTGAGCTAAGTCGGCGTTAGGGGGCGAATTATACTGACCTATTTCGTTTTGCCTAGGTCTTTTGAAAGAAAAAATGCATCTGAGAAGAATTCTTCCGCCGGAAGCCCTCGGCCGGTGAAGCTACCGTGCGCCGCTTCCACCATAACAGGTGCTCCACAAGCATAGACTTGGAAGCCTTTTAGATCAGCAAAATCATGTAGTACGGCTTCGTGCACAAAGCCCGTACGTCCCTGCCAAGCGTCTTCTGGCAAGGGTTCAGACAGTACCGGGATAAAGGTAAAATTGGGTAAATCCAACTGCCATTGACTGGCCAATTCGGGCATATACAGGTCAGCCAATGTCCGCGCGCCCCAATACAGAATCATTTCGCGCTGGATACCCTTTTGGATGGCGTATTCGACAATGCTCTTGATCGGGGCAAAGCCGGTACCGCTGGCCAGAAAAATGATGGGTTTATCGGACTCTTCCCGTAGGAAAAAAGAACCCAATGGGCCGGTGAAACGCAAGATCTCACGTTCGCGCATAGAGCTATGCACATATTCAGAGAATTCCCCCCCCGGCACCAGGCGCACGTGCAATTGGAGATAGCCGTCGCTGTGCGGCTGATTGGCCAGCGAGAAACTACGCTTCTTACCATCCTTAGCATGGATATCGATGTACTGGCCCGCAAGGAATTGCAGGCGCTCATTGGTGGGTAGCTTCAACGACAATACAGCTACATCATGCGATGCGCGCTCAATGTGCTCAACCCGGCATGGCAAGGTGCGGATTTGAATATCTTTAGTCGCCAGAATTTCTCGGCATTCGATCGTGACATCCCCTCTAGGCTCGGCGCAGCAGAATAGCGCCAGCCCCTGGCTTTGTTCGGTTTCATTCAGCGCGGACGTTGAATGTTCACGATGCCTGACTTCACCAGCCAACACAGTCCCTTTACAAGCGCCACACGCACCATTGCGGCAGCTGTAGGGCATGTTGAATCCAACCCGCATAGCGGCCTCAAGAATCGTATCGCCGTCCTCGACGGTGATCTGCTGCTTGCTCGGTTCGATAGTGAGCTGACTTGCCATGGGATTCCTACATGTTTGAATGCGTGTCGGCCATTACAATGGCGCTATGCAAAGAAGACTATTAATTATCGGGTGCGGCGATGTGCTTGAGCGTGCTCTGCCATGGCTGGCAAAGCGCTTTCGGATATACGCTCTTTGCCGTAGTAAGGAACGCGCTGTGGCTTTCCGAGCCAAAGGGGTGCTGCCTATTCAGGCTGACCTCGATAACCCTCGCAGTCTGCAAAGGCTGGCCGGACTTGCCGACTGTGTCTTGCATTCCGCGCCACCCGCGGCTGAAGGCAAGGACGACCCACGTACATCCCGACTACTGGCGGCACTGGCACGAGGATCGATTCTACCACGCAGCCTCGTCTACATCAGTACCACGGGGGTGTACGGTGACTGTGGCGGCGACCGGTTCAATGAATGCCGGCCTTGTCATCCCGAATCAGACCGTGCACATCGGCGTGTCGCTGCAGAAACAGCCTTACGCGCCTTTGGAAAGCGTACTGGATGTCATATCAGTATCTTGCGAGCACCAGGCATTTACGCTGCAAATCGTCTGCCTTTGGATCGCATAGGCAAAGCCACACCCGCCCTTATCCCCAGCAGCGATGGCTACAGCAATCATATCCATGCTGAAGATCTCGCCATGGCCTGTAACCTCGCCTTATTCCGCGGCAAGGCGGGTCGGGTATATCACGCTTGCGATAACAGCGAATGGAAGATGGGTGAATGGTTCGACAAGGTGGCGGATGCATTCGGTCTGCCGCGCCCCCCACGCCTACCTTATGTACAGATGCAGCAGGTGGCAACACCAGCGCTATGGTCGTTTATGCGTGAATCACGCCGGTTGGACAACAGTAGGTTAACGCACGAATTGAGGCTGCGGCTAACCTATTCGACCCCTGATACCTTGCTGGATCAGTTACGTAAAAGCTGATGCCGCTCGCGTTCCAGCTGCGCCATATAGCGCTGTAGCAGGTTTTCTGTCTGCCGCGATAACTCAACAAACCGGGTACCCACCATGGTCTGTATGCTGCCATCCCGCTTCGTAACCTGGCGCATGCTACGTATTTCCAGGCGAACCTCAATCATGCCGAAGGTGCCAAGATCGATACGGCAATCAGGAAAGACTTCCATAAGCTCAACGTCGACCGGCCCACTCATCCAAAGGCCTACGCCCCCGACCGAAATATCGTGCAAAGGAAACTCATAGACCGTGCCATTACGGTGCGGCAGTTTGCATAGTAAGGGGCGGCCTATCGGTGTATCGAGACGAAAGTACTCGCGCCTTTGTAGTTTGATCAGATCCTCAGGGAAGCTCGCAATGAAGGCAGGCCGTTCATCGTATTCATCCAAACTCACGCTATCCACCAGTACGAACTGGATTTTGACACCTTCTGGCGCCGCGGCAAAAACTACGTGGTCCGATCGCAAGAGCGCCCGGTTCATGGCATCCGCGCCACTGATATCAAACCAAAAACACTGCTGTTTGGTATCGGCCCCAAGAATGGCAGACAGAAATGAATGCTGGCCGTGATCAAAATGAATTGTGATCAGGTCACCTTTTTGCGCAAGTGAGCGCAATACAAAGCCGATTTCCACCGGCGTACGCAAAAGGTAGCCACTCACGTCTACCCCTGCCGGGATCATTTCGACGCTTGCACTATTTTCCTGCGCAGAGTTGTTGTCCTGTTCCGCCACTGTTTTTACGGCCCGCATGGTATGTTGGTTTGGACAGAGGGCAAAATAACGTGCCCCAGTCCCCATTATATGGATTAGCGCCAAGACCTGCTTGCTCGCGTGCCTTACCGGTTTTTAGAACCGGTCTAAAGTCTGCTGTACGTCAGCATTACGGCGTTGGAAACATCCTCAGAATACACATTTACTACATAGTAACTGATGTTACGCAGTAGCTGCGAGAAGCAGCTGTAACTGATCATAAGCCGCGCGGGAGGCGTTGATCAGTAACTTGCGGCAAAGTGCGAATGGGTTCTTCTGCGTCTTGATGCTCAGGCATTCAAGTTTGAAGGCTGCGCAAATCGTCATGAACACATGGTTGCTTTGGGTGCGAACTGTAC
>NZ_PDZH01000215.1 GCF_002735695.1 Chitinimonas sp. BJB300
GGTTGAACCACAAACCGCCGAAAATTCCGTCAGTGATGGACGCGGCGTTGGTCGCCTTGCCTATAAATCTTCCCAGAGAACAGGTTTGATCAGCTTAGCGGGCACGCCGATCTCAACGAGTCGAGCGTGTTTCGTCGGCCGCTCCTGCTCTGATCGACAGGCGATGCTCCACTGAGCCGCCGCAACGCGGGGCATCCTGAGCAACGCTTGGAAGTAAAGCAGATCCACTTCAGACAAAGAATGGCCCAGCACATGAACGATATCGATCGCGCCGAGCTGATCGAAGAATGCCTGATGTTCGGTGATGAGTTGTTCGGAGGGCTTGAACGTCTTGGCGAAATAATCGTCCAGGATGTTGTGTGCTTCCATCAAACGTGAGTCGGTGTCCTCGTCGCAGGCATCATTGAGAGATTGGCGCTGCACCGGGTTCCACGCATGTCCCAGAATCAGCTCGCTGTTCGGCAATGTTGCTTTGCCGTGGATGTGCAACACTTGAGCGTCGGGCACGCCGTAAAGGTCTCTGAGTGTCGATGAGTAGTTGAAGCTCAGAAAAACAGCATCCGAGTCGATTTCCTTCAGTCGCGTTGCCGCAGAACTAGGCGTCGGGATCGCCAAGGTACGTATCCACGCCCCGAATCGTACTCTGAGTTCGCTCGATAGCCGCTGCACGACATTGTTGACCTCGTACTGGAAATCGTGGTGGTAGGCATCACTCCAATCGTCGGCACCGTAGGACACCATAGAACCGCTGAGATCGTCGATGATGACATCCACATCGATGCCAGCCAACGCGGATTCAAGATCGCTCCAGTCCTCACCGGCGCGAAGGTACCTGTCCACGGCGTCGAACATTCGTTCGTCGCAGCTTCTCACGTATTCCTTGAACTGCTTGTAGCTCGAAGGAATTCTGTGCCATAGATCGAATCCATTTCCGATGATATAGAGCGTGGAGGGGAGCATGGACAACCTACCTTCATTGTTCTTCAATGACACAGCAGCTTTACAAGCTGCCACGCACGCGATTATGGGGTTTGAGTAGCGAGGACGTGGAGCGGATACAGGAACGCCTAGCCAGGTGTTAAATGCGCTAAATAAGTAGGTTATGATGTGTGCATTTTGTTATTGGTCATAAATGCATGCAGGCTTTTTCTCTTTGTGGTTTGCCTTCTCGGCTGTACCGTCTTCTAGTTCTATCCCTTCTGTGGTTCACAATCTGCACCTTTGCTTTGGCTGGCCCGAGCGCATCGAAGGTCGAAGAAAACTATAAGACGATAGGCGCAATGCTGGCGTTGCCAGAGAGCCAGATTGACCTCGCCAAGGTCAAGCTCACCATCGATCATATGATCGACCCGAGCGTGGACGTAAACGCCTACCTTAAGCAGCTGGATACGATGGCGGCAGAAGTCAGGACGCGGTTCCCGGCGAATCCTTCCAGTCGGGACAAGCTAGAAGCCTTGCGGACATACCTTTATCAAGCGGGTCCGTGGAATGGCAATCAGCCATTTGCTTACGATATGGCCGACCTTAACGGGCAGAATCTTCGCGGCAGGCTGCTGACGAATTATCTCAGTACGCGCAAAGGCAATTGCGTATCGATGCCCATGCTGTTCCTTATCCTGGGCCGTAAAGTTGGTCTTGATTTGAGTCTGTCCGCTGCGCCGGAACATTATTTCATCAAATACCGTGACGAGGCCGGCAAGGTCTACAACCTGGAAACCACCAGCGGTGCCGGCTTCACGCGGGATGTTTGGATGCGGCAGCAGCGGCCAATGACTGACTTAGCTATTAAAAATGGCGTCTATATGCAGTCAGCAACCGATAGGCAAACTGTCTTGATGATGTCCGTGGCGTTGCTCGAATTCTATTCACATGAAAAGCGAGAAGGCCCTCGCGTTGGTTTGTCAGTCATGCTATTGCAACACTCGCCGAACTTTGTCCCCGCTATGTTGCATTGGGCTAACGCTAGCTTGCGCATGCGGCAAAGTGAATTTGAAGGTAAATACCCGACGCCAAGCCATATCCCCCTTGAGCTGCGCCGCCGTTATATGGAGCTTGCCCAAGAAAACCGGTATTGGTGGGATAAGGCCGTTTCGCTGGGGTGGCAAGTGCCACCTCCCGGCGTGTAGCGCTGATGGGCTCGCAAAGCTAACTATCTATTAATGCATCGATATGAAAAACTAATTCGTAAACCATAGGAAACAATATGCAGGTCTTTAAATTTCTAAGGCTAAGCCTGCTTTGGCTAGCGATTATTGCCTATGGCAGTAGCGCCTTTGCACGATATATCGAAAGTGACCCGGTTGGATTGGAAGCGGGTATCAATACCTATTCCTATGTCGATAATAATCCGCTTAGTTATACCGACCCGGACGGATTAACCAAGCGCGGTGCGCCGCCATCACGTACACCCTCCGCCGAAAATTACGCAGCCGAACGCATTATGCAAGATGCAATGCAACGGGCGTATGGAACAGGGCCGCGTGATGTATTGCGAGACCCCAACAATCGGCCAACGATTCGCGATGCCGAAAACTTTGAGCGCGCTACAGTGCGGGGTGGTACTTATATGCTGCGCGACCCTGTTACCGGACAAGTAGTTCGTACAGGTCGGTCTAATGATTTAAACCGGCGTGAAGGTCAGCATGCTAGAAATGAATGCACAGCAGATTATCGTTTCGAGGTAGATAGATGGACTGATAGTTACGCTGCCCAGCGTGGCAGGGAACAAATCATTCATGATATGTATAACCCACCCATGAACCGCATCCGCCCTATTAGCCCTACAAATCCAAGGAGAGACGGTTATATGAACGCTGGAAGGGCGCTAGATGAGTAAGCCTCTTAAGGTTGCCGAAGGATTATGGTTTGCTGTTCCACTTAGGGATGGCGGATTCGGTGTTGGTTTGGCTGCAAGGGTTTCACCGAGTCGTGGGGTAAAAACCTTATTTTGCTATTTGTTCCCATATAGATATTCTGAGCCGCCATCACTCGAAAAGTTGTTAGCGCTGAAGCCAAGCGATGCCATTTCATTAGAGCGGGTAAGTAGTTTAGGTATAAAGAAAGGTACTTGGCCATTGATTGGTATTGATCCCAAGTTTGATAGGGAAAAATGGCCTATGCCTAGCTTTGTTCGACAAGACCTTGTTTCAAAAAACTATAGAAAAACTACCTATTCCCCTGATGATCCTTCATTGGTTATTTGGGAAGGGCTATGCCCCCTAGGCGAGGAGTTAGTATTGCCTCAAGATGGTTTAAGCGGGTATGGCGCTGTTGAAATATTTTTGACCAATCAGATTGCAAACATTGAGAGTGAGAAATGAGTTCTTGGGGTGTAGGTGTTTTTGAAAACGACGATGCGCAAGATTGGTTGGATGAATTGCTGTCGTCTACTGGTAGTGATTGCTTGCATTCCACGCTGGAACTAGCAAAGACCGATTACTTGGAAGTGTCTGAAGGAAACCGGATTGTTTGTGCGGCTTATGTGGTCGGAATGCTCTTGGGCAAGGTTGAAAGCCATGGGTCCGAAGAATTGGCTACTTGGCTCACCAGTAATGCGGATATAGACGCCGTCAGCTTGGTGCCGCACGCCGTGGATGGTATTGACCGCGTGCTGGCTGCGGATAGTGAATTGCACGAAGTGTGGGAAGAGAACGAAGCACATTATCCGAAGTGGAGACAAAGCCTATTAAACCTAAGAAATGAGCTGTAATTGATTTAGTGGATAGCGCCATGCAATTGCATTTCGCAAATACCTAACTATATTTACTGTCCTTAAGCAAGTACGATGTAATTTCATTAAAGCGCGCCCCTCCAGGCGCGCTTTCTTTTGCCTGCTGTTTGTAGCCGCCTCCCACACAATCCCCGCGCCATGACCCGCGTAGCTTGTGTCTGTGCGCCAATTCCGAGAGGCCACCCCTCATCTTGGTTCCCAATGGGGGTTCTTCTGCAGGCCCCCTATTGACCCCGACAGGAAAAAGTCCGCGCCTTTCCGCAAGACGCATTGCGAATCGAAATAGAGCGCCAGTGGGCGCGTAAGAAGGAAGGGTATGTCCCACCCAAGTAGCGACGGTAATTTCAGAATCGCGCACGCCAATATGGGGCAGTAAG
>NZ_PDZH01000216.1 GCF_002735695.1 Chitinimonas sp. BJB300
CACTCACCGTTGCCGGCAATCACCCGGCAGCCCTGGCCTATGACGGCCCACCGCGCACGATCCGCACGTGGCGCTTGCATCACACTACCAACGCATTTCATTTGATTGAGGAAAAGATTGATGTCCACACTGCTTGAAGAGTTCATGACGGCCAATGCCGCCTACCCGGTGCTCTACCGCCAGCTTCAAATACTGGTTGATGCAAGCCTAGAAGCCGGCGAGTACCAGCAACTGCCGATGGTCCGAATAGCGGACATGGACGATAAGCCTTTACCCTTTGGCCTTCAATTTCTTTGACGCGCCAATCATGACCACCTCTGTAGAACGCCACACTTGGCTTGAAGACCTGCAAGCTTTGCTGGTGGGCTGCCTATTTGTGGCGCTGTCCGTCATGTTATTGCGTCAGGCTAATCTGCTAACCGGTGGTACTGCCGGACTGGCTTTCATTGTCTACTACCTCAGCAATCTGCCTTTTGGTTTGGTGTACTTTGTCATCAACCTACCCTTCTATCTGTTTGCCTGGCGGGCATTGGGTTGGGTCTTCACGTTGAAGACCTTTACCGCCATCAGCCTGTTGTCGATATATACCGAGTGGCTGCCGCAACTGATGCAGCTTAACCAGTTGAACCCTGTTTTCGCGGCTGTCGCAGGTGGCTTTCTGGCAGGTGCTGGCCTATTGATGTTGGTACGCCACCGTGCCAGCCTGGGCGGTGTAGGCGTCTTGGCCATCTACTTGCAGGAAAAGTATGGCTGGCGCGCCGGCCACATCCAGATGGCCGCCGATGTGATGATCCTGATTGGGTCGCTGCTGTTACTGGATGTGCGTAGTGTTGCGCTTTCTGTATTGGCGGCAGCGGCCGTGAATGTGGTGATTACCGTCAATCACAAGCCAGGAAGGTATGTCGGTATCTGAGTACCTGTTTACGATCTATCGCGGGGTGAAGCGCAGCGCAGAAACCGGAATGTACGTGGTTACATAAAGATTTCGAGCAGCACATGAGTCCCCATCACGGCTGCGCAGCAAGATCGTAAACAGGTTCTTAGATGAAAACCCACCAAGCTAGACGCTAAGCGGGTTCTATTACCTCGGTAATTCAGATATCGCTTGAATACAGCCAGAGCAGTGGATCTAGCCATCCGAAGGGAAAAGCCAAAGATCATTGACCGGCAGTTCGAGCCAAGCAGGGGTATTAGCCGGAATTGCATGCTCGCCATAGGCACGGAGACGATTTTCACCGGGTTTGAACAGATACTCCCAGCGATCGCCTAAGTACATCGATGTGACCAACGAAGCGGCAATGCGGTTTTCTCCGTCACCGTCCGCCAAACGCACGCGCTCCAGACGAATCAGGCCCACAGCGGCGTCCCCCATTTTTAGCGAGCCACGCACAGCTCCCCAGCACCGCCAGCCAGGACCCTCCAGCAATGCACGACCATCCCGAAGTTCGGTTACTCGGCCTTGCAGACGGTTGTTATTCCCCATGAATTCGGCGGTATAGAGGGTGCTTGGGGCACCGTACATTTCTTCCGGTCGACCTTCCTGCTCTATTCGGCCATTCTTTAGTAGTAGGATACGATCAGCCATTGCCATGGCTTCGGTTTGATCGTGGGTCACGCACAGCGCAGAGAGCTTCAGGGTCACGATCAACTCACGCAGCCAGGCACGCGCTTCTTCACGCAACTTGGCATCGAGATTGGAAAGCGGCTCATCCAGAAGGATGACGGGCGGGTTGTAGACAAGGGCGCGGGCAATCGCAACACGCTGTTGCTGGCCACCCGACAACTGATTGGGGAAGCGTTCAGCCAAATGGACGAGATCAAGGCTCTTGAGTGCTGCGAGCACCCGATCGTCTATTTCCTGTTTGCTGGTGCCGCGAAGGGTCAGACCATACGCCACGTTATCAAAGACGGTCTTGTGCGGCCATAGTGCATAGGATTGAAAGACCAGACCGAGACCACGCTTTTCTACCGGTAGATCAATCCCACGCGCAGCGTCGTATAGCGACTGTCCACCAATGCTGATACAGCCTTGGTGTGGAGATTCCAAGCCAGCCACGGCGCGCAACAGCGTAGTCTTGCCGCTCCCCGATGCACCCAGCAGCGCCACCACTTCGCCAGGTTGCAATTCGAAAGACACGCCTTTGAGAATAGGGTTATCACCATATTGCAGATGAAGGTCATTCACGATGAGTTTAGTCATGGAGCTTAACTCCGAAACGCAAGGCCACCGCGAGACCAATCGCGACTAGGCCAATATTGATAAGAGAAAGCGCGGCCACAAGGTCAATGGCACCAGCGGCCCACAACGAGACAAGCATTGAGCCAATTACCTCGGAGCCAGGAGCCAGCAAATAAACACCGGTTGAGTACTCACGCTCGAAAATCATGAACACCAAGAGCCAGCTTGCGAGCAGTCCGTACTTGATCAACGGTACGGTGATCTGACGGTGGGTACGAGCACGACTCGCGCCCACAACACGGGCTGCTTCCTCCAGTTCCGGGGCTACCTGGATCAACGCGGATGAGATCAAGCGCATGCCATAAGCAAGCCAGACAACCGTATAAGCAATCCACACGCTGACGATGCCGTTGCGCAGTTCTTTTAAGCCAGGAACAAACAGGAACACCCACAGAAAGGCGAGACCGGCCAGCACGCCGGGCACGGCGCGCGGTACCAGTACCAAGTAATCAATGGCGCGGGTTACCCCGTCTTGCTTGCGATGTGCGGCGAGGCTCAAGGCGGTGTAGCAAATGACCGCCAAGCCACCACCAATCACGCCGATCAGCATGCTGTTGACAATGGCACGTACCAGGTTGGGTTGTGCAAACACTTCTTTGAAGTGGTTTAGCGTCAGTGCCTCGCCAAGCGGTACACCCTCCCCCCAATACTCAACGACAGAGCGCAGGGCAATGCCAGAGATTGGAATAACCAGCGTAAACACCAACCAGGCAAATACGATGATGGCAGCGAACCACTTCCATATGCCTAGTGGCAAAGCCTTGGGCCGGGTTGCCTTGCCTTTCATGGCCACAAACCGTGCAGCACTACGTAAAAGACGGCGTTGCAACAACACCAGAGGAAACGTAATGGCAATCAAACAGACGGCAACAGCGGCCATCAAATGGTAAGACGGTATGCCCAACTTGTTGGTGAGTTTATAGAGATAAGTCGCCATCACCAGATGCCCTTCCGGATCACCCAATACAAGCGGCAGACCAAAAATCTCAAAGCCGAGAAACAGCACCAGCACCCCAGCAAACATCAGCGACGGCGCCGTCATGGGCAGGCTGACATTGAGTGCAACCCGCAGAGGACTGGCACCTGAGACGCGCGCCGCCTCTTCGACATCGGAACCTAAATTG
Organism: Chitinimonas sp. BJB300; assembly: GCF_002735695.1. GTDB lineage: Bacteria > Pseudomonadota > Gammaproteobacteria > Burkholderiales > Chitinimonadaceae > Chitinimonas. Next base: position 3,364 of record NZ_PDZH01000216.1, read on the forward strand.
CGCAACGCCGACGAGGAATAGAGATAAACATGAGGCACATGGGTAAGCCCAGCGATGACGGCAATACTGCTGAGAGAATAGATATTCCAGGGTACCTGGCTCAGACCGAGCAGCTGTTTGACCCAGATGGAGTAGAAGCCAACCGGCCCCATGGCGACTACGTAGCCAAACGCCAGCACCAAGGGGGATACGAAAACCGGCACAAGGATCATCGGCTCCAGCCAGCGCCGCCCCGGCAGGTCGGTACGGGCCATCAGAAAAGCGAGCGCCCCCCCGAACGGGACGGCAATCACAACCATACCTATCGCGATGGCCAACGAGTTCTTGGCAGCTGACCAGAAATCCGGATCAGCAAAAATAAATCGATACGCATCCAGGCCGTATTGTTTGTTGGGGGCAAAGAATGGCGCGGAGAGCGTGCTCTGCCAGATGATCAGGCCAATGGGCAGGAAAACGGCGATGGCGGTAATGAATACCACGGCACCACGGCTTAGATTGAAGCGGCTCCACCACTGAGTCCAGCCGTAAGAGGCTGGCTCCGGCGAGGTCGACTGAATGGTCTCGGTATACATAGTGTTGTTCGCCGGCTTGGATTATTTACTGATGTTACGCAGTAGCTGCGAGAAGCAGCTGTAACTGATCATAAGCCGCGCGGGAGGCGTTGATCAGTAACTTGCGGCAAAGTGCGAATGGGTTCTTCTGCGTCTTGATGCTCAGGCA
>NZ_PDZH01000217.1 GCF_002735695.1 Chitinimonas sp. BJB300
GTGTGAAAGTAGGTCACTGCCAGGCGCCTTACAGTGAAGCCCCGGTCTCAACAGAGACCGGGGCTTTTGCTTTGGGGGAGCACAACAGGAAAGTGCCGCACTCGCGATGAGTGCGGCATAGGGGCTTGGCGGTGCTAGGCAGCGCTAGTTAGACGATATCCAGGTGGTCCAGACCAGCAAGCTAGGACCGGAATGTCTTTATCCATAGAAGAACAAGCACTCACCATTTCTTGAAGATACAATCGTAGTTTGTTTAATACTGATTGATGAGTAACTACACCACTCCGTGATTTCCATAGAAATCCTGTGCAGTGCAATTACAGTACTGTTTCTTAGCCGAAATCAGTTTGTCTGGTACTTGGAAAAGTGATTGTTTGATGACTCGATATGATTTGCCCTTGTTTGAAGGCAAGCTGTGTGCTCCTGAGGCATTGGTAGAACGACTGGCTTCTCTAAAACGCCCTTTGGTTTTTACCAATGGCTGTTTCGATATTTTGCACCGAGGACATGTTACTTATCTGGCTCAGGCCAGGGCGCTCGGTGCAGCTATGGTTGTAGCTATAAATACCGATATATCGGTGAAGCGCTTGGGGAAAGGGAATGATCGCCCTATTAATCCGACAGAGAATCGCGCCGCGGTATTGGCTTCACTGGCGGCTGTCGATTTGGTTACGTGGTTTGATTCAGATACGCCTTATGACCTGATTATGGCGATTAAGCCTAATATTTTGGTTAAAGGTGGTGATTGGACACCAGAGAATATCGTAGGTAGTAAGGAGGTGTTGGAGTGGGGGGGAGAAGTACATTCCATCCCATTTTGTTTTGATACTTCGACAACGGCTACGTTGCGTAAAATCCGTTCGATAGGCTGAGAATTGGTTATGCAATCGAATCTGCGGGCTACGCCACTATACGACTTTCTAGAAGAGTTTCAGCGCGCTGGATTGACTGAGCCGCATTTGGGCATGCAGTTATTGGTCTTGCTTGGAAGCGCTATTCTAGCTTGGGTTTTCAGTCGCCTTCTTCGGCCCAAATTACGTAAGAGCGGCGCTGAAAATTGGCGCTTTGGTTCCGAAGGTATTGCACGTTTACTTTTCCCATTACTATTTTGGCTAAGTGTCGAGTTGGCCACCTTCATTTGGCGGGAAGGACATAGCGTCACATTGCTACGATTGTCTACCAGCTTATTGTCCACCATGGTGCTTGTGCGGGCTGCGGTTTATCTGCTACAGGAAGTATTTGCCCAATCGGTATGGATACGCCGAGCAATTCCCTGGGTAGCCGGCGTGCTTTGGTTAGGCTTTGCTCTTCATATCACAGGGCTGCTTCCAGAAATCCAAACTGGTTTGGATAGCGTTAGTTTTAATATTGGTAAGCAGCGAATATCAATACTATTGATTTTGCATGGTCTGATATCAATAGCAATTACTATGTTATTCACGTTGTGGCTTGGTCGTTTATTTGAACAGCGTATGATGGGGGCTCAATCTATCAATCTCAGCCTGCGAGTGGTGATTACGAAAATAGTTCGTACACTGCTGATTATTGTCGGGGTGATGATTGCGCTACCCTTAGTGGGTATAGACCTCACCGTGTTGTCAGTATTTAGCGGTGCATTGGGTGTTGGATTGGGTTTTGGCCTACAAAAGATAGCCAGTAATTATGTATCGGGTTTCATTATCTTGCTTGATGGATCGATTCGAATAGGTGATCTGGTCAACATCGATAACCGCCAAGGGACAATCACTGCAATTACGTCGCGTTATGTATTGCTTAAGTTAGGTGATGGTACCGAAGCGATTATTCCAAATGAAACACTGATTACCAATACAGTCTTGAACTTATCCCATTCGGATCATTTGTTAAGAGTAGTACTACCTGTACAGGTGGCGTATGACACTGATCTGGAACATGCAATTAGTCTTTTAATTGAAACCACGCATAATGAGGCTCGAATTCTGACAGAACCGATTGCTCAGGTTTTCGTTAAAGGCTTTGGTGAGAGTGGCATTGATTTGGAGCTGGCATTCTGGATTGTCGACCCCGGTCTTGGAACGGCAGCCTTACGCTCGCAACTCAATATCAAAATCTGGAAATCGTTTGCACAGCATGGCATAGAAATTCCCTATCCTCGTCGCGATCTTCATCTGATATCTCCCGTCAATATTTCGCCAAATGTTGATGCCAGTCAGAGTTCGAGCGCACGCTAGGTAATTGATTCAGCGTAGAATCTAAATCATCACCTATCTGCTCTCAAGGAACCTTCATGCTTTCGTGGCTAAATGGTCTGATTGATTTGCCCTGGTGGGGTTATATCGTTGTGGCGCTGGGCCTTACCCACATCACTATCGCATCGGTTACCATCTTTTTGCATCGTCATCAGGCTCATCGAGCGCTTGATTTACACCCGATTCCTAGCCATTTCTTTCGATTCTGGCTTTGGCTCACCACGGGAATGGTGACTAAGGAGTGGGCATCAATTCATCGTAAACACCATGCCAAGTGTGAGTCTTTGGAAGACCCGCATAGCCCTCAGGTGCTGGGAATCAAGAAGGTGTTTTTTGAGGGTGCCGAGCTTTATCGCGCCGAATCAAAAAACAAAGATACCATGGAGAAATACGGCCATGGCACGCCCGATGATTGGATTGAGCGTAATGTTTATAGCAAGCACAGTGTATGGGGTGTGGTCACCATGGCGGTGGTGAACCTGCTCTTGTTTGGTGTAAATGGCATCTGGATATGGGCTGTGCAAATGGTCTGGATTCCGCTCACTGCTGCCGGCATTATTAATGGGATCGGTCATTACTGGGGCTATCGTAACTTTGAAAATGAAGATGCCTCAACCAATATTGTGCCGTGGGGGATCCTGATTGGGGGTGAGGAGCTGCATAATAATCACCATACCTTTGGGACTTCGGCCAAGCTGTCGAACAAATGGTTTGAGTTTGATATTGGCTGGATGTATATCCGTATTCTAGAGATGCTGGGTTTGGCCAAGGTCCGTCGCGTTGCCCCAGCTGTTCGGGTGCTGGCGCCTAAGCCTTTGGCGGATTTGGATACCTTGCAGGCGATTATTGCTAATCGCTATGAGATCGCTTCTGCCTATGCCCGTCAGTTTAAAGCCACGGTGACAGCGGAGGTAGAGGTGCTACGCGAGCGTATGCCAAATCTACCCAATCCGCAGCTGAACCCCCATAGCGCCATGAAGCGTTGGTTAAAGCAGGATCGAAAAGATACGCCTCCGCATGAGCAGGCGAGTCTGGATGCATTGTTGGCGGAATCCAAGACATTGGATACGATCTATCGTATGCGCCAAGAATTGACGGTGTTATGGGAGCGCTCTTCTTATACTAAAGAACAGTTGCTCAAGCAGTTGCAGGATTGGTGCGTTCGGGCAGAGGCCAGCGGCATCGAAGCGCTGCGTGATTTTTCCTTGCGCTTGCGTAGTGTTGAACTGGCATAATTCGTAGTTGGTTAGCCGGGGCGGCCTTGAGTCGCCCTTTGTTTTTTGTTCTTCGAGGAAATTATGTCTATTCAGCGCTATCACGTCGGTCCGCGCCTGTCCGAGATTGTCGTCCACAACAACACGGTGTATCTCGCAGGCCAGGTGGCGGATGTCATGCTGAATGCAGATACGCAGTCGCAGACGGAGGAAATCCTTGCCTTGATTGATCGCCTGCTTGGTGAGGTGGGTAGTGATAAAACTAAGATTCTGACTGCGCAAATCTGGTTGGCTGATATAGAGGACTATGACGCGATGAATCGTGCTTGGTCTGCTTGGGTACCTCAGGGCCATACGCCGGCTCGGGCAACTGTCGAGTCCCGATTGGCTGCGCCTGAGTACAAGGTGGAAATCAAGATCGTCGCAGCACTTTAAGCTTAGGTCTAGCGGTCATTTGGCCCCTGCTGCATATTGTTGCAGTAGGGGCTTGGTTTTGTGCGCCCAGCATGGGCGCACTCCTGCGGGTGGAAGTCCCGCCGTAAGTTGATCACAGCGAACGAAGTGAAGCGCAACTGCGTGAGGGCGACCGAGCGTGGGAAGGAAGCGTGGATCG
>NZ_PDZH01000218.1 GCF_002735695.1 Chitinimonas sp. BJB300
CTTGGACAAAAAACGCGTGACCTGGTCGTGGCTCACTGCACCATCTACCATCGCCGACAAGCCCGTACAAATCGAGTTTTTTGTTCTTCATGGCGACAGGTTATCGTATGCACTGCGTAACATCAGTAAGGTAACCAGAAATGACTGAACACCCTATAACTTCATGGCTACGCTGCCTTGAAAACACGTGGCAAGCCTCGCAAAACCTCTACACCGGCATGGCATCGGCGTTTCAGCCTTCTGCGGCAGATTGGAAAAGTGGGCTGCAAGCCTATTTGGACAGTGGGCAACGCGTAAGCGATTGGCAGCAGACACAGCAGCAAACCACTTGGTCGACGTTCTGTACACGCGGAGACATGCCGGCGCTGATCAACTACTACCAACAGCATAGCGAGACCGAGCAACAGCTACGCCAGGAGATATTGAACTGGCAAATGCAAATACCCGCGCTGCTGAATCAACAGTTGTACGGGTTCTTGCACAACTGCATGGATGTACGCAGTAGCGGCGACGGCATGCTGGCGCTCTCAGCCCTGCACGAGTCAGCGACTCAACAGTGGAAGGCGCATTACGAAAATCTGCAGCAACTATTGAGCAACGTATCACCGGCCTATCTCGCTGGCGTACAGCAATACCTGCAATTTGCCGATACCCCACCCTCTTCTGTCACCACGCATTAAACAGCGCCAGTAAAAGCGACTTCCGCCTAAGCAGTATCGGAAGTCGCCTCCCCTGCATTACCTGCCCCATTGCCTGATAAAACAGCCTGATCTGCCTATCGGCCAGGGAGCTGCTCAGAACCCGCCCAAGGGTTCACAAGCCAGAGCAAGGCAAGTCGAAAACGACTGCGGAAGCAGCATTCCTAGCGCATTTCCAATACCGTATGAACAACGCGCAACAGCACATTGACAGGCCCGCAGAACTTTCCTCCATAGCGCCAAGTCTTCCGTAAACAAAGCCCGCTAGGCGTATTGCTTCGTTCACATTTCTCGACTTCATCCGTTCTTACCAGAAACCGCCATACCCGTGGTCTGGCGTCTCCCTATCAGCCCAAAGGAGTGGATATGCAAATCAATGCCCAAGGTATCAATCTCATCAAGCAGTTCGAAGGCCTGCGCCTGAGCGCCTATCAAGACTCGGTTGGAATATGGACCATAGGCTATGGCCACACGGGTGACGAAGTGCATGCCGGCATGGTGATCACAGCAGCGCAGGCCGCACAACTACTGCTGCAAGATCTGTCGCATTTTGAAACCGGGGTCAGCGAGTTGGTTTCGGTACCGCTGAACAGCAACCAGTTCTCGGCGCTGGTCAGCTTCAGCTACAACGTGGGTCTTGAAGATCTTGGCGCGTCCACATTGCTGCGGCTGTTGAACGAACAGAACTATGTTGGGGCCGCGCAGCAATTCCCATGTTGGGACCACGCCGGAAACCAAGTGTTACCCGGACTGCTACGCCGGCGCATGGCGGAACAAGCTTTGTTTCTGCAAGCCGTCTGAAACCCGTACCGTCAGCCTTCACAACATCCATTCAGCAGCGTTCCTAGAACAGACTTGCCGGGCGTGCCGCCAGGCAAGGCGTTTAACGCGGCGATATACCGCATAGCCAGGAGGGAACCAACATGAACGACGAACTGAATACCCTGCACCATACTGTTTCCAACCTGCTGAGCGATGTTCTGCATAGCTGGGGCGATGCGGTGACACAAACCACTGCGGGCGCTGACGGCAACAAGTTTCTTCGTGCGGTACAGGCGCTGCAGACAATACACAACGTGCTGACGCCATTGGTTGCAGATCCAACAGCCAGTACCACTACCCCGCCTGAAGGAGCTGGCCATGGCGGCTGACACCCTGAATCTGGGCTTGCGCCAAATCGCCGAAGATTACCTGGCCCGATCATTGAGCCCTGATGAAGAGCAGCAGTTGCTTAGTTTGCAACAAAACATACAAAGCCAAGCGCCCGCTGCGCCCAGTCAAGCTCAGCTCGCCCGGCAACAGGTGCAACGGACCATTGCGCAGGGACAAATCCACGCCAACTCCACCATGCGCGAAATTCTGGAATCCATCCAGGCCAGTTCCAGCAAGGCCCTGCAAGTTCAGGAAACCGAAGAACAGGCCATTCTCAAACTGCTGGAAAGTAGCCAGAGCTTGGCCGAGCTACGGCCATCCAGCCTGCAACCTGCCATGGCGGGGTTGCAGGCTTCCAGCCAACTGGCGTTAACACAGATAGCCGACCATTTGTCTAACTTGGCGAAAAAAGAAGTCGAAAACTGTTTCAATCAGTACTTCGGGCCCCTTACACAACAGTTGCAGGCCGTTGTGACCCAGCTGCAAAACGAGCAAATTAAAGCAGCGGACACATCCAGTGCCACTCAAGCATCGGCACCAGCTCCGTCAGAAGTACTTCACAACTCGCCAACCACGACGTCCATGCAGTAGCACGACAACAAGTCGGGACTAACCGCCAGATATCACCCAGGCGACACGCCGGCAGCGTGCCTTACCTTTTAACGTGAATGTAAGGAGTTACCAAATGGCTTTTCCAACTTCAGTTAACGACCAAATCACCGATGCCGTTACACAAAGCAATGTAAAGGTCCTCGGTGAAGCACCAGCAATGGCGATGGGTTCCATGTTCCAGACCATGGCCCACTCCACCGGTATCCTGTTTGAAAATGCCGTATCGGCCCAGCAGCAACAAAACACCCTGGCCCAAGCCGCCTCCAACATGGGTGTAATGCAGATCTACAGCGTAGACACCATGGCCGATGCAGCCGGTACAGAGAAGGTGTCGCAAGCCGGTGTTGCCGACAACCTGACCAGCCTGCTAACCGTATTGCAGTCTTTCCGCCGTTAAGTTTTCAGGCTCGACAAGGAGCTAGACAATGGCATCCCCTACAGCAATCAACAGCCAGATCACCGATGCGGTAACCCAAACCAACGTCAAGATACTGGCTGAATCGCCGGCCATGGCGATGGGGTCGATGTTTCAGACCATGGCCCACTCTACCGGTATTCTGTTCGAAAACAGCATCTCGGCGCAGCAGCAGCAAAACACCTTGTCCCAGGCTGGTTCCAACATGGGCGTCATGCAAATCTATAGCGTGGACACTATGGCAGATGCCGCAGCCACCGAGAAAGTCTCGCAAGGCGGTGTCGCGGATAACCTGACCAGCATGATGGCTGTACTTAAAAGCTTCCAGAAACCGTAACTAAAGACTTGTTCGAAGTCTGTAGCGAGTGGTCCTTAGCTGGAGAAATGTCGTGCGAGAGCGGAATCGTGCGTACTACCCCACTGGCGGCCACTCGCGGCAGATCGCTAACACCTCATCTTTTGGAACAGGAGAAAATCAATGGCTTTCCCAACCGCTGTAAACAACCAAATCACCGACGCCGTCACCCAGTCCAACGTCAAGGTGCTGGGCGAAGCGCCAGCCATGGCGATGGGTTCGATCTACCAGACCATGGCGCACTCCACGGGCATTCTGTTTGAGAATGCGGTATCGGCCCAACAGCAACAAAATACGCTGGCGCAGGCTGCATCCAACCAAGGCGTCATGCAGATCTACAGCATGAACACCATGGCAGGCGCTGCGGCAACCGAGAAAGTGGCGCAAGGCGGTGTTGCCGATAACCTGACCAGCCTGTTGACGGTACTGCAGTCGTTTGGCAACCGTACAGGTATGTAATTACACAGTTGATCTTGCTTACTTCGCTACACTTTGCCCCGGTCTCCCGGGGCATTTTTATGCGCTTTCATCTGACAGTTTGTCCAATGTCTGCAACAGACTTTCACCCTTAGAACCTGTCTAAAGTCTGCTGCGCGTCAGCAATACGGCGTTGAAAACATCCTCGGAATGCTCATTTACCAACTGATGTTACGCAGTGCATACGATAACCTGTCGCCATGAAGAACAAAGAACTCGATTTGTACACCGACTATTTGCTGAGCACGTTTGGTGCGGCGACAGCAACGGGCTTGTCGGCGATGGTAGGT
>NZ_PDZH01000219.1 GCF_002735695.1 Chitinimonas sp. BJB300
AGTTCGCGGGGGGAGTCCCCCCGGAACGCGGGGGCAATGCGGGCCCAAAACGGCCCACTCGCGGCGGTCTGCCGACCTGCCGGATTAGCCGCAATGCCTGTCATGACGGGTGTTGGGGAAGATAGCGGCCCTGTGTTAGCGGAAATGCACGGTACTGACGCCGTTAGCTTGGTCAGGTCATATCCCCCATCGCGCCTTGAACACCCTGTAGCGGGGGAAGCCCATGCGTAAGCAACGTGTGCTACGTCGGAAGCCACGCACACCCGCCAAGGCGACCCCTCAAGCCGCGGTCGATACGCCGTTACGACGTTACCTGACAGCCTTCCTGAGCTGGTCCGAAGCCCGCTACAGCGCCGCGACGGTGCAGAAGCGCAAGGTATCGCTGGAGGGCTTCCTGGCTTGGTGCGCGGAACGTGATATTGCGCAGCTGCACGACCTGAGCCGCGACCTGTTGGAACGCTACCAGCGGCACCTATACGACTATCGCAAGACGGATGGGCAACCGCTGACCATTGGCACGCAACTAGGTCAACTCCACTCGCTGCAAGCCTTCTGCAAATGGCTCACCCGTCAACGTTATATCCTGTACAACCCGGCGGCAGAGCTGGAGCTCCCCAAGGCACCGCGTCGCCTGCCGCATGCCGTCCTAAGCCGGGAAGAAGTGGAAAGTGTGCTGAGCCAACCGGACCTGACAACCTTGATGGGGTTGCGTAATCGGACCATCTTGGAAACGCTGTATGCAAGTGGTGTGCGTAAAAGCGAGCTGATACAGCTTACCCTGCATGATCTCGACCTGCCGCACGGTACATTGCGGATACGCCAGGGCAAGGGCAACAAGGATCGGATCGTCCCGATTGGGGAACGGGCCTGTGCTTGGTTGACCAAGTATCTGGACGATGTTCGGCCCGCGTTGGTGGTGGGTGCAGATGACGGTCAGCTGTTTCTGACGGATTACGGTGAAATGTTCAGTAACAACCGGCTCAATGACATGGTGCGCAAATACCTGAACCATGCCGGCATTGACCGCCCGGGTGCTTGCCACATGTTCCGGCATGCCTGCGCCACACACATGCTGGATAACGGGGCGGACCTGCGCGCCCTGCAATTGATCCTGGGTCATGCCCAAATCACCACGACGGAAATCTATACGCATGTGAGCATTGGCCGGCTCAAGGCCGTCCATGCCGCCACCCACCCCGCAGCGCATTTGCGACTAGGGTCCGTTGAGTAATCAACTAACCTCGCCTAAGCACCGCTTCTAGACACACTCCCTCGCGCGGCTCCGGAAATACCCATCCGGGGCCGCGTTGCGTTTGCTGAAAACCTGCATCTAGGGAAAAATCCCTGTCCTAAGCCCATGCGTCTTGAGCGAATGGGGTTGTAAACTGCGGAGGTACTAGAGGAAACGGGCTTTTAGCGGGGAAGCGGCATCAGGGAAGGAGGTTTACAATTACTTCCGGGATTACAGTGCGAAGGATGGACGATACCTACAGAGCGATCCGATAGGGTTGGCGGGCGGGATCAATACCTACACCTATGTGGGCGGCAATCCCTTGAGTTTCACGGACCCACTGGGTCTTGAATGCACCGCACAAAACGGAAGAGTTACATGCAATGTACCGGGAGGTCCCCAGATCAACTTTCCCCAACCCGACGGTTGGCCAAGTTCTATGAAGCCAGGCGATTCTGACTACCACTATTACAACAAGCGGGTAAATGTTTCAGCTGCCGATAAAAAATGCCTTGAAGACTATGTTCGTAACCACCCCACACCAGGCTCGCCTAAACCTGCAACACCAACCGGCACTGCAAACGATGCAAGTCCGTCTTGGGCTGCTCCGTTTAAGTCTAGTCCAGTTAAGAGTTATTCCATGACTAGTAACGGCTCGCAAGTTGTTGTGAATGTCACGATGCGTGACCATCCATTGTTCCCAGGTTATGTTGCGAGAACAGTCAATGGCGGTGTTGCCAATAACTTTGGAGAGGGGACCGGTTGGTTGCAGGGCCCTAATTCCCCAATTAGTAACCCAATCAACAATGTCTGGTATGGACTTACAGATGATGCCGTTAAGGCCTGCTCATGCAAATAGATCGGCATAAATGACCGCAGCTAAACTACGCGTGGTGATCGGTTTCTTCGTTTCACCAGGTGTGCCTGCTTTGTTTCTATATCTAATTGGTCTGATTTTTTATTCCAGCTGGGAGGCTGCATGGGGACCAAATATTCTAGCCATATGCGGATACTTGGCTGCGTTTATTATTGGCGTCCCCATGTATTTCATTTTGAAACGAAAGAACATCAGCAGTTTAAAAGCCTACCTCATTCTGGGAGCATTGGTAGGCTTTATTTTTTATGTTGTTTTTTTTGGATTATGGGTACTACTTAGCTGGCAGAAATTTCCAGAACATGCTCTTTTGATACTCAAGGGTTCAGTTAGGTCTGGCATAATTGCAGTTGTGTATGCCACTGTCGCAAGTGCAATATTCTGGCTAATATCAATTAAGAAATTTGGTAATGATTGATCAGCTGGTAATTTCTGTGAAACAGCATATTCTGTTCTTATACCAAACACAGTGAAGCCAAATAGTTCAATATCTAAACTGGAGTAAATGTATGAGTCCACTGATAAATATGGCTTTCATCTTACTATGCAGTACAGCTTCTTCATCGGCGCTTGCAATATCAACTTTAAAAGAAACTGAGCGTCTGTGGCAACAGAATAAAAACAGACTTGGATACGTAGAATATCAAGACGAGTTTCTCAAATACAATAATTCCTTAAAGTTAGACACAAAAGATGGCTGTTATGATCTAAACGGCGGGAAAGTGGTGATGTATCTGATTATAGCCAAAGAAGCTGTTATAGATTCAGTAAGGACAAATATAGAAAATCCAAAAGCTCAATGCTTTAAACGCACATACACTAGTTTGCCTGTCAAGGCACCGCCATTCTCACCTCTTGTAATTAAAATGGTTATGCAACCAAGCAGAAAAACACAAACAAAATAAGTAGAGGTAACTGTTGAGACTTCAGAGGAGTTGAACTAGAAAGCCAGCTCGGGATCACCCGACCCGGCTTTACTCATTCACGAGCAGGTATAACTTCAGAGCTATAAACCGTCTTCACAGCGCACCAATTCCGCATTCCCATCTAGATGCGCACACTCGTCCCGGTCGGTCCACCATTCAGGCGGGCCGGCATCGGCGCAGTGGTCGAAATAACCTGCATCAAAGGGTGGCGGTTCGTTGAAACCCAGGTCTACAGGGGCATCCCACCCAGGTGGGGGGTCTGATTCCGCGTGGTCATCCCTAAAATCTTGGTCTTCAGGTAGCGGCAGTGGCTCGGTTAGAGCGTCGGCCAACAACTGCGTACAGTTATTGGCACAAGTCCTAGATGGCCGAGCTTCGCCCGTCCTGGCGGCGAGTCCTTCGGCCGCGCCTTCAAACATCGACTGCTTCTTACGCCAGTCGATCGCCCAGGTCTTGGTACGGGTCACTACCTTAGCCGACCCGGCTTCCACCCCCTTCACCACGGCGCAGGCAGCCTCACCGTAGCGATTCACTTGCTCGGGGCGGTCTTCCTTAGCCAGCGATAGCGGCAGGTCTTTACGACGGGCCAGCGGGCCGCCCAGGAGCTGGCAGAACAAGCTCCAGTCGCCGGTATCGGCTGCTGTTGCGGCTTGGTCAATTACGGTGTCGTCCTGCTTTGTACCGCGCAGCTTGCGCAGTTCGCGCCACAGGGCAACGGGTGGGCCGCCGTAGAACTGGAACTGCCGCACATGCCACAGGCTGGCCCAGGCGCGGACCTTCTGTGCGCCGGTAATGCTGTCGGTATCGGCTTCGTAGTCGTCACCCATGGCGAGGTGTTCGCCGTCTTCGCGGCGCTGTTCGCTTTTACCGTCGAGGTTCTTGGTCAGGTATTTGGTGAGGTAAGCGACGGCCCCACCGACGCGGCTACCATC
>NZ_PDZH01000021.1 GCF_002735695.1 Chitinimonas sp. BJB300
AACCGGGCGATGTGCATCAATTGGAGGCAGATTGACCTCAACTGCTCCAACCGCCCGGTGCGGACCCGCATGCCGGGTGGTGTGGCAGGGGTCGGCCAGAACATCTGGTCGCCCCTATGCCGATTTATTTGCCTATTTCATCATCATACTTCCGACAAGAGAAACTGCGCCCTTTCATCAACAGGTAGACGTGGCAGTTCAATCAGTTCGTAGCCATACTTTAGGTATGTCTTTACCAGGGACTCATAGGTACGGACAGCTTCTGCGTAGCTCTGCATTCGCTCGTTGTCCTGGCAAAATATTTCGGGCCAAGGCGGTGTAATGAAAACACGTGGGTTGTAGCGAAAAATCTCTACCGCGCTTTCCATATGCGCCGGCACCGGCAAGCCAACCAGTTGCAGATAACCCACCACATCGGGCACCCCTCGGTCAAAGAAAACGGGACCGGACTTGTTTTGTGCAAGTTGATACGAGCGCATATCCCAAGCCAGCATCTGTTCGGCGAAAGCAGCTGGATCGCACCAGGGTAAAGCATGACCACCAATCGCTACTTGATGCTGAATAATGCCTCTACCTGCTTCGTCAGAACGTACGTAGCCCGCTTGCTCCAAACGATCAAGCAGCGTACTTTTCCCTGATCCAGGCCCGCCTGTGAGCACAATGAAACGTTCTATGTTGTTGTTCATACCCTCTCCAATATTTACTGTTTAAGCGCAGTGTCATCCAGACACTGATAGGTCGAATTTTTATCCGGGAGCCACAGCATGCTGATCAAGCTGGATCTGGCTGATGCTTTGCAAGCCGGCGAGTTACTGAATGTGCAACGGCATGCCTACCGTCAGGAGGCGGAACTGATCGGCTATGCCAACCTGCCGCCGTTGCGCGAAACCTTGTCCGATTTGATGGATTGCGGTGAAACCCTGATAGGTTGGCGAGAAGATGGCGAGCTGCTGGGTGCCGTGGGCTTGCTCACCCAGGAAGAAACATTAGAGATTTGCCGACTGGTTGTTGCCCCACATGCACAACGGCGCGGCATTGCACGCGCATTGCTGACTGCCGTCATCAGCCAGGCAGGCCAACAAGCTGTTCGTGTTTCGACCGCTGCTGCCAATACGCCAGCTATTACGCTGTATGAGAACCATGGTTTTCGCCTGGTCAGCGAAACACGGTTGCCCGATGGGCTGATGCTTATTGCAATGCAGCGTGGTTAAGCGCCATGCTGTCTTAGAACCTGTCTAAAGTCTCGCGAGCTAGAGCTAGACAAGGCGAAAACAGCCGAGGAAGCGGCGTTTACGATTGGTAAATGAGCATTCCAAGGGTGTTTTCAACGCCGTATTGCTGACGCACAGCAGACTTTAGACAGGTTCTTAGAACCGGTCTACAGACTTGCGGCTCCCATGAGTACAACCCATTTGCCTGCTTTACAGCCTTCTATGATCAAACCATGTGCCCCTACTAGCGCTGAACTCCGCCGACACTTACAGGCCGCGCGTGCGGCGATACATAACGATTACCATGACCCTGAACACGCTCTGCCACTACTGGAGCAAGAAGCCCGTTTGGTCGATGCCTTTCTAATCGAACGCTGGCGTGAGCGTGGAATGGACCCGGCCGTCGCACTGATTGCGGTTGGCGGTTATGGCCGCGGCCAGTTGTTTCCGTGCTCAGACACTGACCTGTTGTTTCTGCTGCCCGACGAGACAACGCAAACGACGCTGGACCAAGTGGAAAGCTTTATCGGCTGGTTGTGGGATCTAGGCTTGGAAGTGGGCCACAGCGTGCGCACACAGGCAGAGTGCCTGACTGAAGCCGGCCGCGACATCACAGTGCAGACCACATTGTTGGAAACCCGTTTGCTGGCCGGCAACGGTGCAGCCTATTCGGCGCTGGTGGAGGCAGTATTCCAACATCTCAGCCCGGCCAGCTTCTTCGAAGCAAAATTGCTGGAGCAACAACAGCGGTACGATCGCCACCAGGGCTCGATCAACAAGCTGGAACCCAATGTGAAGGAAGCCCCGGGCGGCCTGCGCGACTTGCATATGATTCTTTGGTTGGCGCGCGCCTGTAACCTGGGCCACGACTGGAACAGTCTGCACAAGGCCGGCATGCTGACCGGCCAGGAAATGCGCAAGCTTAAACGCGCTGAGCAAATGTTGTGCTCCTTCCGCATTGCCTTGCACTTGGTAGCCAAACGACGGGAAGATCGCATTCTGTTCGACTTCCAGAACACCCTGGCCAAACGCTTTGGCTATGAGGACACCACCGCCAGCCGTGCCAGCGAACAGCTGATGGCTGTTTATTATCTATCCGCCCGGATTGTGGCGCAGTTGCAGCCGCTGCTGATTCAATCGCTCCGTAAGCGGCTTTATGGCGAAGCGCCAATCGCCGCCAGGATATTGAGCGAGCATTTTGTGGCGCACGGCCACGTTTTGGAGATCGCCCATCCAGAGGTCTATGAGCAAACCCCCTCGGCAATCCTGGAAACCTTTCTTACCCTGCAACAACACCCCGAACTCACCACCATCGGCGCCAGTACGCTACGGGCGCTGTGGCATGCCCGGCCCCATATCAATGCTGCCTTTCGGCGTGACCCGGATAACAAGGCATTGTTCATGCAGATTGTCCGCCAGCCCTATGGTACGACGCGCGTGATGCGGCGGATGAATCAATACGGTGTATTGGGGCGGTATATCCCGGCGTTCGGCAAGATTGTCGGGCGGATGCAGCACGACCTCTTCCACGTTTATACCGTGGATGAGCATATCCTGATGGTATTACGCAATCTGCGTCGTTTCGCTACACCGGCCTTCAACCATGAATATCCGGCCTGTTCGCAACTGATCGAAACCTTTGTGCGTCCCGAGGTGCTCTATCTGGGGGCTCTGTTCCACGATATCGGTAAAGGGCGTGGTGGAGACCACTCTCAACTTGGTAAGGTGGATGCCCGCGAGTTTTGCGAGAACCATGGCCTGCCGGCAGAGGATACCGACATGGTGGCCTGGCTGGTCGAGCATCACCTGACCATGTCCAACGTGGCACAGAAGCAGGATGTCTACGACCCCAATACCGTCGTCAGCTTC
This sequence comes from Chitinimonas sp. BJB300, assembly GCF_002735695.1. GTDB lineage: Bacteria > Pseudomonadota > Gammaproteobacteria > Burkholderiales > Chitinimonadaceae > Chitinimonas. The sequence goes on from NZ_PDZH01000021.1 coordinate 3,081, forward strand.
GCTCAGCTGGTAGGCGATGAACGCCATTTGATTGCGTTGTACCTGCTGACGGTGGCGGATATACGCGGTACCAGCCCCAAGGTTTGGAATGCCTGGAAATCCAAGCTGTTGGAAGACCTGTTTCGGGCGACCCGGCGCTATCTCACCGGGGCCACGCTCAATGCCAGCGATGCGTTGGACGAGCGGCGTGAAGAAGCCCAGCGGCTGATGCGGTTACGGGGCTTGCGTGACGACGCCCACCAGCTATTGTGGAAGACACTAGACCCAGTCTACTTCCTACGTCACGATGCCTCGGAAATTGCATGGCACGGCCGCATCCTTTGGGGCCGTTTCGATAAAGCGGAAATCGTAGTACGCGCACGCCCCACGGAAGGCGAGGCCGGTTTGCAAGTACTGGTCTACTGCCCCGATCAGCCAGACCTGTTCGCCCGTATCTGCGCCTTTTTCGAGCGTGGGGGTTACAGTATTTTCGATGCCAAGATCTATACCACCCTCAAGGGCTACGCCTTGGACAGTTTCTATGTCGATATCGCAGATGGCCGTGATACTGAATACCGTGACCTGATTGGCTATATCGAATTTGAATTGGGACAGCTCCTGCAACACCCCTCCCCCTTACCGGCACCCCCGAATGGCCGATTGAGCCGTGCGCTCAAGCACTTTCCGTTGCCCCCTCAGGTACTGATACGCGCAGACGACAAGCAGAAGCTGCATATCCTCTCCTTGGTGGCCGGCGATCGGCCGGGCTTGCTGTCGCGGATTGCTCGTGTGTTATCAGCTCATGCAGTCGCCATTCACTCCGCCAAGATCATGACCCTGGGCGAGCGAGCGGAAGACACGTTCACCCTATCCGGCCCGGCATTGGCCGACCCCAAGTCATTGGTACGTCTGGAAACAGACTTGTTGGAGACATTGCGGTTGTAACGCCAACAGTGCCCTCATCATATGAGGTGCTTGTAAGAACCTGTCTAAAGTCTGCTACGCGTCGGCAATATGGCGTTGAAAACGACCTCGGAATGCTCATTTACTCGGTGTAAACTCCGCTTCCTCGGCTGTTTTCGCCTTATCTTGCCTTAGCTCGCGAGACTTTAGACAGGTTCTAAGTCATACGCTGCTTTTCAATCTAATTCAAACAAGGGTCTCGTTGTACACGGTCACCTTGTAATACCCTTCTCCTCTGCCATAAAAAGAATACCCCTCGTTTTAGTTGAGACAGGTCCCGAGGGGAAATGGCTTACACACTCTATTCATAGGATATATGGCGGCGTTGATTTCAGGATCGACATCTCTACCGCCAAAACCGGAGGAAGGAACCATGCGACCCATCGTGAAAATTGAGGGGAAAGTCGGCCGACTGATGTTATTGGGCCAGTTTGATTTTCAACAACATCGGGATTTTCGCCAAGCCAGTCAAGAGCTTCTGGATGCCAACGAGGTCCAGGAAATCCGCGTTGATTTCGACCAAGTACCATCCTTGGATAGTTCCGCCTTGGGGATGCTACTTTTATTGAAAGAGCGCGCAGCGATGCAGAAGAAAAATGTTGTCCTGACTAATTGCCATGCACCTGTCAAACAAGTCTTCGAAATGGCTCAGTTTCAGAATATGTTCACTATCCAGTAAGCTGGTGCGGCTTACCCATAGTCGCTTACCTACAAGCAGCTATGGGTTTAGCGACCAAACAGTTTGCTGATATCTTTTGCCTCCCAATGTGGGAAGTATTTACGCACCAACTGATTCAATTCCACTTCAAAGGCACGCAAGTGCGCCAACTCGGATACGGCTTCTACTTGGGGAGTGGCTGCCGCCGTTATCATGCCGGCCCCGGCGGTGGCGTTGGTGAGGCGGTCGATCATAATGAAGCTACCGGTGCCGCGGCACTGGCGGTATGCATCAAACACCACCGGCGCATTGACAAATACCCGGCATAGCCCGATTTCGTTAAGGGTGAGTTGATGGGCTTCTGACGCAAGCAAGCTGTTTACATCCACACGTTGCAGAATTTGCTCAATCCGGCCAAATACCTGCTTGCCCGCCAACTTGAAAACGTATTCCTTCCCCACTTGCAGCGGCTGCTCATTCATCCAAACGATATGAGCGTCAAATGCCGTCGATACACTGGGCAATGTCTTATCGAGCTTGACCAACATATCGCCACGCGAAACATCGATTTCATCTTCCAATGTCAATGTAATCGCCTGTCCTGCCTGCGCTTGGGTCTGCTCACCTTCATAGGTGACAAGGGTTTTGACCCGGCTTTGCTTACCGGACGGCAGGGCAACCACAGTATCGCCCGGCAGCACGACACCCGCAGCGATGGTGCCGCAAAAGCCGCGAAAATCCAGATTGGGACGATTGACGTATTGCACCGGCAATCGAAAAGCACCGAGGTGAACGTCATGATCCACCTCCACTGTTTCCAGTAGCTTCATCAGCGTGGGTCCGGCATACCAAGGCGCATAGGTTGAGGCGTTCACGACATTGTCGCCACGTAAGGCCGAAATCGGCACAAAGCGAATATCAGATATCGCCAACTGTTCGGCAAAATCGAGGTATTCGGTTCTGATCCGCTCGAAGACAGCCTGGTCAAAATCAACCAGATCCATCTTGTTGACCGCCACGATCACATGCTTGATACCCAGCAAGCTGACGATATAACTGTGCCGTCGCGTCTGGGTCTGCATACCACGACGTGCGTCGATCAGGATGATGGCCAAATTGCTGGTTGACGCGCCAGTAGCCATATTGCGCGTGTATTGTTCATGGCCCGGGCAGTCGGCGATAATGAACTTGCGCTTATCTGTGCTGAAATAGCGATAGGCCACATCAATAGTGATGCCTTGCTCCCGCTCTGCCTGCAGACCATCGACCAGCAAGGCGAGGTCGATCTCGCCATCGGTGGTGTTGTACTTCTGCGAGTCACGCTGGATAGCGGCCAGCTGGTCTTCGAATATCAGTTTCGAGTCATGCAACAAGCGGCCGATCAAGGTGGATTTACCATCATCGACATTGCCGCAGGTGATAAAGCGCAACATGTCCTTATTTTCATGCTGCTTCAGGTAAGCCAGGATATCGCTGGCGATCAGGTTGGACTGGTGCGACATCAGAAATACCCTTCCATCTTCTTTTTTTCCATCGACCCACTGGTATCATGGTCGATAACGCGCCCTTGCCGTTCACTGGTCGTGGCCAGCAACATTTCCTGGATGATTTCTGGCAACGTGACAGCGGTCGATTCCACGGCCCCGGTCAGCGGGTAACAACCAAGGGTGCGAAAACGGACGGACTTGGTTTCGATCTGGGCTTTTTGCTCCGGTGTCAGGTATTGCAGGATACGGTCATCGTCGATCATCACCAGCGTGCCATTCAAATTCACTACCGGGCGTTCGGCCGAAAAGTACAAGGGCACAATTTCAATGTGTTCCAGAAAGATGTATTGCCAGATATCCAGCTCCGTCCAGTTCGACAGCGGAAAAACACGAATGCTCTCCCCCTTATCGATATTGGCGTTGTAGCTATTCCAAAGCTCCGGCCGTTGGTTTTTTGGGTCCCAACGGTGGTTTTTGTCACGGAAGGAGTAAACCCTTTCCTTGGCGCGGCTCTTTTCTTCATCCCGGCGTGCACCACCAAAGGCTGCATCAAAGCCATACTGGTTCAGCGCCTGCTTCAAGCCTTCTGTCTTCATCACATCGGTATGCTTGGCCGAGCCTGCCGTGAATGGATTGATGCCGGCTTTCAACCCGGCTTCGTTCACGTGGGTAATCAGGCTCCACCCCTCTGCCTTCTGCTTTTCCCGCAATGCATACATGGCCTGGAATTTCCAGGTGGTATCGACATGCATCAACGGAAACGGCGGTTTCCCCGGTGCAAATGCCTTCCTGGCCAAATGCAGCATCACCGCCGAATCCTTGCCAATCGAGTAGAGCATCACCGGGCTATCAAATTCGGCCACCACTTCACGGATGATATGGATGGATTCGGCTTCCAATTGCTTCAAGTGGGTTAGCCGGCTGGGGAGCAGTGTGGTCATTCGATGCAATCGTTTGATTAAGAGGCCGGCTCAAGAGGGCGGCATGGCCGATTTACTGGTAAGTAGGTTCGCTTACGCTACTACAGCATCGTTGCTACTTATATTTTTACCAGACAGTAAGCTTTATTCTAAAAAACAAATAGGCATATGGTTATCAAGTCGGCGCGTTATTGGTGGCCAGGATAAAATCCGCCCCCTATTCCTTCAAATCCGCTTGCCATGCTCAGTTATCGCCATGCCTTCCACGCCGGCAATCATGCCGACGTACTCAAACACTATGTTCTTGCCCAGATGCTTGGCTATCTAAACCAAAAGGACAAACCCTACTGGTATATCGATACCCACGCCGGTGCAGGCTGCTACCAACTCGACAGTGGCTATGCCGCCAAGAACGCCGAATACGCAACCGGCATTGCCCGACTGTGGCAACGGCAGGATTTGCCGACTGGGTTAGCCGACTATGTTCAACTGGTGCGGGATTTGAATCCCGATGGCGCGCTCAAGCTTTATCCGGGCTCTCCCCTGGTAGCGCGTAACTTATTACGACCAGCCGACAAATTACGCCTGTTCGAACTACATCCGACAGACTTCCCGCTTTTGGAAGAAAACATGCGCAATGCGGGGCGTCAGGCACTGGTCCAGAAAGGTGATGGGTTTGCCGGCCTGAAAGCACTGTTGCCACCCCCACCTCGCCGTGCTGTGGTCCTGATCGACCCACCGTATGAGGACAAACAAGACTATCCACGGGTGGTGACAGCCCTTGAGGATGCATTGAAGCGCTTCCCGACCGGGGTTTATGCGCTTTGGTACCCTATTTTGCAACGCCAAGAATTACGCCCTATGCTCAGCCAATTAAAGGCACTGCCCACCAAAAGTTGGCTGCAAGTCAGCTTGAGTGTGCATAGACCACGTGATGATGGTTTTGGCATGCATGGCAGTGGGCTGTTTATTGTGAACCCACCTTGGATGCTGCATGACGAGCTAAACGCCACCCTGCCCTTGTTGTGCAACACTCTGGCGCTGGATGACACGGCTTCATTTCAGCTGGAACAACTGGCAGATTGAATACGTTCCGATAGCAATAAACCAGGCGCAAAAAAGCCAGCGGAATTAACCGCTGGCCGAAAATACTGCTGCCCAGTGTCCGGGGGCTTAACTACGCAGCAGCGACAGGACCTGATTAGGTAAGGCATTGGCCTGTGCCAACATCGCCGTACCCGCTTGTTGAAGAATCTGTGCACGTGTCAGGCTCGCCGTTTCCTGCGCAAAATCAGCATCACGGATTCGCGAACGAGAAGCCGTGAGGTTCTCGGCAGAAACCTGCAAGTTCGCGATCGTCGCCATGAAGCGATTTTGCAAGGCGCCGAATGCCGCACGCTGGCCGTTGATGGTTGCCAGGGCGCTGTCCACGATACGCAGTGCTTGTGTGGATGAGGCGACCGAACCCACGTCGAGTACGGCGACAGCCGCCAGGGTGGAACCCAGGCTCGTACCGGAATTCAGGAACAACCCTGACGTAGCATTCGCTGTGGTGCCGGAAGAGGCGATGGTGCCGCTTTGGAAGCCGATCGAGCTGGTTGATATCGAATAGCTCTTGTCCGAGTCAAGGGTGACTTGCCCACCGATCTTGAGCACATCGCCAGAAGTCGCCGTCGCCCCGCCTGCTGCACCACCCGAACCATTGGCGGTAATAGTGAACGCCTGCGCCAGTGCCAGCCCGCCTATCCCCCCGGTCGATAATGAAATCGTGCCGCAAACCGCACCATTTTGAGTCGTTGCAACCGCCTGCAATATGATGTCGCTACCATCATCATTGGTCAGCACAATGCCAGTTGCTGTGTCGTTGAGGCGCGCAGTGATACCTGTTTGCGAAGCACGGTCGTTAAACGACTGGATTGCTTCAGATAAACCGGCCGAAGTTCGTGCATCTTTCACTTGGAAGGTGACGTTCACCGGAGTGCTATTTGCGCCCGTGACGTTAAGCGAATAGGAAAGGCCCGTTGTGTTTGCAAACTGGATATTGGCAGCATTGCGCGCTGTAGCCCGCACACCACTGTTGGAAGAGTTGATGGCGGCCGCGACATCCCGTGCCGTTGACGCAGAAGTCAGTGTAGAGAGCGAAGCCCCACCATTACCGCCGTTGATTGCCAGACTACCGGAGGCGCCACCCGAACCCGCAACCACTGAGCCGCCACTGGCTATCTGCCCGCCAAATGTCGTACCCGTATAGCTACCGGTAATCGCAAACATGGCTTGCTGCGCCATATTGGTGATTTGATAGCTGCCATAATTATTAGTGCGCAGGTTTGCTGTTGTGGCTGTAATCGTCTGATTGGCGTTGGGGCCAACCTGATAGATTGAACTGCCATAAGTGCCATCAAACAGCTTCAGGCCGTTGAAATCGGTAACCACCGCGAAGCGATCAAGTTCGGCAACCAGTTGGTTGACTTCTGAATTCAGCGCTTGGCGATCCTGTGCGGAGTTGGTGGCATTGGCTGATTGCACAGCCAATTCACGCACACGTTGCAGAATGTCGCCCATCTGCGTCAGCGCGCCCTCTCCCACCTGGGCCAGCGATACGCCGTCGTTTGCATTTCGCCGGGCTTGGTCTGAGCCACGAATCTGTGAAGTCATACGCTCAGAAATCGCCAAGCCTGCTGCATCATCTCGTGCCGAGTTGATGCGTAATCCCGTTGAAAGTCGCTGCAACGAGGTTTCCAGACTGCCCTTTGAACCGTCCAGATTCCGCTGCGCATTGAGCGACGGTATATTGGTGTTGATTACTTGCATGATTGCTCTCCTTCGCCGTGTGCCCTGGGTAGCAGGACGCGGTCAATGTCGATCACCGAATGGAAACGTGGCTTTTATGCTTTCATTTCCCCACGGTTGCTACCCTTGCCCCCGGGCAACAAACCGACTACAAGACGCAACGGATAAAGCCTGCAAATCCCTTGCGTGGGGAGTACGGTGGTTGTTAATGTCCATTCATACCCCACCCCGCTTTTGCGTCTTGTCCAAGCCCCTTACGGCCGACGATGCGGCGCGTACGACGAAGCTCCTGACTGTGATTCGGTCTAAGCACATCATTTCCATATGCCCTTGACGGTTTGGACACAGGTCTATCAGCAAGGGGTATGCCAGAGGAATTTCTACCTGGGTTTTGGTGGCTTGGCGGTTGGTTCTTGAGGAATGGCCTTGCTATGCGTAATAAACAGCGGGGATTTGGCGTAAAACCAAAGAAGCATTCCCCAGAAGATAAGGGGGAACGGCAAGTGGCTGGCAGTACTTGCCGCCTAAATAAATAATGGCGGCAATAACTTGCCGCCAAGAAAAAAGAGGATGTGGCCTACTTGGTTTTACATCTCTGGCACAGGCTTTATTGGGGGTATGGGAATGAGTACGTGTGGGAAAGGTGAAACACACCTAGCCTTCATTAGCCGCGGCATCGTCCGGATTAACCGCTGGCGGGATAAATACTGGCGCCTTTGCTTCAACACCGTTCTCAAGGAAATGAATAAAGGCCAGCAATTCAGCTACTGCACGATATAGCTCGGTCGGAATCTGCTTGTCTAAATCCACCTGCATCAATAGCGACGTCAACTCCGGCGAAGCATGGACGAAAACACCTGCCTCACGGGCTTTTTCGATAATGGTTTCCGCCAATATACCGCGTCCCTTGGCAACAACGCGCGGTGCGTTGCTACCGTCGCGATAAGCCAACGCAACGGCTTCGGGTACGGGTGCGCGGCGATACTTCGCCATAGTTACTGCTCATCCTCGTCAACGAGCACCTGATTGGCGTCCAACGCCAACCCAGCGGCTTCAAATTGCAGCTGTAAACGTGACTGGGCATCGCGGATCATCGACGCGGTTTCGGCTTGCTTCACCAAAAAACCGACTTCCACATGGTTTTGTCCATGCAAGCTAATGGCTACTTCAAGTTGCCCCATATGGGGCAGCGTCAGTTGCAAACGGGTCCGCCAGACCTTTTCGACACTGGTGTCTTCATTACCACGGTTGCCGCCATCCTCATCGACACCCCAGCGCAACGGTTGGCCGGGCCATGCAAAGCCTTCCCATACCAGCTGTCGCTGGTCGAGCAGCTGCAACTGCTGCTGAATCAATTGGCGTGCAGCTGCAGGCATGTCATCCAGATCATTAAATACGCCCTCATGCTGCCCCCCCTGAGCGGTTGGGCGATTGCGCAAATCATCCTCTTGCTCAACATCTGATACCTGATCTGCGCCCTTGTCGCCGAGTACCTTGGCACTGGGTTTTTCAGCGCGCTTGGCATCTAGCAAGGCTTTGGCTTGGTCGCCAAAACGTGCTTGCGGCTCCCCCAGCAACTGACTCAAAGAACGAGACCCCTCGGCCCATTCAGCCAAATGCGATTCATAGAACAACCCGCCTTCACTCAATGCCTGTTTGAGAGATTCCGCCAGTTTGGTGGTATCCAACGTTTTTCCACTTTCCGGCGCCAATGGCTGCAAAGTGGGTTGCAGGCGGGCCATTGCTGGCCCATCCGCTTGCTCTGTCGTGGTTTCTGTAATCAACTCGCCGAGGAAACGCGCTGTGCCGCTTATCTCCACATTGCTTGAGGAGTCTGGCAATGTCTGTTGTGGTAAGGTGGGCGCATTGGGATTCGCTTGAAGGCGTGGCAGCAGGAAGGTAAGACGCGGCGAGTTGGCCAACACGCGCATGTCGAAGGTTTCGCCTTCTTCAGTATTGCGCGGCAGGTTTAGATCCAGCAACTGGTCTTTGACCAATACAGCATACCGGCCATTGGACAACATACCGGTCACCTGCGCCCTTACCTGCTCGCCCACCGTGAATAGCTTCTGGATTTCCTGCAGCGCATCAACCGCTTGAATAAGCGGAGCTTCTGCTGGTTTTACATAGACTTGGAGCGAAGAGGCAATTGCGTTGGCGGGAATCATGGCCGCCTACCGTATCAAGGGCGCTGCGACGCGCGATAAAGGGCAACGATCAATTCCGCCTCACCACGCGAAATACCGCAACCTGCGGCAACGGCAGACGAGTCCAGCCCCTGGCCGGCCAAACGCATTGCCTGCGCATAGGCGGTCTCACCTACGGGTTCGGGTGATTCTGGGGGGTGACTACGTTCCGCGACGCCGGACAACTCGCGGCGAATGATTTGCAGCTGATCTTCCAGATATTCTATGCGCTCAAGCAATTGCCGAGTAACTTGCTTGTTCTGAGTAACCCGCAGCGAGAGCAAAATGAGATACACCAAGCACCCCACAAACAGTGTGGCGCTTACTAGCCACTGCCATCCCAGAGAGAAAAAAGCAGTCATGTTGCCATATCCATCGAAGCCACACTCAGGGACTCACCGTAATCAGCCACCATAGGCACGACTGATGCGCTTGCCGTTTTGCCGAGTTGCATTGATTTCTTCAAGGATAGCTGAAACTTGAGTACGCCAAGCGGTAACGCGCTCAAGTACTTCTCGATTCGCAGTGTCGATCTGTTTGATTAGTGCGGTCAATGCCGCCCGTATGTCGGCAGGACAATTCGATAAGGCATCATTGCCCCGAAGGGTGGCGGCCATGGCCGCTTGCTGCGCCGGTATCGCGTCAAGCAATGTATCCCACGCTTCAGCACGGGCTAATGCCAGCAAGGCCTGGGTTAATTCCAACAAGTGTGTGTAATCGGATAATCGGGTATCAGACACGGCCATAGCTCAAAGGTTGGCGACCCGTCTCCGGCGGTTCTTCCGCTGGTTTGTTCGCCTCTGTTGTCTTATCAATCGATTCCCAGGATTCCTTCAGCTGGGAAAGTAATAACTGCACTTCATCAAGCGCATTAACGTCATTATGGAAGTTAGCTTCCAGAAGGCGTCGGCTCATGTAATCGTACAAAGTGTCCAGATTCGCAGCGATATCACCACTTTTTTCTGCATCCAGACTATTACGAAGACCCTCCTCAATAATGGCAATTGCTTTGGAAATCGCCAACCCCTTAGGCCCAATCTCATGGTTTTGCATATGCATCTTGGCCATGAACAGGGCCTTGATGGCACCCTCGTACAACAGACAGATCAGCTTGTGCGGCGAGGCATGTTCAACATCCTGCTCAATGCTACTCTGTCCGTAGGCACTCAACGCGTTTTTGACATTGGCGGGCATACGCCACTCATCCTTACGGGCACGTCACCGCGAATTCAGCGAAGACAGGGCCGACAACTGCTGGGAAAGGTAACTACTTGTACTTTGGAGTTTGGATATCGTGATATCGAGCTGTGTAAACTGCGCTCGATAACGTTTTTCCAATTCATTCATGCGGGTATTGAGCTTGGTGAACTGCGTATTCATGGCATCGATCGAGCTATTAAGCGTATTGGCGCGCCCAGCAATCATACCGGTAGTGGCAGTCTGCGCATTGATCGCATCGTCAAGCTGATAGGCAAAACCGCGATTATACGACACCGTACCACGTGCGCCGGCGGCACCGCCTGAAATCAATACCTTGAGGCCTATCGCAGCGCCAGAACCGGTCAGATACTGGCCGCTACCTGTCGCGGCGTTACCACCAATTGAGCCTGCCACATCCGAACCAGCGGTACCGGTATCCGATGTTGCAAAACCGAGCGCTGTATTCAGGTCGGTACTGATCGAACTGATCGCAACTGACGAAGTCGCCCCGTAACGATTCGACGTAATGGCAAATTTCTGCGTCCCGACATCAAAACTAACCGATACACCCCCGCCAGCCGCTTTGATGGTTGGGTCGCCATTAATCTTGGCCTGGAGTTCAACCGCCAAATCCGCAGTTGTTGCATAGTTCGCAGCATTCAACGTAATCGTGCCCGACGTTGTGCCATCAACAGATACCGTCAAGGTATTGGTTGTGCTGGTCAGGTTGATATTGGTGGCCGAAGGGACCACCGCACCAGCAGTCAACGCCCCTTGGGCGGCCATCTGGCTGATGGATACGTCATATTTACCCGGCTTGGTCGACCCGGTGGAGCTGACGTAGGAAAGTTGGGTGTCCGTGGCGACACCGTAACTGCCGAACAAGGCGGCCACAGAAGCAGAATCTTTGGCGATGGCAGCGTTGAACTTGCTGCTGTCGTAGGTCATGGTGCCATCTTTGGCAAAACCGATACCGACATCAGCCAAGCGGGTGAATGTCCCACCGGTAAGCTGGCTATTCATCACACTACGTAGTGAGTATTGCAACGAACGAATCGACGTCTCACCTTGCAATGCCCCAGCCTTACCGATTGCCTTGTCGTAATAACTGACGTCGCTGACTGTTTTGCTCAACTCGTTGTAGGCAGTAACAAAACTGTCAATCAACTTGCTGGTATTGGTTGGGTCTCGCCCGACAGAAATCGTAACCGGCGCGGTGGTGATCTTCTGCAAGTTCAGCGCAATCCCGGACAATATGTCTGAAGGGGTATTGGATTCTGAACTGACATCGACGCCATCGACCTTCAATTTGGCGCTCTTACCGCTTTGCACCTCAGCTAGATTCTGCCCGCTGGCGCTGGGACGGGTCACGTCATAAGCCAGCTTCGATAGGCCATTGGTATCCGTACTGCTGAGGTCAGGGTCGACTACCGTAATGCGCATCGAATTCGACTCGCCTGTGGCGTCAGAAGACAAGACCAAACGAAAACCACTGCCGTCATTGATGATGGAAGCGGTTACGCCAGCACCGGCCGAATTGATCGCCTCACGGATACCGCTAAGGGTATTGTGCTGAGAGTCAATATTGATGGTAGCGGTGGAACGCTTGGTGTTGGTGGTGAACTTGGCATTGCTGTAGTTACCACTGGCATCGGGCGTCGTGGCATTGCCCGTTGTGGCATCCGCGATAGTGCCAAAGTCGATGATCAGTTTGCCTGTACCGATAACCGCATCAACACTGTTGAACACACCGGTTTTCACGCGCTGGTTTTGCGCCAGCTGTGAAACAGAGATGGCATGGCTACCCAAAGGGGCAGAAGCCGTAGCGGTAGCCGTAACACTGGTAGAATCTGAGGAACTGGTAACAGGGGTAACGAACTTTGAGGCACTTTCAAGCGCCTGCACCGCTGATTGGAACGAAGACAGCGCACCACGCACGGTACCCAATGCAGTGAGCTTGGCGGTCGCGGTAGTGGCTTTTGCCGTCAGCTGCTTCTGCGCGGGGTCTCGCTCAGCTGCAACCAGTTTGGTAACCAGATCTTCGACATTCAGCCCAGACCCCAGGCCGGTGGATGTAAGCGCCATCGTATTACCCTCCGATCCGCGACACTTGGTCGCACCGCAGGTCCCGCGCTAAGCCTTGTCACTCAACAGCAGGCCCTGCAATTTATCAATTGCCTTGGCAATCTCTACGACTTCCTGGGATGGAATCTGCCGGATAACTTCCTTCGAACTCACATCCACGACCCTGACGATATTCATCCGCGTATCTTTATCGATACTGAATTGCAGGCTGCGATTGAACGTCGCCACCGTTTGATTCAACTTTTCAACCGACTCTTCAACACTCAGTTGTTTATCTTCGGCGTGCTCAGGCTTATTCACTGCACCTGATTGAGTGGCGCTTTGTTGTGCTGCCACCTCCTGCTCGCCCTGTGTTGCCTTGCGCGCGGCCTGGGCCTCGGTTTGGCTGCCGGTCGGAACCAGCGAAACACCGACTGCTTGTACTTGCATGATGGCTTCTCCTAGGCAAAAGCCCCAGCTCGCCAGTTGGCGCTGCCGGGGCGGATCGTCTCTGCGTTAATCGAATCGTTCTGATTAACCGCGGAGCAAAGTGAGCACCTGATTCGGCAGCGCGTTGGCTTGCGCCAGCATCGCAGTACCAGCCTGTTGCAAGATCTGTGCCTTGGTCAGGTTTGCCGTTTCAGAGGCAAAGTCAGCATCCTGAATCCGTGAGCGGGAAGCTGAGATGTTTTCAGAAGCCGTTTGCAAGTTGGCAATCGTCGCCTGGAACCGGTTCTGCAAGGCACCAAACTTGGCGCGCTGGCCGTTCACCACTGAAAGCGCACTGTCTACGATACGCAGGGCTTGGTTAGCGCCGTCTACCGTTGTCACATCCAGTGCGTTCACCGCCACCAGGTTGGAACTCAGGCTGTTCCCCGAGATCAGGGCGCGGCCCGAAGTTGCATTTGGCGTCGAACCGGACGATGCGAACACACCCGACTGGAAGGTGGTGCCGCTCAGAGCCGAAATCGAATAACTCTTGTCGGAGTCCAGTGTAACCTGTCCACCGATACGGAGGAGGAAGCCCGATGTCTGGCTTGCGCCACCCGCCGAACCACCAGAGCCAACCGCACTCATGTGGTAAGCGCCAGAGATCGGTGTGCCACCGGCACCACCAGTAGCCAGAGAGATGACACCGGTTGAGGCCGTGTCGACAGCCGTCGAGACGCTCTGCAACACAATGTCGCTACCATCGTCATTGGACAGGATGATGGCGCTGCCAGTGTCGTTCAAGCGGGCAGTAATCCCTGTTTGTGAAGCCCGGTCGTTAAACGCCTGCACGGCTTCGGCCAACCCGGAAGTCGAGCGATTATCGCCCACCTTGAAGGTGACGTTGACAACCTGGGTATTGGAACCGGTGACGTTGACCGAATACGACAAGCCGTTACCGCTGACGCCATCCGTAGTACCCGAGCTGACGCCGATACCACCGGCAGAGCTGACGTTGAATTGAATCAGCGCCTGGGTGCGAGCGCTGGCGCGTACACCGGTGTTGGTCGCATTGACAGCCGCTGCCACATCACGGGCTGATGAGCCAGAACCAAGGTTGGCGATAGTTGCACCGCCATTACCGCCATTGATACTGATGGCGCCTGAACCGTTCGCATTACGCGAGTCAAGCACCGAGCCCGATGTCCCGCCGCTGATGACAGTACCGGATACCGTACCGGTCTGGGCGAAGGTTGCCAGCGACAGCTGGCTGCGCATTTGGTAGGTGCCGTAGTTATTGGTGCGGAAGTTGGCTGTCGTTGCAGTGACTACCTCGTTGGCGTTTGCGCCAATCTGGTAGGCAGCCGAGCCGAAAGAGCCATCAAACAGCTTCTGCCCGTTGAAGTCGGTCGTGATCGCAAACCGATCCAACTCAGCCGTCAGTTGGGAAACTTCCGAATTCAATGATGCCCGGTCCGACACGGAGTTCGTACCGTTAGCGGACTGCACTGCGAGTTCGCGGATGCGCTGTAGCAGATCGCTCATTTGACCAAGCGCGCCTTCACCAACCTGCGCCAACGAAACACCATCGTTTGCGTTACGACGGGCTTGATCCATACCGCGGATTTGTGAGGTCATCCGCGAAGCAATCGACAGGCCTGCTGCATCATCCTTAGCGGAGTTGATACGCAAGCCGGTAGACAAACGTTGCAGCGACGTGCTCAAGCCTTCGGTGGTTCTGGTTAGGTTCCGCTGGGCGTTGAGCGACGGGATGTTGGTGTTGATGACTTGCATGATCTCGTCTCCTTCTGAGGGGCTGAGGTTAAATTAACCAGGCGGTCAACGCCTTGCTCCCTTTATCGACGAGCACTGATGGAACTTTAGGGCTGACCGGCAAAAATTTCCAGAAAGGCAGCAATTTTTGCCGGTCCATCCGTCACCTAAAAATCAAACCATGCAGACATCCATGCTGGCAGCCGGTTTTGCAGCAGCCAGTTGTCTATTACATATTGCCGGAGCCGGTCACCACGCCGCGCCGCTTCGTCCAGGTCATGGATATGCTCGCGTATGGCTTTCACCCAATCCGCCGTACGGTTCTCTACCAACGTAATTGGATAATCGCCTTGGTAAGGCGTCCAATTGGTCGCAATCATCGGGTAGCCCAGTATTCCGTACTCAAGCACACGCAGATTGCTCTTGCACGCATTGAATGCATTGAGTTCCAGCGGCGCGATACCTACATCCAAGTTAAGGCTGGCAAGATGACGTGGGTATTCCTCAAACGACACGCCAACCCGAATATCGGCCAGGAAATCACGCAGTGGCTCGGGCGCCATACCAAAGAACACCCACTCGACCTCGTCCGCTAACTCGCGCACCACGTCATAGATGATTTCCAGATCGCCACCGTGGCTTACACCGCCAGCCCAGCCTACTCTCGGTTTTTTCCCCATCCGACGTCGGGGTTTGAAGTCGCCCCATATGTCAATGTCGATGCTGTTCGGCACCACCCGGATATCGTCATGCATATCCGCAAAGGCTTCCTTGAGCGGCTCTGTCGTAACAATAAAACGGTCGCAGTAGCCCAAGGCCTTGCGCATCTTTTCCCCCATATTGCGGGGCAGATCGGGACGATGGAGACTCTTCTTGGGTACTTCCGTCATCAGGTCATCGGCTTCAAAGATCAGCCGGATATTCCGCTGCAACTTGTATTCACGCAGGAAAGGGATCTGGTGGTCCATCATCTGCCGCTGCAGCACGATGGTGTCAGGCTCCATCCGGCCAATCTCAACCATCAGGTAATGGTCAAATGACTTCCAGCCTTCGACCAACCCTTGCTTCACAGCGGCCGAATGCGGCTGGATGATGCGATAGTTGCCGCAACCCCAGTTATCGCCGGGTATCGACAACAGCCGCGGCAGTGGCTTCCAGGGCAATGCTTTCTTCGTCAGCTGGGGCCGGGGTTCGATCTCAAACACCCCGCCTTGCAGGATCAAATTACTGTTGTAAGCCGGGTCAAATGACAGCTGCTTGAGCCAATGCTGGTACAGCAACGCTTGGTTGGCATGCTCGCGCTCAACACGTTGTGCTGTGGGTATCAACACACCGTCGTTAAGGCTGGTGCCCCGCGTATGGACCAAGTTAGCATAGGGTGTCCAGATGATGCGGTAACCCGCAGCACCGACACGCAGGCAGAGGTCATGGTCGGCTTGATAGAGATCAAACATCTCGTCCATTCCCCCAACCTGCTGGAATACGGTTCGGCGTATCAGCAGGCAACTGCCCGAGACGGCCGAATAATTCTGGACGGTTTGCAAACGACCGTAGTACCCGGGCTCATCAAAACGCAGGCCCACAAACGGACTTTCGGCGACACCCAGCAGGCCCAGAATACGTCCGGCATCGTCCACCGTACCGTCTGGCCGCAGCAGTCGTGGGCCAACCACGCCGACTTCGGTGCGCTGTGCTTCTGCCATCATCTCTGGCAACCAGCTCGCCTGGATAGGTGTGATGTCGTTGTCCAGAAATAACAAATATTCGCCGGTCGCCTCGGCTGCCGCTTGGTTTCGCAGCTTGGCAAAATTCAAATCCTCGGTGACACGATAGACCCGGAGGCGATCATCACCCATCTGGTCCAGATCCGACAGATAGCCCAAGGTGGCTTGGTCTTCACTCCCGGTGTCGATCAACAATAGTTCGTAATCGGGCCAGTCGGTGTTATTGAGCAGGCCTTCCAACGTACGTTGCAGGTCGGCCAGATGTTCACGCGTCAGCATGATGATGGACACACGCGGCTGGCCGGCATGCCGATAACGTACCCGATAGGTACCCGGCAGGCTGCCACCTACCACTTCCGCATCCACCTTGCGGCGGCGTAGCGAATCAACCAGTGCGACCTGGCCAGCGGCAATGCTTTCCTGGGTGGGTAAGGTGTCGAGACTGCGTTTTTCCGCACGGTGGTAGAGCACATCGCTGACATGCCCAAACGCCGCGTTACCGTATTGTTCCTGCACACGCAACAGCAAGTCGAAGTTGCCCGCACCCAGCGCCTCGGTGGAATAGCCACCCAACTGGGCAAAGCTCTCCTGGCGAATCAGGAAGAAGTCGCCAATGTAGGGCAAGGCCAGGAAATAGTCGGGACAGAAGTCAGGCTTGAAGTAAGGCGAGCTATGGCGCCCTCCTTCTTCGCGCCGGTCTTCATCAGTGTAGATAACGCGCCAGTCCGGATGGCTGTAGGCCGCTTCCATCAGATATAACAACCCCTGCGGTGCAATCTCGTCACCCGATTGCAGCACCGTCACCCAGTCGGCATCGCTTTCGATCAATACCTGGTTGACTGCCGTATTCGGTTGGCCCTCATAGGTCAGCCATTGCATGCGGGTGTTCTCTGCAAACCCTTCCGGAACGGCGCAGGGCGCCAGCAAGGTAAAGCGAACCCGGAAATACAACTGATTGGCCAGGGCCTGGATCGTGACCGGAATCTGGCCGAGCGTTTCCGGACTCGCCACGACCACAGCGTGGACCATGGGCTGGTGCCCCCACTGGGCGATCCGCTTCTCGTAATGCCCTACCTCGACCTTGGTAAGCAGATGCGAGCGCAGGAAATGCTCGTAGGCTTCGCCTGGCTGGATTGCCGGCTGGGCGATCGGGTTGTAGTCGGTCAATGGCTGGGCACCAAGCTCCACCACCGTGTAGAACTGCAAGGAGCACAGCTCGCTCAACTCCTCCAACGTCACATTCTTCATCACCATCTTGCCGCAGTCGATATCGCACGGGACCTTGGTGGAGAACAGGTCGAAAAGGGAGCGCAAGCGTGGGTCGATGCCATTGACCGCCTTCACAATGTGATAGCCGGTTTCGTGGAAGAAACGCTTGATTTCCTTGTAGGTGAAGAAGCGGATATGGGTGATGTCCAGCAGGCCCCAGGCGTCGTAGCGCCAGTAGCCGCGCGCCAGGTCTTCCATCAAGCCGACATTACGGGTGTTGGGGATGCTGGTGACAATCTGGCCCTTGGGTGAGAGCAAGGGCTTGAGCCGCGTCAACACATCCCATGGGTTGTACATATGCTCGAGCACATCGGCGATGATCACCGCATCGAGCGTACCCGGCTCGATGCCTTCGGCGACCATGTCGAAATCCTCGAATTTACCGTTGAGCACCTTGTCGAGCCGGGTGGCCGCTTTTTCCGCCGCCGACTTGTTGATCTCGACCCCCCATACCTTCGCTTCAGGGTATTTTTGCTTGAAGGCAAAGCCGGTTCCCCCTGCCGAGCAACCGATATCCAGCAACAGCTTGGGATCATTGGTGAACATCTCCACCAAATCGGGACGACGGCCATCGTGGTAACCCGTCGCATCGATGTGCTCGACATCAAGCAGCTCCTGCCAAAGGTACTTGGTGGGGGCGTTGGGCCGCAGCAATTGCCGCATCAACTCAGCAACTCGTTGATGCGATTGCCCATCTACGCCCACGTTATATCGAGGTGCCGCTGCCTTGACCTTGCCGGCTAGGTGCTGCCGTGTTTCGTTACTGCTGGCCAGATGCGCCAGTATGGGCCCCAACTCGTTGGGCACGACTTCAACCACGCCGCTGTCGGCATCGAAACTTGGGCCCAGCCGCATGCCAATCCAATTCATGAGGTTCACCACCGGCGTGCCCGCCAGCATGGCTTCGACCTGGATATTCGAATCAGTCCCTACCACCACATCGGCGGCCACCACCCACTCCTCCGCCCCATCCGTGCTATAGCAATAGGCTTTGTCAGGCAGGCCAAGCTCACGGGCGATCCGTGCTACCCCAGCCTCACCCTCCACATTCGAGCCGGGCCGGTCCTTGATCACATATTCGGCAGCGATTCCTGCTTCATGCAGGGCGCTGACCCCCGCCAGAAATTGCCGTACCCCGCTTTCAAACGCCTGAGGGTCGCCCAGCGCCGTCAGGTTCGCGGCCCAGGTTGTACCGAACACCAACCAGGGTTTCTGGCTATCGAGGCCAAGTTGCTTGGCAAACTTGCTGCGGTATTCCGCCCGCCGACCAATGTGGGCGGGATAGCCATCCCAGGCCGGGTTACCGGTGACATAGCAGCGCTTGGGGTCGACGCCAATGTCGAGATAGCTCTCCAGCCCACGTTGCCCATACACCGCCAACGAGTCGGCGAACAAGGCCCCGTGCACGGTATAAGGTTTGCTCAACGCCACACCATGCATCAGTTGCAGGCTGGGGATGGACTGGCGCTTGGCCCAGATGACGGCTGTCTTGGAAGCCGAAGTCAGATCTTCGCTGGTCACCAACAGGCGGATATCGAATTGCTCAAACGCCAGCTGCAAGCTTTCCAACAGGTGCACCAAACCGGGTATTTCGGCATCGGCACGGGCTTTCAGCAGGGGCTGGAAGCGCTTTTCATCAAGCTCCAGCGTGGTGCACCCGTCTTCCCAACCGGTAGTGGTGAAGTAGTGCGCCAGCTTGGATAAGCCATCATTCACACCTTGGTGAATACGTTGCTGCGCGGCGTCATCCAAGAGGCTTTCCAGTTCGATCAATGTCGAACCCGACTGTTGCAGGCGTTCTGCCAACGGCGCATCGAAGTGGGCCCGTGGGCAAATGATGATCAGGCCGGGTTCGTTGGCGCAGAATGCCTCGATCACCTTGCTGTAACGCAGCCATAACAGGGAGAGAATGGCGCCTTGCTTCATGGTTGTTCTCCCTGGGCAAAGATATTCAGATAGTCGACGAGGATATCTCTCATCATGTTGTATTCCATCCCGGGCCCGAAAGGCACGCCGGCATGTTCAAACTTGGCGCCGAAATCACCACTGCGCCGCCATTCGCCCGCCACCCTTAAGGCGTAGAGATCAATCTCTTCCTGCAACTGCCAGTCCTCAAACAGTTCGCTTATCCCCTGCGGCAGATAATCCTTCAGCGAAATCCCCGGGAAATGGGTGCGCACAACCTTGAGGAGCTCAAACAGCAGATAGGTATTGCGTGGGTGGATCAGCATCGTTTGCAGGCGTTCCACTTTCTGTTCAGGGAAGGCCGGCAGGGTCTGGGCAATATCCCCAGCGCGCCATAATCCATTGAGTTGCTCCTGCGCTGCCAGCCAAGCGGCGTTGCCAGCCGGGTCGGGTTTTTTATCAAGCACCACCATGTAGCGGCCGGTCGCCGTCGTCGGCAACTGCCACACCACCTCGGTTTCCAGCCACAGCGCGAACTCGAACAGCTTGGGGTCGGACGTCATCCACCCCAGCAGGCGGTTCCACCAGTGTTTGGTCTCGATATTATTGAGCCAGTGGTTGCGAGTACTCACCACAAAGCCGCCTACCGCTGTGATCGCTTCCACGCAATAGCCATTGTCATCGGCCCAGGCCACGATTTCGTGCGCACGCGCCAGCGACATATAGCTGCCAAACGCAGCCTCGCCCTCGGCCACCATGCGCTGTGTTGCTTCACCCGCGCCGTAAACGGCTTCCAGATGGTCCAAGGAGTGGATATCGAACAAAATGCGCCCACCCGGCTTCAGCACCCGGTCCCACTCCTGCAAGATGGTGCGCCAATGCGGAAAGTGCACAACGACGTTGAGCGATAGCAGAAAATCGAAGTCCGCATCGGGCAACGGCAGCCTGGCTACGTCACCGGGCAGCAACGTCATCGGCGCGTCACCCGCCAACCGCCTGGTCTCATCCAGCATGGCCTGCGAGCTGTCGATCCCAGTCACGTCCATACCGCGCTGTGCCAGAGGAATGGAACCACGCCCGGTGCCTATCCCGACATCCAGCACGCGCTTCCCGGTGGCATAGCGTTCGATATAGCGCATTTCCAGCTGATGCTTGAGCTGGTTGGTGCCGGTATTCTCAAACATGCGCTTGGAATACCACGAAACCATGTTGGCATCCTTCCAGGCATCGGTCTTCCAATCGATCAACGCTTGCTTGTTTTCACTCATCTTGCGTTCCCGTCTTTGGTTTTCAGTTCACTGCAGGCTGGCACTTTTATCGCCTTGCCGCTGTTCTGGGGCCTGGCTGGGCATGACCCATTTCATGGGTCATCTACACTGCAAGAAACGCAGCGCTCAGTACGGCGAATTCCACGACATCCACAAACTGCCCATTTTTCCAGGCAGCCTCGATGCGGCGCCCTTCTTCTCGCATGCCCAGTTTGAACGCCAATGCCATCATCCCCACGTTGTTGGCATAGGTGCCACAGTAGATGCGGTGCAGGCCCAGTGCCTTGAAACCATGTTCGATCAACAATAGGCTGGCCTCGTAACCGATGCCGGTCCCCCACACGCTGCGATCCCCCAGCAAGATGGCGAACTCGGCTGAACGATGGCGTGGATGAATCTGGTTGAGCACGATATTGCCAACATGGCGGCCACTTTCGGCGATCACGATGGCGAGCATCAGGCTGTCTTGGCGGTTTTGATTACTGCGGATGAATTCCCGTGCGGCTTCCCGGCTGAAGGGGAAAACATGGTGGCTGTTGCCAGCACAGGCTTCCGCATCGTTCAGCCACGTAACGTAATGGCCATCGGCATCGGCTTCGCTCAGTGCGCGCAGGTGGACTCGCGGGCCACGTAGAAAGGGTGGTGCGGCACTCATGCTTTTCCCTCACGCAGGCTATCAAGTTGGGTCAAAACCTTCTCCCAGGCATTGGCGATACTGTCGACATCGGCTGGCGTAAGGCTGGCATGCACATAGTCGGCATAAAGCAGTGTTTCAAAATGCATCCGCTCGGTAACTGGGCACAGCCCACGCGCGTAGTTCAACTCGCCCTGGTAACCTGGGTATGTAAACGGAAAGCCATCACGGCCAATAGCGATCCGCTGCTGGTACATCGGTTGCAGGTAAATTGGCTCGACATAGCCTTCGCCGACCGGAATCCCTTCAGCCCGCAGTGCCTGCGCCAGCCGCACGCGTGAAACACCGTTGCTATGGGCGTCATATTTAATGGCGTAGACATACCAACCATGCTCAACATCGGGCGAAACCACCGGTATGCTGATACCGGGCAAACCCGCCAACCGCTGGCTTAGCCGAGCGGCATTGGCTTGCCGGGTGGCAAGCAGGGCCGGCAACTTTTTCAGTTGCTCTGCCGCAATCGCCGCTTCGATTTCCGTCATCCGATAGTTGAAACCAACCAGATTGACGAGGTTGGTTTCAGCCTTGGGCTTGGCCACCGCCTCGGCATGATTGCGAATCAACCGCATCCGTTCCGCAAGATCGGCATCGGCAGTCACGGCAATACCGCCTTCTCCGCAATGGATGGTCTTGTGGTAGTTGAGGCTGAACACGCCGATATCAGCCAAAGTACCGCTATATCGGCCCTGATATCGGGCACCGGGTCCCTGGGCGTTGTCTTCAATCACCCGCAGGCCATGCTGGCGCGCGAGGGCCATGATGGGTTCGAAGTCAGCAGGCTGGCCAAAGATATCCACCACAATGATCGCCTTGGTACGCGGTGTGATCCGCGCTGCAATCGTGGCAGCCGACAGGCAGAAGGTGTCAGGGTCAATATCGGCAAATACCGGTATCGCCCCATATACCACTGCGGCAACTGCTGAAGCCGACATGGTGTAGGGCGATACGATGACTTCATCACCTGGGCCGATGCCCAGCGCGCCCACTGCGGCATACAGGCAGGACGTGGCCGAATTCATCGATACGGCATGGGGAATATCAAAATGTCTTTCCCACGCGCGCTCCAGCGCTTGTACCCGGTCGCCACCATAGAAATCCGGGGTCCATGCTCCCAGAAAACGTGACAGCACCGCACTATCGAGCACCGCATTGACGGCAGCCCGCTCTTCCGGCCCCAAGGTGTTGTAGGCAGGAAGCGGCGCATTGCGCACGGCTTGGCCACCCAACAAAGCAAGTTGTTGCGTCATACCAGTACCATCCGGACACTTCCCATTCAGGCCAACAGCACTGTGAGCACATCCAGCACGCGCTGGGCCGACAAGCCATCAAGCGAGGGTGCTTGCGGCCTGGGCCCGGTCAATGTATCGACCAACGCTTGCGGCAACCGGACAGCATCGTCGCAGCGGTGGCTGAGACCTGAACGATTCGAGGGTAAGGGGTCGCTCGCTAGGCCGCCGGGTTGGTAACTCAGTACCCGACAACCGAGGTAGCACGCTTCAAGCAGCAGCATCGAATGGATGCCCACCACCATATCGGCACAACTAAGCAAATCATGAGCCAATGCAGACGGCGCTATCCGTGTATTCGTCCACATCTGACCCGCGCCAGTAAAATCAGCCAGGTCTTCACGCGGATGCGGTTTGATGCGTAATGCAATGGGCCGTGCCAGCGTCACCAAGGCAGCTTCAACATCACGCAGCACCGCTTGCTCATCAATCGCTGGCGGATGCCCCAATTGCCGGGCCATCTGACGTAGCGGTTGCGAGACAAATAGCAACAGGCTTTCATCAGGCTGAAGCCCACATTCGGCGCGTAAGGCCGTGCGCGCCGCCGTACTGAGCCGCCCTGCCCCTTGTGCAATCACATCCAAGGCTGGCTGGCCGGTAATCTGCAGCATGCTGGCATCAAACCCTGCCGCCACCATTTCGTCGCAGGCCAACTGGTCTGGCACCGCGATGCAATCCGGCCAGTGGCGCTGCCCACCCCGTAAAAAGCGCGGTTGATAGTTGCTCCAGAAATCAAGCAAGGCGAGGCTGGGCAACCCCACTTCCTTCGCCGCGGCTATCCAACTTAATTCGTGCTGATGCGGGTTGACCGATGTTGCGCATAGCACACCGACGCTATTACTTAACGTGATGGCCTCTGCTGGCTCTACCAGCCAACCGCGTTCAGCCCACAAGCGTGCAGATTCGGCGTAGGCGAACAGTCGATGCGGCCAGTGTTGCGCACGTAATTGCTCAATTACCGGCGCCAGGGCGTTACCCCCACCCGGGTCGCCAGCAATCACGGCAAGGGGATTCATGGCAAGCGCTCCGCTTTACCGCTGGCGAGCGATTGAATCGCTGTCTCCGCTGCCAACAAAGCAGCCAGCCCATCTTCCGCCGTACAGCGTGGCAGCCGTCTTGTTAGCGTGGCGTCACGTAGGTCTTCCACTGCCGCCAGCAGCAGATCACGCATGCCGCTCTGGTCGGTTTCCTGCAACTGCGGCAGGCGATAGCCTGAGTAAAAAGGGCTGTCTTGCACCGTGTACCAATCGATGCGATGCCCGCTGTCGCTTATCCGTACCCGGCCTAGCGTCGCCACGATATCCAGTTCGAACAGGCTGTAGGCAAGGTGGTTGGTACTGAGCAAACTGGCACGCAGGCCCGATGCCAGTTCAATCCGTAAATCCGGGCTGGGGTCGCTTTCGAAATCTGGCGCACTGCTGGCCCAGGCTTGTAAACGGCTGATAGGGCCGAAGCATTGACGCAGCAAATCCAGCCAATGGCTGCCGTTGTGGCGTATGCCTTTGCCGTAATAGCCGCTCACTTGTTGAATGTTACCCAGCCCGCCTTCGGCAAGGGCGGTTTGAACGCGTGCATGCGCCGGGCAAAATCGGCGTGAATAATTTACAGCCAGT
This sequence comes from Chitinimonas sp. BJB300, assembly GCF_002735695.1. Lineage (GTDB taxonomy): Bacteria > Pseudomonadota > Gammaproteobacteria > Burkholderiales > Chitinimonadaceae > Chitinimonas. The sequence continues at coordinate 27,289 of NZ_PDZH01000021.1, forward strand.
GCACGCTGGTGTGTTGCTGCCAAGTCAACAAGCTCACGCCCCGCTTCAACCGACAGCGCCAACGGTTTTTCCAGCAATATGCCCCGCACACCGGGTGTGGCCAACGCCGCTTTCGCCAGCGGGAAATGCAAGGCATCGGGCGCAGCGATGCTGACCAAATCAAGCTGCCCTGCCGCCAGCATGGCTTGGGCGTTGGTGTAACGTCGTTCGAGCGGGATGCCGTAGCGGTCGCCGCAATTGGTCAGTTTGGCTGGGTCGGCGTCGGCAATCGCCCACAGCGCAACGCCCGCAGCCGCCCGGTACGCCGCGGCATGGGTGTAGATGCCGATGCGCTGGGCATCATCATCGAACTCACAACCGATGCGGCCACAGCCGATCAGCCCTGCGCGCAGATCGCCCTGAGTCATCAGGCCAGTAGCCCCCAAGCCAGCGGCGTACCGCGCTTGATGGCTTTACCCGCCTTGCGGCCCAGCACGATTTCCAATGTTTTTGGGGGCAGGCCCAGCCCAGGCCGGATAGCGCGGATATTGTCAGCAGTGAATACTTCGCCTGCTGCGATGTCCTGCACCACATAGAGCGAGCGGCGAAATACCAAAGATTTTTGCTCGGCGCTGGTTGCACCGTATTGCACCTGTCCCATCGCCTGCCATGCCCGTTCGGTTTCGACCACCAACGATGCCATTTCTTCCGGTTCCAGCGAAAACGTCGAATCCACACCACCATCTGCACGGCGTAAGGTGAAGTGCTTTTCCAGCACCGTAGCCCCCAGCGCCACGGCTGCCACCGCCGCGCCTACACCCATGGTGTGATCCGACAACCCAATCTGGCAGTCAAACAAGTCACGCAGGTGGGGGATGGTGCGCAGATGGGTATTCGCAGGCGTAGCCGGATAGGTGCTGGTGCATTTGAGCAGGACCAAATCCTTGCACCCCGCAGCACGCGCCGCCCGGACGCTTTCATCGAGCTCCGCCACATTGGCCATGCCGGTGGAAATGATCATCGGCTTGCCCGTAGCGGCCACCCGGCGAATCAAAGGGATATCGGTATTTTCAAAGCTTGCGATCTTGTAGGCCGGTACATTCAAGGATTCAAGAAAGTCCACCGCGGTTTCATCAAACGGTGTCGAAAACGCCAACATACCCAGCGCATTGGCTCGCTCGAAGATCGGCTTATGCCATTCCCACGGGGTGTAGGCTTCCTGGTAAAGCTTGTACAGCGAGGTGCCGGCCCATAGGCTATTAGGGTCGGCAATATGGAATTCGCCCTCATCCAGGTCCAACGTCATGGTTTCAGGCGTATAGGTTTGCAGCTTGAGCGCATGCGCACCGGCTTGGGCGGCGGCTTCGACAATCGCCAGTGCCCGTTCCAGCGATTGGTTATGGTTGCCGCTCATCTCGGCGATCACAAAGGGCGCTGCATCGGCACCTATTGTGCGGTGGCCAATCTTGAAGCTATGCATGGATCCCATCCCTTTCGGCACGAATATCGACCTACGGATACTGCCCCAAACCACCTCTTCCGCTACAAAATACGTACAAAGTGCGTATCGGCCTGCTGGTAACCTGCCTGCCGAAACAATTTTATCGAAGCCGCATTCCCCGGCAGGACCGTTGCATCGATAGCAACAACATCCGGCCAGTGCTGGGTAAGCTGTCTATCGCCCATCGCCAGCAAAGCTTGCCCCCAACCCATGCCCTCCTGCCCTGCAAATAAATAGATCGACACCTCGGCGCGCTCAGCTTGAGTGGCGGACCGGTCATAACGCAGCATGCCAACCGAGCCCCCGGGCCCCTCGCCGATCAGCAAAAGCCGGTCCGGCCGTTGCAGGGTACGGGTCAACCAGCTTAGATGCTGTTCCCAAGCAATAGGGGCCGAATCCAATGACCAACGCCGAACTAATGGTGCATTGCGGCCATCAAACAATAATTGCGCATCATCCAGCGTTGCCCGCCGCAGCTGCAAACACCGAGTCAACAAGGCAGCAGCGACACGCCGGGCACCCTGCCCATCGACCAACGCGCGCGAATGCTGGGCGTAGCCCCGACGGACGTTGATGTCGGCAGACATCTCACCAATGGCTTGTTGCAGGTGCTGCACGCTGACAGTTTCCGCCAGCCCAAGATAGCGGTGCACACCCATCAAGGCCAGTTGTTCGGCATTGGCGTGTTGGTTTGCAGCAACGGCGATACAGATCGTCGGCAGCCCCAGGGCGGCGCGTTCCCAACTGGTGCCCCCCCCTGCGCCGATAAACAGGTCGGCCTCGCGCATCAATGCGGCAAAATCGCTGACAAAACGATGCAATCGCCACAGCGTCTGGCCAGCGGCACGCTGCTGCAACTGCGCCCAAGCGGGGTTGGCCGCTCCGGCCACAATGTCCACTTCCAGTTGGGGAAAAGCGGCCAGCGCATCGAGCGCCTTGAAGGTTTCACCACCCGCATCCACGCCGCCAAAACTCACGACAACGTGGCGAATCTGTGGGGCAATGACGATAGGTTCACCCGTAAATTCCGGCCGTAACAGCGCGTAATGGGGGCCAAGCAGTGCTTGGCATTGTGCAGGTATCAAGCGGGCATAGGCCGCCGTATTCGCAGTCTGATTTTGGTCCAGCAGCAAATCAGCATCATGCTGGCGATTGGCAAGGTCGTCGATGACGGCAATATGGCCCGCCATAGACCGCGCAGCCTGCTGCCAACGTGCATCCAAGCCGTAATGGTCAACCAGCAGCCAGTCAAATGCTGGCTGTGAGGTAAACGCTGCTTGCACGGCCGCAAAATCCGCTTGCCAGTCGATGGATGCTTCTATATCGGAAGGGACAGGGTCTTGCGGATAATGACTTGGCAACCCGATGGCCGGAAAACCTTGCTCGGCAATCTGTGCCAGTGCATTGCCCGGCAAGCTGCGACAGGCAAATGTCACCACTGCGCCACCCTTGCGTAAGGCTTGCGCCAACGTCAAGCACCGTGCCACATGGCCAAAACCGATGGCCAGTGAAGCATCCGCCCGAATCAACACCTTCACACGAACTCGCCACTGGCTTGCAAGGCGCTGTATAGGTATTCAGCCCGCAGCCAATCTTCCGGGGTATCGATATCCTGCACCAGATGGCGCGGCAAAATCACTGGCAGGGCGGCGGGCGAAAAAATCACCTCGCCGTTCAACCAAGCCGTTGCCCGCCCCCAATAAAACTGACCGGCATCGTGAAACGCCTCTTCCAGGTCTTGCGAGCGGGTATTGCGGTACTGCGGATAAAGCGCATCCACACAACCCTCGGTGGTGATTCGAATGGCACGCTGCACCGGAAAGGGAAAACTGGTCACCGAAAACGCATAGGCCTTATCGGGCTGGGCCGACAGCGCGTAGAAGCCGGCTTGCAGGTATTTGGGCTGGACAAAGGGCGCAGTCGCGTAGAGGCAACAGGCCATGCAGACTGCCTCCCCTTCGGCTTGCAGCACCTGAATCGCATGCTGGATGACGGCGATCGTGGTGGTATGGTCATCAGCCAATTCGGGAGGCCGTCGGAACGGCACCTCAGCCCCAAGCGATGCCGCCAACTCAGCGATTTCGTCGTCGTCGGTGCTGACCACAATGCGGTCAAACAACCCTGCCGCACGCGCTGCTTTGATGGCGTAGGCAATCATCGGCTGGCCGTGGAATGACTTGATGTTCTTACGCGGAATCCGTTTGCTGCCGCCGCGCGCCGGAATAATGGCAACATTACTCATGGCCGCAACGCCGCACGCAGTTGCACCACCACTTCATCTTGCTGTGCATCGGTGAGACCCGCATACATAGGCAGGCTGATCGCTTCAGCGTAATAACGCTCGGCCTCAGGGAAGTCACCGGGCCGAAACCCCAAGGCGGTGTAATAAGGCTGCAAGTGCACAGGAATGTAATGCACATTCACGCCGATGCCGCCAGCCCGTAGCGCGTCGAACACGTTTCGATGGCTCTGGGTAATACGGTCCAACTGCAGACGCACGACATACAGGTGCCAGGCCGACTCTGCACCGGGCTGGCGGGTGGGCAACTGCAACGGCAGCCCCGCCAACAGTTGGTCATATCGCGCCACCAATGCGCGCCGGCGCACCAGGAAGTCATCGAGGCGTTGCAGCTGCGAATAACCCAACGCCGTTTGCACATCGGTAATGCGGTAGTTGTAGCCCAGCTCTATCTGCTGGTAGTACCAAGGTCCATGGCTGTTGCCCTGCATCTGCGCCGGGTCACGGGTAATACCATGGCTACGCAGGCGTTGCAGGCGCTGGGCCAAGTCGGTACGGTTGGTCAGAATAGCCCCGCCTTCACCCGTCGTGATGATCTTGACCGGGTGGAAGCTGAAGATCGTCATATCGGCATAGTCGCCGCACCCGACCGGGCGTCCCAAATAGCTGGCCCCGACGGCGTGTGAGGCGTCTTCGATCACCGCAAAACCATACGCCTTGGCCAGCGCCCCGATGCGCGCCATGTCACAACTCTGGCCGGAAAACGCCACGGCAACCAGGACACGTGGCAGATGCCCCGCCCGCTTGGCGTCGACCAACTTGGCTTCGAGCTTGTCGACATCCAGATTCCACGTAGCAGGGTCGATGTCGACGAAATCCACTTTCGCACCGCAATACCGGGCGCAGTTGGCGCTTGCGACGAAGGTATTGGGGCTGGTCCACAGAGTATCGGCAGGTCCAAGATCCAACGTCACACAAGCCAAATGCAGCGCTGCCGTTGCATTACATACGGCCACCGCATGACGCGCCTGACAACGGGCTGCCAACGCCTGCTCGAATCGCTCGATGGCCGGCCCCTGAGTCAGCCAGTCGGACTCCAGCGCTTCCACCACCGCTGCCACATCTTCAGGACTGATTTGCTGGCGGCCGTAAGGGATCATGGTGTCTGGCGGTCCAGTTGGGTAAGTTCGGCAATGCTGAAATAGTGTGGATTGGTATCCGACACGTATTCAAAGCCTTCCGGCACCCGCTGGCCACGCTCACCCAGGCCATCATGCTGGTAATCGTCCTGCACAATAAAGCTGATGGCCGGCGCAATGACATAGTGGCGCGAAAACTCGAAGGTATGCAGCGCATCGTCGCGTGAAATCATCATCTCATGCAGCTTCTCGCCAGGACGGATACCCACGACATGCTGCTGCAACTGTGGGGCCATGGCGGTGGCAAGGTCGACGATGCGGGCTGATGGAATCTTGGGCACAAAGATTTCACCGCCATGCATACGGGCGAAGTTCTCCATAACAAACGTCACGCCCTGGTCCAGGGTGATCCAGAACCGTGTCATGCGTGGATCGGTTATCGGCAATGACTTACCGCCCTCGTTGATCAGCTTGCGAAAGAAGGGCAGTACAGACCCACGTGAACCGACCACGTTGCCATAGCGCACCACGGCAAAACGGGTTTTGTGGGTGCCGGCGATATTGTTGGCAGCAACAAACAGCTTGTCGGACAACAGCTTGGTTGCACCGTAGAGGTTGATCGGGCTGGCGGCTTTGTCGGTAGACAGCGCAATCACTTTTTCGATGCCGTTTTCGATGGCGGCATTGATGACGTTCTCGGCGCCCGACACATTGGTGCGTATGCACTCGGTAGGGTTGTATTCCGCGGCGGGCACTTGCTTGAGGGCTGCGGCATGCACCACATAATCAATGCCACGCATGGCTTGGCGCAGCCGGTCGGCGTCGCGCACATCGCCGAGGAAATAGCGCATACAGGAAGCATTGAGCACTTGCTGCATTTCGAACTGCTTCAGTTCATCACGCGAAAACACCACTACCCGGCGGGGTTTGTGGCGTTCGAGCAGCGTGCGGATAAACTCCCTGCCGAAGGACCCAGTCCCTCCGGTGATCAGAATGGCTTTGTTGTCAAACATGCTCACTCTCGGTTTCTGTTTCAGATTGACGTTCTCGCATAGCAACCACTTGAAGCGCATGGCTCGCGTCAAATCACTATGCAATCAACCTTAGAAGCTGCGCGCGCCCACATCAATCACAGCTTGGCAGAACACCTCACCAGAGGTCACAACAATTGCATTAAGGCCTCAATCCTCCGGGGGCAACTGATTGGGAAACAACACTTCGGTAAAACCAAACTTGCTCATATCGGTGATGCGCATTGGGTAAAGTTTGCCGAACAGATGATCGCACTCATGCTGCGCCACCCGGGCATGGAAGCCACTCGCCTGGCGATCAATCGGCTGCCCGTTCTCGTCCATGCCTTGATAACGCAAATGCTCATAGCGCGGCACGACGCCGCGCAGGCCCGGTACACTGAGGCAGCCTTCCCAGTCGTCGGCCATCTCATCGCTCAATGGCGTCAGCACCGGGTTGCAAAGAATGGTGTAGGGCACGGCTTCCGCATCGGGGTAGCGTGGGCTCTTGAAGCCGCCAAAAATGGTGATCTGCTTGGACACACCGATTTGCGGCGCGGCAATGCCCGCCCCGCTCATGGCGACCATGGTGTCCTGCAGGTCCTTGATCAACGCAGCCAAGGCCGGTGTGCCGAACTCTTCCGGCCGGATCAGATCTGCGGTTCGCAGCAAGATTGGATTACCCATTAGTACTATGTCGCGTACTGCCAATTTCAAACTCCTTCTACTTTCACTAAGGCCTCCAGCATGCGATGCACATGCTCGATGGCTGCCTGAAATATGGTCTCAGCCGCGGCGAGGTCGACCTTGTGCAGACTATTGCCACGCCCTGCCGCCCAGTTCGAGACCACCGCGATGGCGGCATAGCTCAACCCGGATTCACGCGCTAAAGCGGCTTCCGGCATACCCGTCATGCCCACCATGTCGCCACCGTCGCGGGCGATACGATTGATCTCCGCAGCGGTTTCCAACCGTGGGCCTTGGGTCGCCGCATAGACACCACTCTCGATCAAGGTCTGCCGGCTGGTCTTAGCCGCCTGCAGAATGCGCCGGCGCAACTTCGGGCAATAAGGCTCGGTAAAGTCACTGTGGGTAACCGGTTTGTCGCCACCTTCAAAAAAGGTATGGCGACGGCCGTAGGTGTAGTCGATCAGCTGATCGGGCAACACCAGCATTCCCGGTGCCAAGTCTTCGCGTATGCCGCCTACTGTGCAGACAGAGACTATCCGGGACACCTGTTGTTCCGCCAACGCCCAGATATTGGCGCGGTAGTTGATTTCGTGGGGTGGAATGGTATGGCCGTAGCCATGGCGCGCGATAAACACCACGTGATGGTCGTTGATTTCGCCAAAAGTAAGCGCACCGGATGGTTCACCGTAAGGCGTGCGGATAACCTGGCGGTGTGTAATCTTGAGGTTCTTAAGCCGGGTCAGCCCGGTTCCTCCAATAATGGCCAGCATACGCCTCTTCCTCTTTTACTTGGTATGACTCATTGTAGGCGTGAAAGCCGGCTGAGAAGCAAGCAGGCCGCGGCTTGTGGCGAAATCCACAAGCCGCGGCTCTGGTACAAGCCTGTTATATCGCGGTTTCTAAGGAAAGCGTGTAGTAACGAAATGTTTCGTCAAGCTGCCAGCCATGCTTTTTATACAAAGCCTGGGCGGTGTGATTAGCATGCGCAGTAGAAAGCTGCAGATAGGCTGCGCCCGTGGATTTGCCATGGTCGCGCGCAATATCCATCAAAGTACCAGCCACACCAGCTCCTCGCGCGCTGGGCGAGACATAAAGGTCGTACAGCAACCAGATTGGCGCCATGGCGAGTGAACAGAAGCTTGGGTAATGCTGCATAAAGCCCACCGCCTTACCCTGGGCTTCAGCCAGAAACACGGCGGATTGCCCGGATTGCAGGCGCATGCTCAAATAGGTGCGCGCTGCACTCTGGTTACTGGTCAATTTGTAGAATTGTCGGTAAGCATCAAAAAGCCGGCTGGCTTCCTCAAGGTCATCACCCGGTTGCAGTTGGTAGACCTGCATCAGAAACCCTCACTGGCACAAAATTGGCGCAAGAAGGCGCGGAAATCGGTGCCTACTTCGGGGTGTTGGGTGGCAAACGCCAAGGTAGCCTGCAAATAGCCCAGCTTGGAGCCGCAGTCATAGCGTATCCCTTCAAACGGCAGCGCCAATACGCGCTCCTCTTCCAGCAAGGCCGCGATGGCGTCGGTCAGTTGGATTTCCCCCCCTTTGCCCGGTTGCGCGGTTTGCAGATGGCGGAAAATACGTGGGCTGAGGATATAGCGCCCGACGACAGCCAAGGTAGATGGCGCATCTGCCGGCTTCGGCTTTTCGACGAGACCACTGATTTTGAGGTAACCACCACCATTACGGCTGGCAACAACAATGCCATAGGACGCCGTGTCTTCACGCGGCACTTCCTGTACGCCAATCACCGAGCTGTGCGTTTCGTCGTACAGCTCAACCATTTGCTGCATTACCGGTTTTTCGGCGGCAATCAGGTCGTCGCCCAGGATGACAGCGAATGGCTCGTCCCCCACCAGCGGACGGGCACACAGCACAGCATGGCCCAACCCCAGGGCTTCGGGCTGGCGAACATAGGCGCAGCTGACATGCTTGGGCAGGATATTACGCACCAACTCCAGCAACGCATGCTTGCCCTTGGCTTCCAGCTCGGTTTCCAGCTCGTAGGCTTTGTCGAAATGGTCTTCAATCGCGCGTTTGTTACGGCCCGTCACGAAAATCATGTCGGTAATGCCGGCTGCTACGGCCTCTTCCACCGCGTACTGGATCAGCGGTTTATCCACCACATTCAGCATTTCCTTCGGGCTGGCCTTGGTGGCCGGCAGGAAGCGGGTGCCGAGACCCGCTACCGGAAAGACGGCCTTGGTGACCTTTTGCATAGGTTCTTCCTACCCGGCATGGCCGGCTTCTTATTGTTCGGATTGCGTTGCAAGCAAGGCCAGCAGTCCGGCCTCATCCAGAATGCGGACGCCTAGTTCCTGTGCTTTATCAAGCTTGGAACCGGCGGCTTCCCCCGCCACCAGGTAATCGGTTTTCTTGGAAACCGACCCAGCCGCCTTGCCGCCCGCCGCCTCAATCAACGCCTTCGCATCATCGCGGCTCAATGTGGGCAACGTGCCGGTAATGACCAGCGTCTTGCCTAATAAGGGGCCCATTGGCACGGCTTCGCTGGGCTCGAATTCAGACCAGCTGACGCCATTGGCACGCAGCTGTTCAATGACCTCCCGATTATGCGGCTCCTGCAGGAAGTCACGAATCGACTGCGCTACCACAGGGCCCACATCGGGCACCGACTGCAATACCGCCAGCGCTGCCAGCTCATCTTCGCGGCAAGCCGCGTCGATCAGCGCATCGAGCTTGCCAAAGAAGCGTGCCAAATCCTTAGCGGTGGTCTCGCCCACATTGCGTATGCCCAAAGCGAAAATTAACCGCGCCAGTGTGGTTGTGCGGCTCTTGTCGATTCCGGCAAGCAAATTGGCTGCCGACTTCTCTGCCATCCTGTCGAGCTCGGCCAATTTGAGTATGCCCAGCCGGTATAAATCGGCAGGCGTGCGTACAAGGCCCACGTCCACCAATTGGTCCACCAATTTGTCGCCCAAGCCTTCGATGTCCATGGCGCGCCGGCTGGCAAAATGCCATAGCGCCTGCTTACGTTGGGCGGTACATACCAACCCACCCGTGCAACGATACGCAGCTTCGCCTTCCTCGCGCACTACGTGCGAGCCGCACACTGGGCAGTTGCTTGGCATTTCGAAGGGTGCGTACTTTGGTACTTGGCGGGTTTCGATCAGGTCAACCGCTTCTTCTTGCATCGGCCGGCGATCGAGCACGACATCAACGACCTCAGGAATGACATCGCCCGCCCGACGCACGATGACGGTGTCGCCGACACGCAGGTCCAACTGGCGAATCCGGTCGATATTGTGCAAGGTGGCATTGGTCACTGTGACGCCGCCGACAAACACCGGGGCCAGCCGGGCGACCGGCGTGATGGTGCCGGTTCGGCCCACCTGGACATCAATGGCTTCCACCGTGGTCAGCATTTCCTGAGCCGGATATTTGTGCGCCACAGCCCAGCGGGGCTCTCGGCTCACAAACCCGAGCTGCTGTTGCAATTCACGGCTATTGACCTTGTAGACCACGCCGTCGATATCGAATGGCAGGCTATCGCGCTTGGCGGCAATGCTGGCATGGAAGGCGATCAAGCCCACCGCACCTTCCGCGACAATCCGTTCGCTGCACACCGGCAGGCCAAAAGCCCCCAATGCATCCAACATGCCGCTATGGGTTGGAGGGATCTCCCAACCGACTACTTCACCCAGCCCATAGGCAAAAAAGCGTAATGGCCGCTTGGCGGCGATTTTCGAATCCAGTTGGCGCACCGCGCCGGCAGCCGCATTGCGCGGGTTGACGAAGGTCTTTTCACCCAATTCGCGCTGGCGGGCATTCAATGCATCGAATGCGTCACGGCGCATATAGACTTCACCCCGCACTTCCAACACTGCAGGTGCTTGCCCGGTAAGGCGCAGAGGAATCTGGCCAATGGTGCGGATATTCTGGGTGACTTCCTCACCAGTCTCGCCGTTGCCCCGTGTCGCGGCACGCACCAACAGGCCATGTTCGTAACGCAGGCTGATGGCCAAGCCGTCAAACTTGAGCTCAGCGGCATACACCACTGCCGGCGCATCAGCCGGCAAGCCCAGGTCACGGCGCACCTTGGCATCGTAATGCTCAGCGCCGGCAGGACCGGCATCGGTTTCCGTGCGTATCGACAGCATCGGCACAGCATGTTGCACCGGTACAAAGGCCGCGACAGGACGGCCCCCTACGCGCTGGGTAGGAGAATCTGGGGTTTTCAGTTCAGGGTGGGTAGCTTCCAGCGCTTCAAGCTCGTGGAACAACCGATCGTATTCGGCATCGGTTACGCTGGGCGTATCCAGGACATAGTATTCATGCCCATAACGGCATAGCAGTTCACGCAGCTCGGCTGCGCGTTGGTTCGGTAAGGACATATCTAAGCAAACAGACGCAAGGCCGCCATGCTGCCTGCGGCAATGCCGCGTTCGTCCATGCGGTCGTAGATCACGATCAATTGCTTTTGGATGGCAGCCAGGTCGGCTGGTTTAAGGGAACGGTTTTCATCGTCGACAAGATCACCACCCAGGGTAAGAGCCATTTGTTGCGCAAGGTCGGTCATGCGCTCGAAAGCTTCCTCACCACCGGCAACACGCGGCACGTCCAGCAACAGGGTTATCGAGGGTGTCTCTTCCAGGGCATCGAGTGGGCGATGATGGCGATCCGCCAACTTGAACAAGGTCTTGCCCGACTCAGACCGTAAGTGAAAAACCCCATCGCTTTCCAACACCATGCCGGCGGCTTCCGCCATGCCATATATACGGCTGATGGCAAACGGATTGCGGCTGGAAACGATATTGAGCCCGATCACCATATCGACCTCGGCACAAAAAGCATCCAACTGCTGGGCGACGCGCAGCTTGTCTTCCCGGCGCGGGAAGGTGGCAACCCCCCCGGCCTGTTCGGCCAAGGCCGTCACCTGCTCGCTGAACATCATCATCTGCGCCTCACTAAGCGACCCCTGCCGATCAACCAGTTGCAGACCGATGCGCAACTCGCTATAGCTGCCGCCCGGGCGGATCACTTCCCATTCGTCCGACGTGGACAAACCCAATGTCCTCACACGTTTCCCAACCTCAATCGCCGTGATGTCCGCAAATTCGATGGTGTCGCCGGGATGAAGCTCGGCAATATAGTCCAGCGCGGGGTCGAGTATCGACACAGCCAAGGCCAGGGAATCAGTCAACTCCAATTCGGGGGGCGCGCTGGCGGCGACCTCTGCCGGCGGAGGCACAAATGCGGCGGCACCGGTCAGCGAGGGTTCCATGCGCGCACCGCCTTCGCCCTGGCGGACCATGTTTTTCGGCGTTTCCAGCAAAACGTCAGGATGGCTGCGAGCAAACGCGGCGGCGGCACGCTTCTTGAAGCGCCATTCCTGCCAGGCATTGAAGCCCCACACACAAACAACGAGGGCAACGCCAAGGCCAAGGGTGATGAAGTGAAATTCGGTCATGTTTGCTTGTCTGATCAGGGCGTGGCTTAGAGAACCTGCTTAAGATCTTGCTGCGCTGCCATCGGGGAAGGCATTGCACTTCACCGAAGGGCGCTTGCTACAGATCGTAAACAAACTCTTTTTAAAGAGTCCTGTGGGACATGGAGCCCGAGCTTAGCGGATGACGGGACATGCGCCAAGCCAAATGGCATTCTGCCCACAGCGATATAGTCGATTGTTCGAACCGCTTCCACCTAATAGGCGCTTAGAACCCGTTTACGATCTTACTGCACAGCCGACATCTCACGCATTTGCAACGCTTCTTGAATATCGACGGCCACCACACGAGACACGCCCTGCTCCTGCATGGTGATACCAATCAGCTGGTCAGCCATTTCCATGGTCAACTTGTTGTGGCTGATATACAAAAACTGCGTACGGCTGGACATGCGTTTTACCATTTCGCAGAAGCGCCCGGTATTGGCGTCATCCAGTGGCGCATCCACTTCATCCAGCAGGCAAAACGGTGCAGGGTTAAGCTGGAATAACGAGAACACAAGGCTCAGCGCCGTCAACGCCTTCTCCCCGCCCGACAGCAGATGAATCGTGGCGTTCTTCTTACCCGGCGGCTGCGCCATGATCTGGATACCGGCATCGAGAATTTCCTCACCCGTCAGAATCAACTCGGCGTGCCCCCCACCAAACAGCAAGGGAAAGAGCTCTTGCAGGCTGCCATTTACCGCATCAAAGGTCGATTGCAGCATAACGCGTGTTTCCCGGTCGATCTTGCGGATGGCGGATTCCAGCGTATCCATCGCCTGCGTCAGGTCATCTGCCTGGGCATCCAGGTACGTCTTACGTTCGCGGGCAGCATTGAGTTCATCCAGCGCGGCAAGGTTTACATTACCCAGCGCATTGATGCCCTGCCCCAGCCGGCCAATTTCTGCTACCAAACTGGTAACTTTCAGGCCATTACCGATCAGGGGCAACAATGCCGCCACATCCGCCTGCGCCTCCAACAACTCCTGCTCAAACCGCTCCAGCGCCAGGCGCGCTTCCTGTTCTTTCAGCCGCAGCTCGCCCACTCGCTCGCGCAACGGATCAAAACCGGTTTCGATCTGCTGTTTTTCCAATTCCTTCTCGCGCAGGGCATTGGTCGTGGCATTCGCGGCATCACGCGTGGCAGCCAGTTGACGCTCCATTTCCGCGCGCTGGTTGACGGCATCTTGAAAACCAACATCAAACTCACCTTCGTCGATGCCCTCCAGGTCAAAGCTCACCTCATCCAACCGCAAGTGCGCTTCTTCCAGTTGGCTGGCCAGCTCTTGGCTGCGTCGTTGCAGCTCGGCAAGCCGTGCATGGGCAGACTGGCGGGCAAAGCTGGTTTCCTGCGCTTGTCGCTCCGCTTGTCGCAAACGCCCACGCTGCGCTTCCAACGCAGTCTCGGCCTCCGTCTTGGCAAGCCGGATTGATTGCACACGTTGTTCCAGGGCTGGCTGGTCGCGGCCTGCGACTTCCGCCTCGTCACGCACGGCTTCCTGCTCCAACGCCAACTCAGCTGCCTCTTCTGCGAGGTCGGCCTGTTCACGCTCTAGGTCTGCCAGCCGGACACGGGCCTGTTCGGCTGCCTGAATAAGGCGCGCAACTTCAACTTGCCGCTCGCCGCGCTGCTGGCGCATTACATCCAGCTTCTGGCGCGCATGCTTCAATTCGTTATGCAGTTCACCCAGCCGTTGCTCTGCGGCATGCAAAGCCTGCCCCGCCGCTTCCAAAGCGGGGCCAATCACCGCCAGCCTAGCTGCCAAGTCCGCCAACTCCTTTTCACGCTGCAATACCCCGGCGAGCGCATTGTCGGGCGCATGGAAATGCATCGCGTGCCGGCTGGCTGAATGCCCGGAACGGGCCACAACCAATGCGCCCGGCGCGAGTTGGCTTTGCATATCAGCCAACTCGGCGTCTTGGGTAACGCAGTGCACCATGGCGAGCCAATCCTGCAGCGCAGCTTGCACGGCCACATTGCTGCTATGCACATGTTGCAACAACGTATTGGCCAACGGTTGGGCAGCCGTCGCCCCGCCCCCCGCCGACAATACGGTAAGACGCGCCGGTGCAATTGCAGCGGCTTCGGCAGTCTGGCCTATCACCGCATTCATGCGTTCACGCAGCACTGCTTCGACGGCGGTTTCCCAACCCGGCGTAATGGTTAACTGGCGGAAAAAACGTGGCGCGTCGGAAAGGCCCTGCCTGGCCAGCCACGCATCCAACGCTTTGTCGGCACCGGCTTGCGCCTGCAATTTGTCCAACGCATCGTGGCGGGCGCTAAGTTCTGCTCGCTCCGCACGCAATTTTTCCAATTCGTGGCGATGATCCGTCCGAGCTGCTTCCACACCATGTAGCAGCCCTTCCAATTGGCCCAGCCGGTTCTGGGCTTCTTCCAACGCCAGGGTCAGCTCTTCCAATTCGAGGCGCTTGTCCGCCAAGACGTCGGCGTCGGGCACCGGCAGGTTGCGCGCTTCGGTCGCCAATTTCTCACGCCGTAGTTGCAACTGGCCCAGGCTACGTTCCAGATGTTGCAATTGTTGCTCGGCCAGCTGGCGCGATTGACGTGCGTGGGAAAAACTCAGTTGCGCTTCGCTCAGCGCGTTGTCGTGCAACTTGTAATCGGCTTCGAGGCGCGGCAACGCATCCTGCTCGGCCAGCAGATCAGCCTGGGTTTCTTCCTGCGCCAATGCGGCTTCATCGTGCTTGAACTGCCATTCTTCCTGCTCAGACGCTACCGTCTGCTGCGCACGTCCCAGCTCATCAAGGCGCTGACGCGCCTGCTGCTGCTGCTGGGTCAATCGCTGGCGGGTTTCACGCAGATGCAGCAGCTTTTGCTCCATACGTGCCACCGTGGCGCTGGCATCCGCCAGGGCTGTTTGGGCGACGCTGACGCGGTCGGTCGCGTCGTAATGCTGCTCACGTAGCAATTCGATGGTGGCTTCGGTGTCGCGCAGGCGGCTTGTTTGCGATTCCAAACCGGTCTGGGCGGCAGCAATCTCGGCCCGGAAAGTGGCTTCATCACGCTCGGCATCGAGCTTACGTTGCAGGGCCAACAGATTCTGCTTCTCGGCCAAGCGGGCTTTCATCTCATGAAACTGGGCAGCGACGCCGGCCTGGGTTTCCAGTTTTTCCAGCTGGCCCGTGAGTTCCTGGCGGATATCATCCACGCGTTCGAGGTTTTCACGCGTGTCGGCAATGCGCCCCTCGGTTTCCTTGCGCCGTTCCTTGTATTTCGATATGCCCGCGGCTTCTTCCAAAAAGGCGCGTAGTTCTTCCGGCCGGGCTTCGATGATGCGCGAGATCATGCCCTGTTCGATCACGGCATAACCCTTGGTGCCCACGCCCGTGCCCAGGAAAAGATCGGCAATATCACGGCGGCGGCATTGAAGGTTGTTAATGTAGTAAGACGACTCGCCCTGCCGGGTCAGCAAGCGTTTGATGCTGATCTCGGCATATTGGCTCCAGGCACCCGCCGCCCGGCCTTCGGCATTGTCGAATACCAATTCGACTGAGGCGCGACTGACTGACTTACGACTGGTCGATCCATTGAAGATCACATCCTGCATCGATTCGCCACGCAGCTGCTTGGCGCTAGACTCACCCAGTACCCAGCGTACCGCGTCGATTACATTCGACTTGCCACAACCGTTGGGCCCGACAACAGCCACCAACTGACCCGGCACTGGAATAGCTGTTGGGTCGCAGAAGCTTTTAAAGCCGGCAAGTTTGACGTGGGTAAGGCGCACGCAGGCAATCCAATGGTGTAAGAGCAGCGGATTGTAAACGATGACAGCCCGCCTGCTACGATCGAGACTGAACCGCTGATAAAGATCGAGAAGATGACGACACGAAGAAGCACGCTGATACTGATTGCCCTTCTGCTGCTATTTGGCTGTGGCAAACAGCCCAAGCTTAACCGCCTTGCAAACGACGCGACGATACTGGCATTTGGCGATTCGCTGACCTTTGGCACCGGCGCCACACCGGAGACCAGTTACCCCACCATGCTGGCGAGCCTGATTGCACGGCCTGTCATCAATGCTGGCGTACCAGGCAACACCACAGCCGACGGCCTCACCCGTTTCGCTGCCACGCTGGATGCCACGCCACCGCGCTTGGTCATATTATGCTTAGGCGGCAATGACTTCTTGCAGCGCAAGCCGCAAGAGGAAACCATCGCCAACCTGCGTGCCATGCTGGACGAAGCCAAACGCCGCAATCTGCCCGTGTTACTTGTGGCGACGCCCAAGCTGGCGCTGGGTTTGAAAGTGCCCGACTTCTACGCTGAGCTTGCCAAGGAATATCAGCTGCCTCTCGAATCAGAGTCGCTGGTGCGCATCCTGGCGGACAACAAGCTCAAGAGCGACCCTATCCACCCCAATGCCGAAGGCTACCGCCAACTGGCCGAAGCGCTGGCCGAGCGCTTACGCAAAGCTGGTGCAGTAGCCAACCACTAATTCTCTCGACTCAAATCGCCACGCATCGGTGGGCAAACCTTCATTGCCTCTACCCACCGATGGCGATCAATACCAACCTAACGAATGCTAGAAGCGGAAGTTGTCAGCACTAGGCACTGCCGAACTGCCACAAGCCGGTGTGCTGACTTCCCGGTTGCCACTGGCTGACGCTTGTTGGCTCTCCCAGCTTGCCGTACTGCCGTCCCATTTCACGTATTTGTATTGCACCAGCGTAGCGGGCGGCAGCTCCACAGTACCGTGCCACGTGGCATTGTTGTCGCCGCCCTGGCTACTGAGCTTGAATCCCTGGGCAGGTGTCCAGTCGCCCAATATCGTTTGGTTACCAACCACATAGAGATTTTGCCCAGCCAGTGTTGCGGCATTGGCAATGCTGAAGCTGACGGGCACCGTTGTGCATTCCGCCAGCTTGCCCTTGGTCCACACAGCATATTGGTTGCCAGACGTACGCAACGTCCAACCTGCGCCGGGTGACCAATCGGCCGGGCCGATCTTGACAGCAACCTTATTGTCGACAATCGCCGCATAAAGGCCACTTTCAGCACGCTGAATCGCTACTTCTGAGGTTGAAGTGATGCTTTGTTCATTGCGCAGCAAAATCAAGGCTTTGATGGCGTCACGCAGCCGCCATTGATACACATGTGGGGCATATACACTGGGAATCCCTGGGTGGGTCAACACATAGGCATAGCCTTGTATCACCTTGTCGCACGGTACCGGCCAATGGTTCTGGCCCACGCCACAACTTTCGGATGGGCCGGTGTCGTGGTTATCGACAAAGGTCACCATTTTCTGCGCATTGCGGCCTATGCCACCCGCGGGCTTGCCGGCGCTGTCGCGCAGCCGACCGTATTCGTTGTAACGCAACGCCTGGTTCAGCAGGCCTTTGGTAGTGAAGTCGAATACCCCGCATTTGCCACCGGTACCTTCAACATATTTCAGCAAGCCCTGCCGATGCGCATCGACCGCATTGAAATCCAGGTCAGTCCACACCTCGCCCACACAGAAATTGGGCCGCATGGCGTCGTGATAGCCACCTGCATAACGCGGCGCATAGCCCTTGGCGTAATCGAACCGTATCCCGGTGAAACCCACGCCCTTGAGCCGCGTCCCCAGCCAGCTTTTGATATCGATTTGTACAAAGGCTTGGCTATGGTCGATATCGCGGGCTGCGTCAAAACCATCGCCCGAATCCTTGTTGCCGCACTTGCCGGTCCATTCGTCTTCCTTAACCACGGCGCGGCAGTCCCAAGTGGGGTTGGTAAAGTCGCCCCAGTCGGTTGAACCGATGCGATGGTTGATGACGATGTCAGCCACGCTCTCTATGCCTTGGGCTTTGAGTACTGAAATTGCCGACGTGAGCGCCCCTTCGCTGCCGTAGCTAGAGTCAAGCTTGTTCAATTGGCGGGGCAGATAGCCTTCCGGCGAGCCGGCGTCGGAGGGCGGTGGAAACCAAACGTGCGTGATGCCCAGGTCTTTCAGGTCGGCCGCTTTCGATTGTAAATCGCCATAAAACGCGCCATTGGCTGAATGCCAATGGAAGCTCTGGAATAATACGGCAGTGCTGGATTTGGCTTGCTCCGTGGCGGCAAACCCGGGTAATGCACCTGCCAGCAGGCTGGCAAGCAGGATGTGTTGCAGCTTCATGTTGTCACTCATGTCGTTGTTGTTTTGATTAATTTTTTTATTGGCTTCAGGTACTACTGGAAATACAGGTTCGATCGGTGTAGTGCTCCTTTCGTCAAGGGTTTGGGGCGGTATGCAACGCCATGGGAATCAACCATCCGCATGGGTATCTGCAGATTTTGGCCGACTTTGATGCGAGCCATGCCAGACTATCCGGTAAAATCAGTCCTTTCGAGGCCAATCAACCAAATACTGCCATGCGCACCATGCAAGTCATTCTCGCCAATCCCCGCGGCTTTTGCGCCGGGGTGGATCGCGCCATCGCCATTGTAGAGCGCGCCCTATCGCAGTTCGGCGCACCCATTTATGTGCGTCACGAAGTGGTGCACAACAAATTTGTGGTGGAAGACCTCAAACGAAAAGGGGCCATTTTCATCGAAGACCTGGCCGAGGTACCCGCCGGTGCAACCTTGATTTTCTCGGCCCACGGTGTGCCCCAATCAGTGCGGCGCGATGCGGAAGCGCTCGGCCTCAAGATATTCGATGCCACCTGTCCTTTAGTCACCAAGGTGCATCTGGAAGTCAAAAAGCTACGCGAAACCGGCTTTGAGATCGTCATGATCGGCCACAAAGGGCACCCGGAAGTCGAGGGCACCATGGGCCAGTCCAACGGTGGCATGTACCTGGTGGAAGACGTGGCCGATGTGGCAAAGCTGGTCGTCACCGACCCGAGCAAGCTCTCCTACGTCACCCAAACCACCTTGAGTGTGGACGACGCCGCGATCGTAGTCGATGCCTTACAGAAACGGTTTCCCAATATCGTCGGGCCGAAGAAAGACGACATCTGTTATGCCACGCAAAACCGCCAGGATGCCGTCAAACAGTTGATTACGGAAACCGACGTTGTGGTCGTGGTGGGTTCGGTCAACAGCTCCAATTCCAACCGCCTGCGCGAAGTTGCCAGCAATGCCGGGCTTGATGCTTACCTGGTCGACAACGCCAGCGAACTCAAGCCCGAATGGTTTGCCGGCAAAAGCCGGATTGGCGTCACAGCGGGGGCCTCTGCCCCTGAAGTGTTGGTCAAGGAAGTCATTGCCCGTATTAGTGAGTTTGGCGCTCAGGACGTACGCGAGATGGATGGCCGGATTGAAGGCATTGTGTTCTCGCTGCCCAAGGGCCTAAATACCACGCAATAGTCTATCTAGAGATTGAGAGCTTTGACGAATGCTCTGGATTAATGCGCTAAGTTCCAATCTGCAACCAACTTATAGAGGCTGCTTGACATGGAATCAACGCTGCTTTTCAATTTAGAGATTAAAGACTGGGCTGTATTAATCGCAACGCTTCTAGGCCCAATATTAGCGGTTCAAGCACAAAAGGCAGTAGAGACATTCCGAGTAAAAAGAGCTAGAAAAATCAAACTATTTGGAACACTTATGGCTACCAGAGCTGGACGAATTGCGCCAGAGCATGTGCGTGCTCTAAATATGATCGACCTCGTATTCTATGGTGAACAAACTCTTGGTATCCACCGTAGAAGCAGTAAAGAGCAAAACATCCTAGATGGGTGGAAAGAATACCTCGACCACCTTAATAACTGATGTTACGCAGTGCATACGATAACCTGTCGCCATGAAGAACAAAGAACTCGATTTGTACACCGACTATTTGCTGAGCACGTTTGGTGCGGCGACAGCAACGGGCTTGTCGGCGATGG
>NZ_PDZH01000220.1 GCF_002735695.1 Chitinimonas sp. BJB300
AGCATGAATACAGCTCCCGCTTCCGTAACACCAAAGCCAAACACGCTTGGCCTTAGTCTTCTTATTGCGCTCGTTGTCGGTTCCATTATTGGCAGTGGTATCTACGGTTTGCCACAAAATATGGCTTCTGGCGCTGGCGCAGGTGCAATCCTGATCGGTTGGGCCATCAGTGGTGTCGGCATGCTTATGCTGGCGCGTGTTTACCAAATACTGGCTCTGCGTAAACCGGAATTAGATAACGGCGTGTATGCCTATGCTCAGGCGCTATCTGGCGAATACGTGGGCTTTAATTCAGCATGGGGTTATTGGGTTAGTGCCTGGGTAGGAAACGTAAGCTATTTAGTCGCGGCATTTGGGGCGCTTGGTTATTTCTTTCCTGTATTTGGCGATGGAAACACCACCGCTGCTATTCTTGGTGCCTCCATTGCACTATGGGTCTTCCATCTGCTGGTGTTGAGGGGCATACATGGTGCCGCGACGCTTAACGGCTTGGTGACACTGGCGAAAATCGTCCCGTTAATACTGTTTATTGTCCTAGTTACATTGGCCTTTCAATCCGACGTGTTCAAATTAGATTTCTGGGGCCATGCGAAGCTCGGTTCTTTATTTGATCAAGTTAAAAGCACGATGCTGGTTACGGTATGGGTTTTTATCGGTATCGAAGGTGCGAGTGTTTATTCGGCTCGAGCACGCCATCGGGAAGACGTAGGACGTGCCACGATAGCGGGCTTTTTGATTTGTCTGTTGCTGATGATGGCAGTTTCTTTGCTATCACTAGGCATTTATACGCAGCCGGAACTGGCCGGTCTCAAGAATCCATCTATGGCCGGTGTGCTCGAAAAAGCGGTCGGTACTTGGGGTGCGGTCGTAGTGTATTTGGGGTTGCTGCTGTCTGTTGGGGGCAGCTTCCTGGCCTGGACACTCCTTGCGGCAGAATCGCTGTTTACACCTGCACAGAGTGGTGTAATGCCACGCTGGTTGACCAAGCAAAACGCAAAAGGCGTTCCAGCTAATGCTATGTGGTTGACCAATGGCATGGTACAGATTTTCCTCATTGTGACTCTTTTTTCCAAAGCGTCATATCTAGCGCTTATATCCCTTTCCACCGCAATGATTCTTGTCCCTTATCTATTTAGCGCTGCCTATAGCCTGCTACTGGTATGGCGTCGCGAAGGCGTAATCACTGCTTTTCGCAGAAGCGATTTGATAGTGACGGGATTAGCAACGGGATATTGCCTGTGGCTTCTCTATGCTGCAGGATTTAAGTACCTGCTACTTGGGGCTTTGCTTTATGCCCCAGGTGCAGCGCTCTACCTGTTCGCAAAAAAGCAGCGTACAGAGCGGCTTTTCACCAGTTTCGAGTGGGGGATATTGGCATTCCTACTGCTGCTGGCCATAGTGGCAGTTTATCTGCTGTCAACGAATAAACTCAGCTTATAAGATTGGAAGTCACGATGACTACGGGAGTGTACTCAGAAATTGGACGGTTGCGTCGAGTCTTGGTTTGCCGGCCCGGTCTTGCTCAAAAGCGGCTTACACCAGCCAACTGCCGCGATTTGCTGTTTGACGATGTGTTGTGGGTGGCGCAGGCGCGCAATGACCATGATGCTTTCACGACCGCCATGGTTGAACGGGGTATCGAGGTGCTAGATCTGCACGATTTGTTGGCCGATACCGTCACCAACATGGAAGCGCGTACTTGGCTGCTCGATCGCAGGCTTGCAGATTGCTTTGTTGACCAAGAACTTACTAGTCAGTTACGGCCTTGGCTGGAGGAACTGCCGCCAACGCAATTGGCTAACTTTATGATTGGAGGACTCACCCAAGCGGAGCTGCCTTTTGACACTGATGGGCTATTGGCAAGGTGCTCGGGCCGCCACGATCTACTATTGCCGCCACTGCCTAACTCTCTGTTTATGCGCGACAGCAGCGCCTGGGTATTTGATGGGGTGGTATCCGGTCAAATGTATTGGCCCGCTCGCCAGCAGGAAACATTACTGACAACCGCAGTTTATCGTTTCCACCCTCTGTTTGCAGGCCATACCAAAATTTGGCAGGAGGATATGGGGCAACCGCAAGGCATATCCTCAATCGAGGGGGGCGATGTGATGCCGATTGGTAAAGGTACCGTTCTGATAGGCATGGGCGAGCGGACCTCGCCTCAAGCAGTCAGCCAGTTGGCTCGTACCTTATTCGCCAATGGGGCGGCAGATCTTGTATTAGCTGCGCAGCTACCTAAGTCCCGCGGTGCCATGCACCTGGATACGGTGTTCACGTTTTGCGATGTGGATCTGGTGACTATTTTCCCAGAAATAGTCAGTGCAATAAGAGTACACAGCATTCGACCGGGCACGAAGGATGGCACGCTGGACGTACGCACCGAACAGCAACCGTTCTTGGATGTCATTGCACAAGCTTTAGGGTTGGCAAAATTGCGGGTGGTGGCCACGGGTGGTGACTCTTTCGAGGCCGAGCGCGAGCAATGGGATGACGGCAATAACTTGCTTGCCCTAGCGCCGGGTGTAGTCATGGCTTATAACCGCAACACCTACACCAACACGCTGTTGCGCAAAGCGGGTGTTGAAGTCATCACGATTCCCGGCGGTGAACTCGGTCGCGGTCGTGGCGGAAGCCATTGCATGAGCTGCCCCATCGAACGCGATCCAATCTAGTCAACCCCGCCAGGAAAATATCATGAGCTACAACCTCCATAACCGAAGCTTGTTGGACTTGAAAGACTTTTCGCCTAGAGACATCCGCTTCCTGCTGAACTTGGCAGCAGAACTCAAGCGTGCAAAGTATGCAGGCATCGAGCATCCTCGCTTAAAAGGCAAAAATATTGCATTGATCTTCGAAAAAGCCTCGACGAGAACGCGCTGCGCTTTTGAAGTCGCGGTGCATGATCAAGGTGGCCACGTTACCTACATTGATTCTGCAGGCTCGCAGCTGGGGCACAAAGAGTCGCTCAAAGATACGGCTCGCGTACTAGGCCGTATGTACGATGGCATCGAATACCGAGGGTTTCACCAAAGTGTTGTGGAGGATCTCGCGCGGTTCTCTTGCGTACCTGTATGGAACGGTCTAACTGACGAAGCGCATCCAACGCAGGTCTTGGCTGATTTGCTGACGATGGAGGAGTTTGGTGAACGTCCACTGCGCGAGCTCTCGTTTTGCTATCTGGGTGATGCCCGCTTCAACATGGGATGCTCCTTGCTGATCGGCGGTACTCAGATGGGCATGGATGTGCGCATTGCAGCACCGGCCAATCTACAGCCGCCTGCTGAACTAGTAACGCAAATGCGTGAACTCGCTCGCACTACGGGTGCGCGCATTACGATTGAAACGGACCCCAATAGTGCCGTAGCTGGTGCTGACTTCCTCTATACCGACGTTTGGGTCTCGATGGGTGAAGCCGATGAAGTCTGGAAAGAACGTATCGACCAACTCATGCCTTATCAGGTAACCAAAGCCCTCATGCAGGCGACAGGCAAACCGCATTCACGTTTCATGCATTGCCTGCCCGCCTTCCATAACCTCGAAACGGAAGTGGGCCGGCAAGTACACGAACGCTTTGGCTTAGCGGAAATCGAAGTAACGGACGAAGTATTTGAATCCGAAGCATCGATCGTATTTACCCAGGCAGAGAACCGCCTACACACGATCAAGGCGGTCCTGGTCGCTACACTTGCGTGAGCCACAACCCATGAAAATTGTTGTTGCATTGGGCGGCAACGCCTTACTCAAGCGTGGACAGGTGCTAAGTGCGCAGAACCAGCTAGAGAATATCCGTTGTGCTGCCGTCCAGCTTGCGCGCCTAGCACAAGAACACAAACTA
>NZ_PDZH01000221.1 GCF_002735695.1 Chitinimonas sp. BJB300
ACCTACCATCGCCGACAAGCCCGTTGCTGTCGCCGCACCAAACGTGCTCAGCAAATAGTCGGTGTACAAATCGAGTTCTTTGTTCTTCATGGCGACAGGTTATCGTATGCACTGCGTAACATCAGATACAAAGAAGGTATCGAATCTTCGGTGATATGGAATTTAGTATCGAGCTGTGGCCAAGTTTTGCTTTGCCCCTTGAATTTTTTGCGTATCGAGCTGTGTCTGGTGTGGATAAACTAGAAAAATTGTATCGAGCTATGGCTTCTTTGCGAGTTTCTTTAGGTCTTGTTGAACACCTTCCTGTATGTATCGTTCCACCAAGTTGTTCTTTGATCTAGCCCCCGGCAAGTTGTCTACTAGGTAATCCAACTCCGCCAATAGTGCGATAGGAATACGCATTGAAGTGACTGCTCTACCAGATCCAGCCCCCTTTGCTGCATCGGTGTAATACCTGCTAGGCACTACTGCTATTTCTTTGTCTTCCCCGGTTGATGCGGGCTGTACAGTATTTGACTTATGAAAAGCGCTTTCTGCGAACTCACTAATGGCAGGGTCTTCGGCGATTTGGCGTAGCTCTTCAATGCTTTTTGACGGTGGTGGTGGCGTTAGAGCGTCAGGAATGACTGGTGTAGTCAAATGCGTAGTTTGGGAACGTGTTTTGACTGATGGTGGTGTGTACTTGGCTTTACTCATATTCATTACTCTTCCCCGAACACGCTTTCATAAAGGTACTGCATCTCGGTTGCTGCTTTGTCCTCTGGATAAGCTTCAAAGGTGGCCAGTCCACCCTTTTGTGCCTTTCTGACGGCAACACGGTCGTACATATTGAATGGCAGTACCGTCATAACATGGGCGTATTCAGCAAGAACCAATCTAACTTCATCTGCTTCGCGAAGTTGAGGATTAGGGTTCACTTGGGTCAATACAACCTTGTATCGCTCTAGATTGAACTCGCCATCACGTCGATTTCCAACACTATCTTTGATGATTCGCTCCATGGAATCGAGAGTCCATGTATCGAACTGTGACGGTCTGGTTGGGATAATGACTTGATCGGCTAATGCGACTGCATAACGCAGCTCGATACTTTCCCGTCCACCCACATCAATAACGACTGTGTCGTACTTCTCAGCAAGAGCCACAACATCAAAAGCCAATTTTCCGCTCTTCTGTACAGTGAGAATGGGTTCTAACTGGCCTGTAGTGTCATTCAGGACGGATTCATTCCGTGCTTCTGACCATAGTGACGAGGTGTATTGCGGGGCATCAGTATCCATCAGCACGACTGAGTGACCGCGAGATTGGCGCATAACTGCGAGATTCGTGGCAATGGTGGTCTTTCCAGACCCGCCTTTTTCGTTGCCAACAACGATGATAGGCATAGAACCCTTTTTTTTATGGAATGTAGTTTCAAACATTAGTGCATTTATAAGCAATGCACTACATGCATTTGAATATAGTGAATAGAACACTATGCAAGTAGTGTAATGATTCGATTGAAAACACTATATTAAACATGTGCACTATAGTGAAAGTAATGCGATCATAGTAGTACACTACTTGTAATTCAAGTAATACTATTGTGGAGTGCCGGCAATAGTTTTAACTAGGGGTAGAACAAACAGTCGTGTCATCGGCCGCCAGTTCAATCACGGTTGAGCATTTACGGGTACTGTCAAATATGTGGAGTACGAAATCGAACGGTTTCGTACATAACCTGGCCAGCATGTCCAAAAGTTAGCGGAACGAACTTTCGGACATGCTGAAAAATAAGTACGCCTATTTCGTACAGTTTGGGTTCTCGGGGGAGAACGCGGGCTGGCAATGCATTAAGCATTTTTGGTTGACGAAATCAGGAAATTGCGCCACTGGGTCAACATCATTGTGCGCCACCGCCCATAATGCATTTGTCATGTGGCCGCTTTTGCAGCTATGTGCTTACTCCCCATTCACGAAAACACGACGGCCACGCGTCCTATTGTCGTTGTACGACGAGCCGGCCCGACGACGATTTGTACGTCACGACCAAGCCGGGCCAGACAATCGAGCATCTTCGCTTCGCTAATCCCGCGAAACTGGCCGCGTAGCATCTTGGACAGTTTGGGCTGAGGAATGCCAAGAACATCGGCTGCCTGCTGCTGGCTCCATTTACGGCCTTTAATGATTTCGCCGATCTTGGTTGCAAGCTGTGCTTTGACAATCATTTCGTCGGCGTCGGCCATGCCTAAATCGGCGTAGATGTTGCCAGTGCTTTCTTCAATTTCGATCATTTCATTTCTCCTTTGGCGTGCGCCTCGGCTTTTTTCAATCGCTCCCGAATCAAGTCCATGTCTGGCTTTGGTGTTGCAATGCCCTGCGTGGATTTCTTCTGAAAACAATGAAGCACATAAACGGCATCGCCAAACTTGACCGTATAGACGGCGCGGAACGTGCCTCCACCTGAGTCTTCAACTACTTCAAGAACACCAGCAGAACCAAACCCCTTTAGCGGCTTAGTCTGTTCGTGCTTCTTTCCAACTTGTGCTTGATGCAGCGCATAACCAAACGTGTCTTGAACGTCGCCCGGCATCGCCATCAAATCTTTCTTGGCCGAGCCAAGCCAAAGTAATTTCTTCATGCGCTGTTCCATTCTTATATTATGCCCATATGGGTATAATCAATCAACATTTTACACCATGGCATCGGGGTTGTTCGGGGTGGAGGCCAAGCCCAAAGCCCAGAAAATGCTGTCACACAAGTGGGACTGTCCTACTTTTGCGAGTCACTGATTAGATGACGGGTTAAGTGACGGTTTTCAGTCCCTGCATTCCAGAGTTTGGGCTGTCACGCAAACGGTCGTTTATGTGACAAGTGAAGAATGCTGATTGGTTACATGCGAGTGTCGAAGGCGGACGGCTCCCAAGCCACCGATCTGCAGCGCGACGCGCTGACCGCCGCTGGCGTCGATCCAGTACATCTCTACGAGGACCTGGCATCCGGCAAGCGCGAGGACCGCCCCGGCCTGACTGCTTGTCTGAAGGCGTTGCGGCCAGGCGATACGTTGGTCGTGTGGAAGCTCGACCGGCTCGGGCGCGACCTGCGCCACCTAATTAACACCGTTCACGATTTGACCGGACGCGGCATTGGTCTCAAGGTGCTGACCGGTCACGGTGCCGCCATCGACACCACGATCGCCGTTGGCAAGCTGGTCTTCGGCATCTTCGCCGCGCTAGCTGAGTTTGAGCGCGAATTGATTGCCGAGCGCACACTGGCGGGGCTGGCGTCGGCGCGGTCGCGTGGCAGGAAAGGTGGACGACCGTTCAAGATGACCGCCGCCAAGCTGCGCCTGGCGATGGCGGCGATGGGACAATCGGAAACCAGGGTCGGTGATCTATGTCAGGAGCTAGGCATTACTCGACAGACCCTATATCGGCATGTCTCACCCAAAGGCGAAGTCAGGCCGGACGGCGCAAAATTACTCGCGGGATAGTTGGTCGAGTAGCCTAAGGGAATCTCACCCTCAGGCTACTCGACCAACTACCCCTAATACTGTCGTCAACGTGAGCAGAAAAGGCGCTCAAGGAAGACTTGGTGCTTGAGAATGTCCCAATTGGCAGGTCTTCCAAACTCAAAATGAGTTTGCACTACACCCGCTAGCATGTCTGCGAATTGAAGGTTCAGACAGTGACGGCTGCCTAAGGGTCTGATGTTACGCAGTGCATACGCTAACCTGTCGCAATGAAGAACAAAGAACTCGATTTGTACACCGACTATTTGCTGAGCACGTTTGGCGCGGCGACAGCAACGGGCTTGTCGGCGATGGTAGGTGG
>NZ_PDZH01000222.1 GCF_002735695.1 Chitinimonas sp. BJB300
CCCTGCTGATGGACCTGCTGTTCTCGGTCGTCTTCATCGCCGTGATGTTCTACTACAGCGGCTGGTTGACCTTGATTGTGCTGCTCAGCCTGCCTTGCTACGCCTTGTTGTCGTTCATGATCACCCCAGTCTTGCGCGCACGGCTGGACCAAAAATTTGCCCGCGGCGCAGAAAACCAATCCTTCCTGGTCGAGGCCATCAATGGGGTTGAGACCATCAAGGCCATGGCGGTAGAACCACGTGTGATCGAGCGTTGGGACAACCAACTCGCCGCCTATGTGGCTGCCAGCTTCAAGGTAGGCCAGCTGGGCAATATCGCCAGCCAAGTCGTTTCGATGATCGGCAAGATCGTTACCGTGGCCACCCTGTGGCTGGGTGCGAAGTTGGTGATAGAAGGCGACCTAACGGTAGGCCAGTTGATTGCCTTCAATATGCTGGCCGGGCGAGTTGCCGGGCCCATCATGCGTTTGGCACAGTTATGGCAGGACTTCCAGCAGACCGGCATTTCCATGCAACGGCTGGGGGATATTCTCAATACCCGTACCGAAGTCACCCAGGGCAGCCGTGCCGCCTTGCCGGCCATTGAGGGGGCGATTGAATTCGACCAAGTGGGTTTCCGCTACCGTCCCGACGGCCCGGAGATTCTTCGCGGTATCTCGCTGCAGATCAAACCCGGTGAAGTAATCGGTATTGTGGGCCGGTCTGGCTCGGGCAAGAGCACCCTCACCAAGCTGGTGCAGCGCCTATATGTGCCGGAACGCGGCCGGGTGTTGGTCGATGGGGTAGACCTCGCCCTGGCCGACCCAGTATGGCTGCGCCGCCAGGTCGGCGTCGTGCTGCAGGAAAACCTGCTGTTCAATCGATCACTACGCGACAACATCGCCTTGGCCGACCCTGGCATGCCGATGGAAGCGGTGATTCACACGGCCAAGTTGGCGGGGGCGCATGACTTCATCGTCGAATTGCCGGAAGGCTACGACACCATGGTGGGCGAGCACGGCACCGGCCTATCGGGCGGCCAGCGCCAACGTGTCGCCATTGCCCGCGCCTTGGCCACCAACCCACGCATCCTGATTCTGGATGAAGCCACCAGCGCACTCGACTATGAGTCCGAACGCATTATCCGCGACAACATGGCCGCCATCAGCCAAGGGCGTACCGTCATCATCATCGCCCACCGCCTTTCCACGGTCCGCATGGCAGACCGCATCATCGCCGTCGATAAAGGACAAATTGTTGAAGAAGGCCGCCATGACGACCTCGTCAACAAACCGCAAGGGTATTACGCCCACCTCCACAGCTTGCAACAAGGTTAAGGGCGATATTCATCATGTTGAAATTTGAAGCATTCAAAGGCCTGTTGCAACGTTACCGCGCCGTGTGGCAAGCCGCCTGGGCCATACGAGACCAACTCGAACCCAAACCCAAACTGGGTTACGAAGCGCAATTCCTGCCTGCCGCCCTGGAATTGCAGGAAACACCGCCTTCGCCTATTCCACGGCTTACCATGAAGGTCCTGATCAGCCTGTTCCTGATCGCACTGTTGTGGAGCATCTTCGGCAAGATCGACGTGGTCGCCGTGGCGCAAGGTAAGGTGATTCCCGACGATCGCACCAAGATTATCCAGTCGCCCGAACTGGCCATTGTGCGGCGCATTCTCGTGCGCGACGGCCAACACGTCAGGGCAGGTGAAACGCTGGTTCAGCTTGACGCCACCAGTGCCGGGGCTGACCGCGACCGCCTGGGGAGCGAACGTGGCTCGGCAGTGCTGCAGGTTGTACGCGCCCAAGCGATGATCGAGGCACTCAACAAGGGCCGATCACCCCAGCTACTCCCGCCCCCAGGTCTTGAGCCCGCTGCCGTTGTCGACGAACAGCGATTGCTGGCAGGCGAATATGCCGAATTGCAGGCCAGGCTTGCATCGCTAGATGAACAAACTGCCCAACGCCGCGCCGAACTCGCCACCAGCCAACAAAGGTCAGCCAAGTTGCAGGACACCCTGCCCATCGTCAAGCAACGGGCAGAAGACTTCCGTGGCCTGGCAGACAAGAACTTCGTGGCCAAGCATGCTTTGTTGGAAAAAGAACAAGCCTTGATGGAAACCCAGCGCGACCTAGCCACCGAACAGAGTCGATCTCGCGAACTCGACCACGCCATTGCCCAAAACCTGCGCGAACGCAGCAGCCTGCTTGCACAGGCCAAGCGAACCGCGTTGGACCAGCTGAATCAGGCGCAGGTCAAAGCCAGCTCGCTGACACAGGAATTGGTCAAGGCCGAACAACGCAACACCTTGCTGACGCTGAAGGCCCCGGTGGACGGTGTAGTACAGCAACTCGCCGTTCATACCGTAGGTGGGGTGGTAAAGGAAGCCGACCCACTGCTGCAAGTGGTACCGCAAAACGATAGGCTGGTGGTGGAAGCCCAGATCGAAAACAAAGACATCGGCTTCGTTTACGCCGGCCAGGAAGCAGAGGTCAAAGTGGAGACCTTCAGCTTCACCAAGTACGGCACCTTGTCAGGCAAAGTGCTGACGGTATCGAACGACGCGGTACAAGACGAAAAGCGCGGCCTGATCTACCCCGCCCGAGTGCAGCTCGATAAATCATCGGTGCGGGTGGAAAACAAGCAGGTCAACCTCAGCCCTGGCATGGCCGTGACAGCCGAAATCAAGATCGGCAAACGGCGGGTAATTGAATACTTCCTCAGCCCGCTGAGCGAGCATTTGCAGGAAAGCTTGCGAGAGCGGTAAAAACCATCCCTCCTGCCGCCTCCGACAAGTGCCATTGCACCCAAAAGCGACCGCTTTAGGGCGGAGATAACAGGCAATGGCGCATGACGGCTATTGGCACGGGTACGTGAACAAACATTACGGATAGGAATTAGCCAAACGTGCCGCACGAATGAAACAGTGCGTTCGTCAAAATTACGCACTGTTCTCGCGCGTGCATTGGGCGCACCTTACTGCGCACTGTAGAAAATAACGATCCATGCCAGCGAGCTTGAATGGATCGATTGTGCTAGCGAGGGGGGTTCTGCCTCTGTTGCTTGGGGGATTACCAGTCCACTATTTCGCTGACTCTCTATAAGTACACAAAAAGTGGGTGTAACCGGTGTTACGGTGTAACCAACTGCTAAAACCCCCGTGGCACAAGGCTTTCAGCGGTTACACCCTGGTTTCACACCCGGCGCTTCGTGTAACCAAACCGTGTAACCAGGCGCGAAATGGTCTGCTGGTTACCTTCATTTCTGGCCTAGTGTAACCAGGGTGTAACCGCTTTCTGGCTTTAAATCCTTGTCCTTACAGGCTTTTTTTTATTGGTTACACCGTTACACCGGTAACACCTGTTTTTTATGTCGCACTCGGTAGTGGTTCTGCTTCTGCTCCTTCCTTTCTTACGATGGCCAGGAATTTGTAGAAACGTCTCGGCTGTCTGGGTAGGTCGGGCGTCTTGTGCACCGAGGTGGATTTGCCATCATTCCCCGCCTGGAGCATATCGGCTTTAACCAAGGCGCTGGCCGCCATGATCTTGTCGAAACCTTCGGCAATCTCATCCGTAAACACGCCTGGAAACACCAACCAATAGATCGAGTCGCTACCCCGACGCCGGTAACCCGCACAATTGGGCATGATGGGTTCACGGTCACTGCCGGCATCGTGCCAATCAATAAAGCGCGCAAACGCATTGGCGGCAAACCACGCTTCGGCTTGGTCGAGTATCTGGCTATCTTCGCGGTTCCCCAAGCCAT
>NZ_PDZH01000223.1 GCF_002735695.1 Chitinimonas sp. BJB300
TTGAATGCCTGAGCATCAAGACGCAGAAGAACCCATTCGCACTTTGCCGCAAGTTACTGATCAACGCCTCCCGCGCGGCTTATGATCAGTTACAGCTGCTTCTCGCAGCTACTGCGTAACATCAGACAGTAAGTGAACATTTCAACTGTGTTTTCAACGCCGTATTACTGACACGTAGCAGACTTTAGACAGGTGTCTAAGGCTGAGAATCCGATCAATGTCTCGTGAACCAAGGCAAGACAAGGCGAAATGGCAGAGGAAGTGGCGTTTACTAAGGGTAAATGCGCATTCCAATGGCGTTTTTAACGCTGAGTCGCTGATGGATAGCAGACATTGAACCGGTTTGAACCCATTCTAGCTTGCAAGAGAAAGGTAAAACGCAGGCGGCAGTGGCGCTTACAAAGTCAGCCGAGCGTGCTGAAAGTGTTTTCAGGGCAACATTTCTGATGCAGCGTAGGGACGGGTGGGTATTGAGGGCCTCCATCAAAGCGGATGCCTGTGGGATTGCTTTAGAATGAACCGCTTATTACCGTTGGCATGCCAGCCATTGCTCAAGCGTTGCCAATGTAGCGTAAAGCTGGTTGAGTGAAGCGTTGGGCTGTAGCAGCGGAATTGCGTGTTTGCGTAAGTAAAGCTTATGCGCCTTGCTTGATAAATAGCGCTCTTCATTTAAAGCCGCATAATTTATCGTGATGCCATGTCTAGCCAAAGTTGGTTCTAACTCTGCAGCCCGAAGGCGCAGGTCGGCACGCGTGTGCTGATAGGCGTGCTCACACATATTCTCGCGATCGGCATAACTGAACACATTTGAGAAAAAAATCTCTTTATCGCCATGGCTTGGCTCGAACAGCAAAATGTCGATGTCCGAATGGCTATGTGCGTAGCGTTGCATGCCTACCCGCATGCGCGAATGAATGATGGAACGAAACGTCTGCGACAGTACTACCGGTAAACCACCCTGCATGAGCTTATCGCGGGTATTGGATTGGCCGTAGGGGGAGACGCGGCTATCAAAAGGCACGATAGGGTTGAGGCAGATCACCAGATCGGCTTCTTCATCCAAGCTGATAGAGGCGTGCAGCGTTTTCTTCAGGGCGCCATCCACATAGTGATCACCATCAATTTCCACGGGTGGAAACAACCCCGGTAAGGCGGAGGAAGCCTGGACAGCTTTAGATATGGAAACATGATCGTGGCCGATGCCACCAAACTTAACCGAACGCCCGGTATCAAGGTCGGTGGCGACGATATAGAGCTTATGGCGCAAGGCGCGGAAATCATTGGTGCGGCCTTCGCTGGTAAACACGCGGCTCAGGAAACGGTCGATTTCGCTATTGTCGAACAGGCCGGTGGGGATCGCATGGGCAAGTTGCATGAATGCCCCTGTCAGCCCTATTTCCTGTGGATGCGTGGCAAATGCCCAGAAGGCATCCATTAACAGTTCTGGAATAGTCAGGATTCGCTTGAGATATTCACGGTAGGCAGGTCGTAAGAACTGGTCTGGCTCGAAAGGGGTGGTTTTCGAGCGACTGGTGATAAAGATCTCATACATTTCCCGGGGCGTAATCTGGTTGGCCAGGGCTGCGGCGATAAAACCACCAGCGCTGATGCCAACGTAGATATCAAGGTCGGTAAATTCGATGCCTTGAAGGGCTTCTTCCAATGCACACAGCGCGCCTACTTCATAAATGGCGCCCAGAGGGCCACCCGCAGCCAGATTCAGGCCGATGCAGGGTTGAGATGATTTGCGTTTGGATCGCGGCATGGAAAGTGGCTCCGGCAATGGGCGGGACGGATGATGACGCGCTTGCTTGATTGGCCACGGTCACAGGATTGATATAAACCAACCTGGACGAATGCAAGCAGGATTGCATTGAGAGAGCAACGTTTGTACCTGCTGCTGATAACGTGTAGAGGGGAACCATACTGCACCCACCACCATGGTTGCTGTATTTATCAGTTTCCATAAGGGTGGCGGTGCAGCACTACTAACTTTGGATGGGTTTTAGGCTTTGGTGGCAGGTTTGCTGTCGGCCTTCGCAACTGTCTTGCTCTCGACTTTGTCTTCTACTTTGGCGGCAAGCGCAGCTGTGGGCTTCACAGTCTGCTTTTTCACCAACTCGCTCACATTCTTGGTCAGCTCATCAATGCGCTTGTTCAAGTCAGCCAGATCTTTATTGCTGGGTACGCCCAGCGTGTTCAATGCGCGGGCAACGCGGTCTTGGAATACTTGTTCCAATTTGTCCCAGGTCTCGGTAGCTTTACTGGTTACAGACACGACTTTCTCCTCTGCTGATTTACGGCTCTTTTCTTCCACTTGTTTGCCGGCTTCAACCAAATGATCAAAGGCTTTGATACCTTCACCCTGTGCTTTGGCAAATGCCCCTAGGCCAGCCAGCCAGATTTGATTGGCCGATTCCAGGATAACGTGGGCGTATTGCTTTTCTTCAGTAGCTTTCTTCAGTGACTTGGCCATGGTGGGCTCCTTAGGTAATGAGTTGGAACGGTGATCTTTATCCAAGGGCACGGTGTGTTGCCCTTTAAATCAGTGGGCCGCAGTGGTGGAAATACTCCGCCGACGTCCCCATCTATTGCTTATGGCAGTGGCATCAGTTTACTTAGCAGCTTCTACGCTGCGGCTTGGCGAAATCGCCTGTCTTTGAGCAGATTATGGTTGGCTGGTTTCGCTAAGTGACAGTTTTTAATTGGTTTTTTTATGCACATTTTGTTGTCTCGCCACACTGTTGTTTAGGCGCTACGTTGTAGGAATGTATCAGCCGGCTACGACTACATGGATTGACGCGCCTTTTCGCTGTTGTATTGCATCTTCGTGTGCTTTTTTTGCCCATCCCATTTTTACGACAACCATGGACGATAATCTGAGTCAAGCCATTGCCCAAAGCGGGCTAAGCCGTGAACGCTACCTGTTGGCCGACTGGCAGACACGGCGTTTGGCGCATTGCTACGCAGACTTGGCGAGCAGCACGCGCTATGGTTTGGCCACGACTTTTTTTCTATCTGATATCTACGGCCCAACCGATTTTTCGCAGCGGGATGCGGATGGTGAGCGAATCGTGGTGAAAATGCGGAGCCTACTGCCCAAACGCGCGATGGCGGCGATTGAAGAAGCGCTGCATCTGAATCGACTGACTTTATCGCTGGATACGCAGCTGGTCCATAAGCTGTTCAACGACATGCAGGTGCAGACGATTGATGCCGTCAACTATACAGCGGCCTATCGGCTTTGCGATAACTACGCCCAACGTTGCGAGCAGATACGCTTGGTGCATGAGTTGGGTCGTGAGCTTGATGTCGTGGTGAAAAAACAGATGGTGCAGTTAGCACTGCGCTTGGCGCGGGGACCTGCTCACTTGGCGGGTTTGGGGGAGTTACAGGATTTTCTTGAGCGAGGCGTGGCCGCCTTCCTGCATATGGAAGGCGCTGACTACTTCCTGGATACCGTCAGAACCCGTGAAACTGCACTGCTCGAACGTATCTACGGTGGTGAAGTAAACCCCTTTGCGGACTTCCCCAGGTAAAGCGTTGTAATTTACTAGCTGATGTTACGCAGTAGCTGCGAGAAGCAGCTGTAACTGATCATAAGCCGCGCGAGAGGCGTTGATCAGTAACTTGCGGCAAAGTGCGAATGGGTTCTTCTGCGTCTTGATGCTCAGGCATTCAAGT
>NZ_PDZH01000224.1 GCF_002735695.1 Chitinimonas sp. BJB300
AGTGCGCGCACATCACAGCAAAGCGCGCATTGACGGTTCGCCCCTTGCCCTTGTTGATCCGATCAACCGCCGTCTTCATGTTGTCGTAGATGCCACGACGGGGGATACCACCCAAGGCCATGAAGGCGCGGGTGTGAGCATCGAACAGCATCTCGTGGCCCTGGCTAGGGTAGGCCACCAGCCAAAAGGCGCGGCTGGCGCAGAGCTTGAGGTGAGAGACCGGCATGCGGCGATAGAGGCCGCCAATCACTAACCCCTCCTCGCTCCAGTCAAACTGAAATGCCTCGCCCAACGCAAACTGCAGCGGTACAAAGGCGTGCAGTGCACTACCTTTACGACCGCGCCAGTCACGGATAAAGGCTGTCAGTTGGCTGTAACCGCCTTGGTAACCCTCCGCCTTAATTTGCGTGAACAAGGGCCCGGGCTGTGCGTCGATCCGGTTTGGGCCGGTGGGAATCAGCCTGGAGTGCCTGCTCCAATGTGGCGTAGAAGGTAGAGCGTTTCCCAGCTGACGCGGCTCGCTGGTAAGTGGGTGGCGCTGGTTCCTCTGGCATTCGAAGCCATTTGCGGATGGTATTGCGCGACAGACCTGTGCGCTTGGTAATCTCATGCAGCGACAGCTTGTCGCGTAGATACATCCGCCGATCCTTGCCTAACATTTCCATGGTGATCACCCTTTCTCTCCTGCCTAGAAATTAGGCAGGGCAAGTAGAACACCTGGGTCAGTTTTCGGTCAGCCGCAACAGGCAGAAGCAACATAGAAAATTGTCAATCCTTATCAGTGTTACTTCTCACACTTTTGGTTAATCCTCTTGATTTTAATGACAAATGCATTCAAAGTGAATTTTTACCGTTAGCTTTGTATTATCTTGTCATGCGCCTAGTCTCTATCGATTATCTTCCTTTAACTTTAAATCGACAAAACAGGCTTTGATACAGTTTTCAAATATTTATTTAAATGAGAAAAGAGAAATAGACTATGACTAATTTAGTAAAGCAACATGTCTTAGCTGGAATTGCTTGTAGCGTAGCTTGTGCATTTCTACCTGCAAATGCTGCAGCTGGTCCCTTGAATAAACCAATAGGTATTTCCAGCAATAAGACTAGAGATTCACGCAGTCCTCAATCTGACGCACTTCTCTCAAGTCAGTGGGACCTTAATAATATGGTGTACCAAAAAACATGCCCACAAGAACCAAGGATTCACATCAAAGCGCAAAAAGGTGCTGTCTATTCAGATGAAATTTTAGAAGAAACATGTGGTATTCTATTTGATTTAGAGAAACTGTATTTGAATACTATGTTTGGTGTTCAACTGAGCAGTCAGTATATGGATCCATCTATAAGCGGCGCATATATTCAACCATCAATTTATGATGGTGGCTTGGATATCTTCATGTTCAATTCGGAAGAAGATTATAATAGAGCTGGCTTAAAAGCCGGCGGCTATACTTCTCCCGGTACACCAGCCTATGTTGGAAACATTACTACGAATTTCCTTTATCATAAGGATAAAACTTGGGATGGTGCACCTATTAATAAATATGACCCTAAAAGTAGGAACACGCTTGAATATCAATATGCGCATAACTTAAGGCATGAATTTATCCACTATTTAGATGGTATTTATAACAACGTTTCGGTAGGAGCTTTTCCAAATGCGGATTGGTGGATTGAAGGACATGCCGAATATTTCGCACATCAGAACTCTTATTCTATAGCAGTAAATTGGGCTACAGAAGGATACTATTTAAGTGACATTTTAAAAGTGTCGTCTCAGGATCCAGATCACGCCAAAAAGGTGTATCGCTGGGGTTACTTGGCAGTACGCTTCATGTATGAACATCATCGCGATGTCATCGAGAATATACTAGCCACATTCCGAAGCACGGATAAACCTGAGGTTAAAATCCCTCGTTATCAAGACCTAATTAATAAATTTCTCGCCACACCAAATATTGAGTCTGACTTTCGGACATGGGTTGCTGACCTGAAAAAATTAAAGTCAGAAGAGCGAGTCAAACTTCCTTTTGCCGGGAACGCCTATGCTGGCGGAGTACGTAATCCGCCAAATCCAAATAGCGGGATCGGCGAAACCACATTTATTATGGGTAATACCTACCGAAACGGCGGGAAAACCAATATTTATGGTAAGAGTTATGAATTAAAGCTAGTGCGTTTCGATGGTAAGCCTTATACCGGTACTTTTTATGCTTATAATTGTCATCCACTTAATTGCACCGAAAAGGACGCAGTTATCGATACTAATAGGCGTACAAATGTCAATTTTGTACGCGCTTATTGGGTGAAAAACAGTAATAGCGTCGTCGCAGAAACTGGGCAGAAACCATTTGACAAAACGCCTGGGCGTTGGGGTACCAATTTTAACGTTGAGGCCAGGTATGAGAATGGGCAACAGGTAATGGTCGATGGAAAATACTATCGTTTGGTATTGTTAAATGCAGGTGAGGAATATAACAATGGATATACGATAGGCGGACATCTCGCACATCCAGATGCCTTCGTAGGCCTTGCGAAGGCCTGGGATAATGGTTTTGACGATACGGAAAATATGATTGCTTATTGGTTACCTGTAGGTAGCCCAGTGGAAAAACCAACCAAGACCAATAAGCCTACACCTACACCTACACCTACACCTACACCTACACCTACACCTACACCTACACCGTCTTCAAGTGATTTTGATGAGCGGCGGGCTTACCGTGCTGGTGATTGGGCCTATCTGAATGGCCGTCCCGTACAGCTGCAAGTGCTGGTAGATGGCAAACCCGCGGTTGATTACCCAGCGTTGCCTGGTATTTACTGCAAGCCAAATAGCTGTAACAGCGGCAGCCCCTGGATGACCATGCCAGATAGACGCGTGCGCATATTCTGGCAAGCGCCGGGGCAAACTCCCACTCCCACTCCGTCTTCGAGTGACTTTGATGAGCAGCGGGCTTACCGTGCCGGTGAGTGGGCCTACCTAAATGGTCGCCCAGTACAGTTGCATGTGTTGGTGGATGGCAAACCCGCGGATGATTACCCAGCGCTACCTGGTATTTACTGCAAACCGGGTAGCTGCACTAGCGCCAACCCTTGGATGACCGCAGATAGACGCGTACGTGTGTACTGGGAATAAGCTGAATTGGTTTAGCCCCTTAAAGCAGCGCAGAAAATTCTGCGCTGCTTTTTTGTGTGCCCAGCTTGGAGGCACGCCTTTGAATATATAGGGCACCTCGAAAAACCTTCCATCCATGGCATGATTCTGACATCCGAAAGTCAGCCCTCCCATCATGATCAAATCCAGTCTGTTTGCCAGTGAAGAACGTGAAGCCAAACTTGATCAGCTAGGCGATGCGCTGAAGGTCCTGGGGACCCATGTCGATTTTACCGCACTGGCGGCAGACATTGACCGGGCAGCGCCTCGACCCAGCCGCGCCCGCGGCGGCCGGCCGCCGTTTCCAACGGATTAATGGTTCGGATGCTGCTGGTTCAGCAATTATTCAATCTCAGCGATGAGCAGATGGAATTCCAGTTGCTGGATCGGCTGAGTTTCCAGCGCTTTGTCGGTCTACGCAGTAGCAGCCAGATTCCAGACCGTACCACCATTTGGACCTTCAAGGAGCGGCTCATTGCCGCAGGTGCGAGTGACAGCATCTTTGAAGCGGCCAATC
>NZ_PDZH01000225.1 GCF_002735695.1 Chitinimonas sp. BJB300
AAGCCATATTTTGTGGCAAACCGTAGATACCACTGCCAATAATGGAACCGACAACGAGCGCAATAAGAAGACTAAGGCCAAGCGTGTTTGGCTTTGGTGTTACGGAAGCGGGAGCTGTATTCATGCTATTTTTCCCAAGGGGCAAAGCCGCATTGCAGCAATAAACTTCTTTCAATAGATTATAGTGTTAATGCATTTTAATAAGTTGCACGATATTGCCTTTGATCTAGCGCAAGGAAGTATCCAGACTACGGGTGGATTAACCGATCAAATCTTCAAGATCTCAAGTGTGTGTCATCAAACCAAGCAGCTTTAACCGCCAAAAGTAACCCTCTGTTTGTTGAGACCTTGCTTTGCCAGCTATTGCGCTGGCGTCCCTTAGTCCGCTCACGCATTTTGGATACTGCTAAATGTGAATCCTCGCCATTTACAGTAGAGACTGTCCTGAACTTGACACACGGTATAAAACATTGACTGAGAGAACGGCTAACAGATACGCCATGATGAACACCTCCATCATGCGTGCCCAAGAAAACAAGCAGCACAACAAGTCTTGGGCGTAGCCGAAACCAACTATGCACCAAGGTCCGTGCCACGCTCAATGGCCTGGGCAACTCGTTAGGTTTCTCTCGGCAGATAGTTGGATCTGGAAAGGGCTAATGCCCAGCAGGGAAACACCGTCCGCGGTCGTCATTACTGACAGGGATTGAGATATTCAAGCAGCACTATTCTTTGTAAGCACACTATGACAAGTCTGCTCGTAACTTCCTTGGGACTATCCCATCGTACCGGTGCTCACTGATGGCTTAGATGTTTGATATACACATCCTAGCTGCACTTGGTGCAACCTTTCACTGTACGGCAGGGTCGATAACTGGAATAAAAGTTTACCTTGCGAACATTGCCTTTCTTTGTTCAAGGTCAAGGTATACGGTAATCAGACAGCGTAAGTTATGGGTAACGCATCATTTGGTGCATATATATCGGAGATGATCGCCATGACCCAAATTTCAACAGGGCTTTCAACCGACCAACTGCAACAGATAAACAGTTTTTGGCGCGCCTGTAATTACCTTGCTGCTGGCATGATCTACTTACGAGCCAATCCGCTTTTGCAGCAACCGCTCATACCTGAGCATATTAAAGAACGTCTGTTGGGGCATTGGGGCACAAGCCCCGGTTTGAGCTTTATTTGGACACATCTGAGCCGAGTGGTCGCCCGCGACGACCTCAACGCAATTTTCCTAGCAGGGCCAGGCCATGGCGCACCAGGTGTCTTAGCGCCATGTTGGCTGGAAGGACGCTATGGCGAGATTTACCGAGACAAGGGGCAGAGTATTGAAGGTATGCAACGCTTTTTCACCGAATTCTCCTTCCCTGGTGGCATTGGCAGTCATTGCACGCCCGAATTGCCCGGATCAATTCACGAGGGAGGTGAGTTGGGCTACAGTCTGTCGCATGCCTTCGGTGCGGCATTTGACAACCCAGATCTGCTTGTCACAGTTGTTGTAGGTGATGGAGAGTCAGAAACTGGGCCATTAGCAACGGCGTGGCACAGCAATAAATTTCTCAATCCAGCGCGAGATGGTGCAGTACTACCGGTTTTACATCTGAACGGCTACAAGATTAACAATCCAACCGTACTATCACGCATTCCCGAAACGGAACTACTGAACTTATTTCAAGGTTATGGTTGGCGTCCAATCCTCGTTGAAGGTGACGATCCCAGTCTCATGCACCAACGCATGGCAGCAGTTATGGACGAATGCGTCGCGCTTATACGCCATATTCAGACATCTGCACGGACTGGCAAGGCTACAGAGCGCCCGTGTTGGCCGATGATTATCCTCAGAAGCCCTAAAGGTTGGACAGGTCCTGCCGAGGTGGACGGTCATGTCATTGCAGGGACATGGCGCGCGCACCAGGTTCCCTTAGCATCGGTCAGAGAGAATACTGCCCACCTTCAGCAACTGGAAGCTTGGCTACTCAGCTATGCACCAGCCACATTATTTGAGCCAGACGGCCGTCCTCGTCAGGAAATTATCAGTTGGCTACCCAAAGGCGAACGCCGGTTGAGTGCCAACCCACACGCTAATGGTGGACAGCTGCGCATCCCTTTACGGCTTCCCAATTGGATCGACTATGCAGTCGATCCAATACAAGAAGGCCGTACACTGGAAGGCAACACCGAACCACTTGGTGAGCTATTACGCGATGTTATCCGGATGAATCCGTCGAACTTTCGCCTGTTCGGGCCGGATGAAACAGCCTCTAATAAGCTGCAGGCAACATTTACCGAGGGCAAGGTATGGATGTCGGAAATGCTTGCGACAGACGAAGACGGTGGTGCACTATCGCCCAATGGCCGGGTCATGGAATACCTGTCAGAACATACGCTAGAAGGTTGGCTGGAAGGCTATCTACTGACAGGTCGCCATGGGTTGCTATCCACCTATGAGGCTTTCTCACATGTGATCGATAGCATGTTTAACCAGCATGCCAAATGGTTAGACATCGCCGACAAGGTACATTGGCGAACGCCCATCAGCTCACTTAACCTACTGATTACGTCCACCGTTTGGCGTCAGGACCATAACGGGTTTTCGCATCAGGACCCAGGTTTTCTAGATGTGGTTGTAAACAAGTCGCCTAAGGTTACGCGAATCTTTCTACCCCCAGATGCAAATTGCCTGCTTGCTGTCATGGACCATTGTCTACGCAGCACTAACCACATAAATGTAATTGTTGCTGACAAGCAAAAGCATCTTCAGTATCTCGATGCCCACGCAGCAGCGTTGCATTGTGCCCGCGGCCTAGGCATATGGCGCTGGGCTAGTAATGACGAAAGCAGCGAACCCGATCTTGTCATGGCCGCATGTGGTGATGTGCCGACTCAGGAATCATTAGCAGCTACCCATATGTTGCGTACCTATTTCCCAGCACTGAAAATACGCTTTATAAATGTCGTCGATCTTTTTCGCTTGCAATCAAACAGCGAGCATCCGCATGGCTTGAGCGACACCGATTTCGACAGCTTGTTTACGCGCGACAGGCCAATCATCTTCAACTTTCATGGCTATCCCTGGCTGATTCATCGGTTAACTTATCGCAGGGCTAACCATGTAAACCTGCATGTGCGTGGTTACAAGGAGAAGGGAAATATCGATACTCCTCTCGAATTGGCAATACGCAATGAGATTGACCGTTTCAGCTTGGTCATCGACGCAATTAACCGGGTACCCGACCTGAACGTATCCGGTGCTGCGATAAAACAGATGATGCAAGACAGTCAGGCAACTTGCCGAGCGTATGCCTTCGAGCATGGCGTTGACCTTCCTGAAGAAGCCGATTGGCGTTGGTCGGAAGCGGTAAGCGCATCACAGCACACTAAATAAATCTCGTAATACATCTTCTAAGAACCTGTTCAAGATCTCCAAAATTAGAGAAATAGAGCGTTAGGATCACCGTTGAATCGCACGTTTGCCCATTGTAAACGCCGACTTTTGGGGTGTTTTCCCCTAGAGGGTGTCGTCACAAGATTTCCCTGGCCTTAAAATTCAGCAATGACTTCCGGATCTATTGCCCTGCCGGCGCATCGTCGCCATGACATTTCCGATTCACACTGGCTCTTGCTGGAGCCCCATC
>NZ_PDZH01000226.1 GCF_002735695.1 Chitinimonas sp. BJB300
TGCCAAATCGACGCCAACTCGAATACTCTTCATGGTGGACTCCTCTTTACCGTTGACTGGTGGTCGGAACTACCAGTCTGGCACCTAGATGCCGCTTAGGTGAGGAGGGGTCCATCCCATTGCTTACATAGCGCCAACATCGATTTGGTGTTTCCGCCGCCGACGAAAATGGCATCTTGTTCCAGCAGGTAGCTGGCGATGTCTCGGATATGTGGCCGAAACAAGGAAAGATGGCTGGCTAGGCAGTGGTAGCTTGCGTGGGCAGCGTAAAACTTGAGGAGGTGGTTTTCCGCATCGCCACTGGCTGTGGGCATAAAGCAGATGCGCGGTTTTTTCTTACCTGTGGCGCAGAGAAAATACTGATCGAGAAGTGGAGACTTCTCCATAGAAAAGCCACCGCCACCAAGTACGATAAGTTGTTGCATATTGGTGCCTTATCCGTGATATCCGTCTTGTCTTGGCGTAGTTTTTGAGCGCTTTTAGTATCTGCTTGTTTTTACGAGTGGTTCTAGGTTAGTGCAGAGCCGAGATGCACGGTTACACGGAATCGCTTAACTGAGTTGCGATGTACAGCAAGGGCAACGCGTCGCCTTTACCGGTACTGCGCTGAAGCAGAACTCACATTCTTTGGTGACAGGTGAGGTGGCGACGGGTGTTTCTTCACGCTTGAGCTTGTTCAATGTACGGATCAGCAAAAATACGGCGAATGCAACGATAGTGAAGCTGATGATGGCATTGGCGAATAGGCCGATGTTGATGGTAATGGCGCCCGCATCCTGTGCAGCTTTGAGTGTCTCGTAAGGCGCAGCAGCTTTGGCGCCTTCCTTCAAGACAATAAACAGGTTGGTGAAATCCACGTTGCCCAGCATCCAGCCTATGGGCGGCATGATCACATCCTTGACCAGCGAATCGACAATCTTGCCGAAAGCGCCACCAATGATTAC
Organism: Chitinimonas sp. BJB300; assembly: GCF_002735695.1. Classification (GTDB taxonomy): domain Bacteria; phylum Pseudomonadota; class Gammaproteobacteria; order Burkholderiales; family Chitinimonadaceae; genus Chitinimonas. The sequence goes on from NZ_PDZH01000226.1 coordinate 945, forward strand.
CCCCACTGCAAGGTCAACCACATTGCCTCGCATAGCGAATTCTTTGAACTCTCGCAGCATGATTTCTCCTTTGATTGTGTGAAAAACGGTTGGATGGATAAAGTGCACTGATGGTTTCACAAGCATCCTACAAACAAAAGAGGCAGCCTGGGCTGCCTCTTTTGTTTACGCCTTAATCGTTGTGGGAACGATTAGAAGGAGTGGTAAGCACCTACCGAGAAGTAAGACTTGTCTTTCTGGGTGCCAGAGTAATCCGTAGCCATATATTCGGTCACGATATTGGTACGTTTAGACATCGGTACAGCCAAACCAAGACCGTAGCGGATATAGCGGCTATCGGCCATCTTGACGCTGCCGTACTTGAGTTTGTCGGCCATGATGATGCCACCGTACAGTGAATTGCCTTCCAGGTTGTACATGGCGTTGACCAAAACGCTGTTACGCTTGTTGGTACCGTAGCCAGTTTCAGAATATACATGACGTTGGAAGCCGGCACCGATGGCTAAGTCACCAAAGGAAGTACCGCCACCAAGGAGAACGTTGTTCAACTTGGCACCCGGTGCCCAAGTGTCCCCCTTGCCATCACCATTAGTATCTCTGAAGTTTGCATTGCGAGCCATATTAGCGCCAACAATATACCACCAGTCAGCTATCGTTCCCTTAACGTAGTAGCTCAGATTTGTGGCTTCTTTCTGGCCAGCAATCTTGTTCTTATTTTCGCCAACCGAGTAATCAACCATCACATCTAAGCCAGGCATGGAGTAGGTGTAACGGGCTGTATTGTCGGTGCGATATTTGTAGCCGCCGTCACCTCTATCCGGAACTAGCGCTGCATTACCGGTATAACCCAGTTGGTCAAAACCATTGATACCGAAGCTGTCATCCTGATACCAAGGATCGAACTCTTCATAGGCCTTGGTATAGGCGCTTTTACCACGACCAAGTTGAATGCCGCCGAACTCACTGCTCTTCAAGCCAACCCAGCCTTCGCGTGTCGCAAAACCGGCTTTGCTTGCATCGTCAGGTGCAACACCGCTTTCGATTTGGAACCAAGCGTTCATGCCGTTGCCCAGCGATTCGGTACCCTTGACGCCAAGGCGTGAACCTTGGTTGTCGATACCGAAATTGCTGTCTTTGCTGTTGTCAGCAACCAGCGCTACGTTCACTTGACCGTACAGAACCACTTCATCAGCAGCAAATGCCGCAGGCGCAATCGCAGCAGCGATGGCGAGGGCGATGAATTTCTTGTTCATTGCGTCTTCCTTTAAGAAAAGTTTGGAAAGGCGGTGTAGCAAATCAGACTGCTTATTCTAGTGGAGCAGTACAGTACAGGGGTATGATAGGCGGCGATAAGTGCTCTAAGCAACGAGCCAACAAGCTGCATATAACATTTGCTTTGCAACTTTTTGGGTGCTAATTGTTTTTAAGTTTTTGATTTTAAACAATTATTAATTTATTTTTCGGGAAATTTGGTGGTTGCGGCAATGCAACACAAACGGATAGCTCACTCGTTAACCGCACCGTAATAAACGGGGAATATTGCGTCCATATTCTGTTCGCCAGACGAAGAGAAGGAAATAAGGGGCTTCCTCAATAGTGTCATGTGGGTGGGAATTGATTAGACGGTATCAGCTTGGCCACCGATTACCGGAGGAAGTTAATTGTATCCTGCTATGTGTGATCATGATATTAGGAATATATTTCTACATAATTAATTGTGCCTTATACGTCGGTTTAAAGAATGAATGGCAAGCTGATTAATATGTAACGGATTGATTTTCCAAGAGAAATTAATAATATGGCAAATGATTTTGGGAGGTTTAGCCAGCCTGCAGCAAAGCATAGGGCATCACCAATTAAAGGAAGCCAGGCTAGCAATAGTGTGATGTTCCCGTAACGGTTCAGTAGTGCCAGGGCTTGTGGCGAGAGGTGCTCAACTGCGCGCGGTTTGAATTTCCGGAAGTAGCTCCCAATCCAATAGCTACTCAGACTGCCCAAGATATTGCCTGCTGTGACGCAGAGCACTGCGGCTAGCCAGCGGTTGGGTTGCTGGTGCAGCATAAATGCCAGTGCCAGCTCGGAATTGCCCGGTAGCAAGGTAGCAAGATAATAGGCCGGATGCGAACAAGCCCATGAGGCCATATTCAACTGCAATAGCGGTTAACCAGTCTGGCATGCGTGGTGGAGATCGTTGTGAAGCAATAGATTCAGAACGTCGGAGTGGCACCAGTCTGGTTATGGATCAGTTCGGTCAACTGGGTAAAGAATTCAGAGTTGTCGCGTGTACTTTTCCAAGCACCGTCCTGTAATCGATAGTGAAAGCCACCGGAGCGAGCCGCTAGCCAGATTTCCTGGTTGGCAGCATGTCGATTGACGACGATCTTGCTGTCGTCTTCGAATTCGATTTCCAGGACATTGCCGTTGCGATTCAGGTCAACATCAAACTCGCCGGCATCCAGTGCGGTTTCGATTTGATCGAAGATACGGTCGCTAAGGTTGAGAAATTCGCTTTCGTTCATTGGCGGGCCCGTGGGTAGATTGTTAGTATCTGATGTTACGCAGTAGCTGCGAGAAGCAGCTGTAACTGATCATAAGCCGCGCGGGAGGCGTTGATCAGTAACTTGCGGCAAAGTGCGAATGGGTTCTTCTGCGTCTTGATGCTCAGGCATTCA
>NZ_PDZH01000227.1 GCF_002735695.1 Chitinimonas sp. BJB300
AATGAGATTCATGTTTATCACCCCAGATTCTCCGGCAGAAACACCGGATGGTTGCACACCCAGGGGTGGAAACTATTGAACGCTGTTTACCCCTGGAATCTGGAAAGTTTTGCACGCTGTTTTACACGCCTGCAGTTGCGGCCTGAGCGTATTCGTTCCTATTTCCGTCACCCCAAGATCGCTTATGCGGCGGATTTGGGATATTAAATTGCCGGGCTAATATGTAAATTTTGATGCCTTACCCTTTATATGTTTATCTGTACCGGATTATATAACATAGCCATAAAATGACTTAAGCATTAATGATGCTTATCAGGCTAAAACCTTTTTAAATATAATTTTTTGAATAGTTGCTAAATATACAGGTGCGCATAATTAATACTAATTCTGAATATATTTCATAAAGGATAAAGTATTTTTTGATGTCAAAGACGTGTTAAGGGTTAGACCCGCCTCCTTGCAGCGCGTTTGATTTGTATTTCATTGGCAAACTGCTATTACGGTACTTGGGTTCACTAACTTTGTGGGGGTGATGTGATGACTAAGACGACCAAGCAGTACCGATTAACACCACTATTCCTTATCGTGGGAGCGCTTTTTCTTCCGGCAGAAGCAGATGTTGGTGTCCCCAAGAAAAACAATGCGTCAACTTCAGAGGCTATAAAAACACAGGATTATGAGAGTTACGAGCGTAGTCTGGACAGAGCCAGACAGCAGAGGGATATGCAGAAAAAGAATATGGAGGCAGCTCAAAAAAGCTGCAATATGGGAGCATTAGCTTATGCTACCGGTAATGATCTATTAAAAGCAATTAAAACTTTCAGTTGTTATCAGGATTTATTTTATGACAATGGTTATGAGAGACAATTATTTGAAGAGTCTAGATTAAATACGGTTGTTGAAGAGTTATTACGGTTGGCTGGCAGATATACGGAGACCTATAAAGAAGATGAGTTGATTGCCATTCTGGGGTATGTTGAGGCAGCTTATAATTACCGGTTTTATAATGATAAGCAATTTGAATATAGTTTTGCGATGAAACAACGAATCAAACAAGGGCTTGAGTTGATGTTGAATAGTCAAGCCAGCCGCATTTCCGACTATAGTAACCATAAAAAACTAAAAATGATTTATGATACAATATATTTCTCAAGAGACTATGTAAATTACTTGCCTATTTTAAAAGCAAAGATGCTGGAAATTGGAAGTAACTTTTTTAAAGATGATGAGTCGCTTGCTGCGATTAAATCTATGTTTAAAACCTGGATACAGGTTACACGGGTTAATCTTGATGATCCGTATATAGGACTCAAGCCAAGGTATGAACTTGACGCAAATAAGATTGTTGTAAATGATAGTTCTTATTTTTCGGCATTTAAATCCTTTTACAATAATAATATTTCATTGCTGGATACCAAGTATGAAGAGGTACTAGAGAGTGCTGCAATCAGTTTGGCAGGCGGGTTAAATTATGAACAATTAAGGCCAAAAATTAGACCGCAAATTAAAGAGATCTTGCGTGGCCTAGATATTAACGGTCGTGGTAGTAATGTATATGTTGCTGTGGTAGGTGCGGTAGATAGCTACGATGTGGATAAAAAATCACAGAGAAATAACTGTGCGGAATATAGCACCTGTGACATAAAAGAACGCTGGGTAGAAAGAAATATGCCCTCAAAGAAGTCTTGTTCTACTTATGTGAGAATAATAGCTCAACCGGAGATACCTGCGGCACGGTTGGATGAAGCTTGCCGATTAGTAATGGCAGAAGAAAAGTTATTTATCTATTCTTTATTTGGAATAACGCCAGATAAGGCCTCTATGGTTGGTGGTACCAAAGAAAGGCCAAAATTTGATAGCGGCTTGGAAATGGTCTTATTTAAGAATAAGAATGAGTATGCGAAAATTGGTAGGGCTGTTTTTAAAATTGAGACTAATAATGGTGGCTATCAATTGGAAGGCAATACCGGCGAAATAGGAAATGTTCAGCGCTTTTGGGCCTACCATAAAGATGGAGTAGATGGAACAGATGAATTGATTGGGCAATATATTTGGAATTTGAAACATGAGTTCATTCATTATTTAGATAATGTATTTAATCAGGCTGACTATGCCGATTTCTTTAGCAATGAGACACGCTTGGTATGGTGGCAAGAAGGCGTCGCTGAGTATTTCTCTAAGCAAAATTCTTATCCGAACGCGATAGAGGTAGCGCGTAAGAAAACCTACACACTTAGTCAAATATTCAATCATACTTATGACATGAGCGATTACTTTGGTCGTGCCTATACCTGGGGATATTTAGGGGTAAGGTTCATGTTTGAGCGGCATAGAGATGATGTGGAGAAAATGCTACTTATTATCCGAAGTGGTAAACCGAAAGAGTATACAAAGTTTATCTTTACTGACATCGGTACGCGTTACGATAGTGAATTCAATCAGTGGTTAAACACAGTAAGCGAAGGAGGGGAATTTGCTGGAGCGAGGTATGCGGGAGGAGTTAACGTAGTAACGCCAAATCGAGGAGTGGGTAAGATAACTTTCGATCCAAACAAAGATTATAAACATAATGACTCTGTGCTGATTTATGGAAACCCATATACCTATTCCTTGCTAGAGAAAGGTCAAGTAAATGTGAAGGATTCCACAACTGGCTGGCGGTGTATTCCTTTAACTTGTAATAAGGCGCGCCCTTATGAGTGGAGCAGCCAACTTGGATACTGGACGCCAGGAGGTGATGGTGCAACTGGTGGTACTACTAAGACAGGTGGCGGCACCACTACCACTACCACTACTACTACTACTGGGGCGGGGGGCACGACGACCACCACAGGTGGCGGCACCACGAAGACGGGTGGAGGAGGCGGCACCACTACTACGGGTGGCGGTGGTACGACAAAGAGTGCGGATCAGTTCGATGCAAATCGGCAATATCGCAATCTTGATCAAACGGTATTCGAAGGAAGGACCTACTCCTATAACGTGATTGTTGATGGTAAGCCAAGTAGTGACTATCCTCCCATATATGGCAGTACATGTGCCCCAGTCGCTTGCACAAGCCAGAATCCGTGGAGAAATAGCGACAACCGCGTCCAGTCGTTCTGGCAGGAAGGCCAAGTAACAACTGGAGGGGGTGCCACTAGCGGTGGTGGTACAACGCGAAGTGCTAACCAGTTCAGCATTTACCAGCAGTATTTTGATCAAGATCAAACGGTCTACGAAGGCAGAACTTATCGCATGACTATCAAGCAAGATGGAAAGCCAGCCGGTACGTCTTACTACTTGTACGGTGGCAATTGTGCACCGGCAAGTTGCCAGGCAGGGCGTCCCTTTGTTTCTTCCGATGGCCGTTCTACTGGCTATTGGCAGTAAAAGCAGCTTTCACCAGGCTCAGTGGTACATGCTTAGCCCGATGTGAGGCTGCATGAAGAAAACGGTGTGGTTGCTACCACACCGTTTTCCATGTGCGCCCAGCATGGGCGCACTCCTGCGGGTGGAAGTCCCGCCGTAAGTTGATCACAGCGAACGAAGTGAAGCGCAACTGCGTGAGGGCGACCGAGCGTGGGAAGGAAGCGTGGATCGTAAA
>NZ_PDZH01000228.1 GCF_002735695.1 Chitinimonas sp. BJB300
CCCGCATCAATACAGGGTTGTTCCAAGAGATCCAGGTGTTCCGCCCGCTGCGCGCCCATGTGTGCACACGTGTAGCGTATACACACGCCCAATGTGTGCGTAGGCAGCCTCGTATACGCGTATGTAACCCGGAACACTTGGAACACTTGGAACAAAAGAAATAAATCAAAGCGTTAGTCTGTTCTGTGTTTCTAGAACGGAGAGGTAGTAAGACGGAACAAAAGTGAATTGCGTGCTATTCGATTCTGTCCTGTCCCTGGCCAGTCATAAAAAATGACGAAAATGCGGTTTTGTCCCCACATCCAGGCCCTTGTCCCCAGTAAGTGGGGACACGTCAAACCCAGTATTGACGGGGATGTCCCACTTGTCCCGCCCCATACCCGCACGAGCGCGCGTACACACAATGTGCCTCGCTCTTTTTTTATTTGTCTCGCACGTAATGATTTTCACCCGGGACAAGTGGGACATCTTTGATTTAAAAGAAGAAATGTTGTCCCGGGGAAGTGGGACAAGAGAGTTCTACCCGGGACAAATTTGTAAAGTAAAGGGTTGGTTTAGTAAAAGTAGAGGTAAAGGGTTGGTTTAAGAAGAGGAAACCAAGAACCAAGGGTGCGTACTCGCCAAGATAGGCGCTATTTGACGCATAAACAGGCTCACAGGGCACTAAAATGGCTTGGTATGGTGGGTTGTGGCCAAACGATGATTTGATGGCTCAAGGGCGGGTTTTTGTGGAATCTTCGCAGAAGGTGCGGGCAGTCCCGGTATCGATTGCCTGCCAACGAACCGAATACGCCACGATCAAGGGTGGTTCTACAGGCCAATGCCGACGGTCCGTCTAGAGGTGGGTTCCGGCAAGTGTTGAATGGGGCGAAGTGGCGATACTGCCAATAACACGCGCTAGGGACGACTTTGCAGGGCGCAGCACGCCGTCAAAACCGCAGCAGGTCAAACATCGCCCCCGGTGTCGTTTGCGTGGCGTGAGGGGCCTTCGCGGTTAACCCCCCTCCTTTTTGAAAACTTTCTCCATAAAAATGGGGTTACCCATACGGTCTAGGGCGAAAGGTGCGCCAAGTTCTGCCCCCCCGTCCCGTTTTTTTGTCACCGAAACCGTAGCTGACGTTGATTTCTGGCGGTATCGCCACTTCGTCCGAAACCACGCTTGCTGGAAAAGGCGTCGGTGCGGTTGCCTGCTCAAAAAATCAGCACCCAACTGAATCCCAAGCCGGTCAGGCCTTGGGGCCGATAAGCAGTGCTGCTTATCCCCAGCTATCGGGGATAAATCAGCGCGCTTTTTGCTCGTCCGCCTCAGGCAAAAGACGGCGGCATCGACCGCGCCCAGTGGCGGCCAAGCGTCTTGTCAGGGGGGGCGCGGCCCTTGGTAGGTATGGCCACCATGGCACTCGACAATCACAAGGGACTTTTCCAGTGCTGGCTTGACATCGAGCAGGCTGCCGGGAAACCCCTCAAGCAAATCCTGGATGAGATTAACGCGGCGTGTGGGACAACCTACAAGCACAATTGGCCGGCCAAGATGGCCGAGGCAAATGATGGGTGGGCGGGGTACCCCAACGGCCGTGCGGCGCTATATGCTGCGGCGCGTCTTACCGGTTGAACTCGCTGCGCTCGGCGTCACTGTGCCTGCGGAGACCATGGAGACCTTGGTCCGCCGATTGACGTGATACCGCGGTAGCCTCCTCCTCGCTCAACCTGGCGCGCTGGCCACCCGTTATTCGCTGCGTTGATCTTCATCCTGGTGGCGAGCGGGCGCGAGGGCAGCGGTAAGGCTGTTGGCTAAGAGGGTATTCGCTTTCAAGAGGTCGGCAGGAATCGGGCGATTTTGGTGAAGCGCCAGCCAAGCCTCAAACATGGGTTTGATTTCATCCGGCACCGTCATGGTCGTAAAACCCTGGTCGATGTTTTCTCGCTGCGTCTTCGATTGGTCCGGCAGTGATCGCATAGGGCCGTCACCTGCTGCAAGCCATTCGACGCGAACGCCAAGCAACTTGGCCACGGCGGTGAGGGAGTCGCCGGAGATGGACTTAACCGTGCCATCAAACCACTGCTGCACCGTGGAACGGTTTTTCTTGAGGGCCGACGCAATCTGCGCGGGTTTTAAGTCCGCTTCTTTGGCCGCCAGTCGCATTCTGTCGCTAAAAATTGCCGTCATGTTCGTATGGTCGAACAAATCAACGCCGTCATGACGAACATTTGCTTGCGGAATATGTTCGTTGTTGTGTAAATTATAGATTGCGTTGTTCGTAAATACGGAAAATTACTGAACGACTGACCCGTCACCCTTCATCCAACAGTCGATTTTTAAGCGTCCGCGTGACGCCAAGGGGATCGGCTGGCCAAGCAAAATTGAAAGGACTCCCCAATGAAAGACACTGTTTCTGTCTTGGCCGCCATGACGGCACTCGACAATGAGCCGCGTCTGTTGATCTCATTACGTCGCCTGCTCACGGCCCTGGCCTTGCAGGATTTGACGGCCACACCCATCTATCACGAGGCGCTGGCCACCTATACCCAAGTCATCAACACCCGCTTTGCCACCGGACTGCCCAGTGTTCTGGATGAGACGCCGCAATGCGACGATGACAACCTGGCGGCCTGCCTGACAGTTACCGACGTCTCATGTATCGAGGTCGGGCCAGTGACCTTTCTGTCACCCTGTCAGGGAGAGGCCGTCGCCCAGCAGACCCTCACCTTGGTGCGCGTGGTGGGCGAGCCCGTCCAAATCCACGCGCACCGTGTAATCGCCGATTCCATTGCCTTGGGCGACGGCATCATGGCTTGAAGCCGTGCTTAGCGCCGTCTGTACGGGAAACGCACGGGCTTGTTTCAGGCGCTCGTTGGCACGGCGACGTGCTTTGACTGTGCGTTCTAATGCCTTGAGGGCAGCGGCGCCGGGGTGGTCGGAGCCCGCTGGCCGGCTGTGCTGCCTCAGCGAGAGGATGTCTGGAACTCAGGTACATTACGTTTCTCTAATGCAGTGCAACACCAGCTGCCAATCACTACGCTGATTGGCCCTACTCAACCTCATGTGCGAGGCAATCATGCAAACACTTAACACCTTGGAAATGGATCAAGTAGCCGGTGGAACGGCGCCTAATTCTTTACAGGAATCGGTAACCGAATCGTTAAAAGCCATCGGGCAGTCAGCGCTAACCAATGAAGAGAAACTGCAGGCCATGGGGGACTTCATGCGAGGTCTCCAGAGTCCGTGTAGTCAGCGCGCGGGCGCTGTTTCACCGTCAGTAACTTGAACAAAATAGCTTAAGAATCTTAAAAGGCAGGAAGCGGCATAAATGTCCGCTTTCTGCCTTCTTGTGCGTTATGGGCCTAGCGGAGCGGGATAAGTCGAGAGATTCACATCTATTCACCCGGCAACTAAGTATTGATCAGGCGGCGTACTTGATCCTGGGGTCTTCGAAATAGGAGCACACTCGTTCCGGGGTGTTTTCCAACATCTCCATATGGGCTTTGGTCGCTTGCTTGAGCT
>NZ_PDZH01000229.1 GCF_002735695.1 Chitinimonas sp. BJB300
AATCGGGGTGTTTGTGAGCCTTGCCGAGCATCCAGATATCCACTTGAAACGTTCGTGGACAACATGACAGCAGGACTCACGACTGGCAAGAGAAATGCCGTTCACTGGCTAAAGTGAACGGCATTAGTTCTAAGCGGGGGCTTTATTATTTTGAGAGCAAGGGCGAACGAAAATTGTCGGTCTAACGGCTGCCTGGTTGCGCGCTATCTATGCTGCTATATTGACTTCTGCAAACACGGCAGAGCATGTATTTACCTGAGACCTGCTTGATGCGCCCTTCATATACCCTGCTACGCTACCTCTGCCTTGCACTCACCCTGATAGCCAATGGCTTTGCCTTGGCCGAAACCACACTCGTCAAATCCTACAATACCTATCTCTTCCCGCCATTTGTCACCAACAACGGTGGTTTGGCTGTGGAACTGGTCAACTACCTGAACCAGAAGCTAGCCAACGAATATCGCTTTCAACTCTTCAATGTTCCTCGCTCGCGCTTGGTGCGTGGCCCGCTGAAGGATGAAACCAGCTTGGATGGAATCGTCCTATTCCTTAATCCGCGCTTTGTCGACGATGCCAATCAACAGCATTTCTTATGGACCCCGGCCCTATTTAGCGACAGCAACGTATTGGTCTTCCGGGGACCGACCGCCCCTATCATAAAAGACCTGAAAGCATTACAAGGTATGCGCTTTGGCGCGGTGCTGGAAAATCGCTACAGAGGCATAGATGAACTGACCAAAGCGCGTACCATCAGCCGTATCGACGGCACATCCGAACTAAATAACCTGAAATTACTGCAAGCCAATCGCATTGATTTCACGCTAATGGGTCTTTCAACCTTTACTGCCTTATCACGGGATAATCTGATTGATGAGTCATTGGCAACCAGCCCGCCACCCGATGATCCAGCCTTTACACGCCATATTCTGGTCAATAAAAAACAACCCGAGTTGGCCAAACGACTATTCGCTATCGTCACCAACATGGCCTCCGACCCTTATTGGCAGGATATTTTGGAGCGCTATCAACTGGAACTGAAGCATCATTAGATAACATAAAATCGCGCTTCTCCCCTAAAACGGCACGGACCCTCTCGCCTGACAATCTTAGTCAAAACGCGAAATCCAGTAGACAAGCAGCCTCTTATGCAGCTAGCTTAGTTGCTTCCAAAACAGTGTCCTTTTTCTAGCCCGCAATCTTACTTAAATACTAGATGAATAAGTAAATGACCCTAGCCAAGGTCCATGCTGTTTCAAAATATTGGCATGGAATAACACTGCACCCAGTGCTTTTCAAGGTCATTTGGTTTCTAATCAACTCAAGAAAAGAGAATAAATTGCCAACTCGCTCACTTATATTCATATCAGCATCATTAATAGCGTGTTCTGCACTGGCCACGAGCTTTGACTGCACCAAAGCCAAAACAGAGACAGAACAGCTTATTTGTACAGACCCAGAGCTTTCCTTGTTGGATGAAAAGCTTAGCGAGGCTTACAAGGCAGCTCTCTTGCAACTGAATACCAAACTCCTTTTTAAATCTTCTCAACGCGCATGGCTAAATGACATAAAGCAATGCAAGTCTGCTGCCTGCCTCAAAACAGCATTCACTGAGCGCACAGCCTTGCTCAATAACGTCGCTACAGAGGGGAGCGCTGCCGAGTGGAATGGTGAATACGCCAGATATACCAATGGGAAGAAAAACAATGCAACCCCAGCCAATATTGTTCTTCTAGGGCTTAAAGATAACCGAGTCTTTGTACATGGCTTCGCATTAGGCACCTATTCCAGCCAAGGCACCCATACTGGCGATATTAATGGCCTGGGCGATGTACGTGATGCACATGCATCCTTTTCCAAAGACAGCTGCAAAGTCGAAATAACCCTCAAGCAAACCGTATTGGCAATCAAAGACAATGATAGTTGTGGTGGCATGGGTGTTACGTTTACGGGCACCTATAAAAGACAATGATGCCGGTCTACCCGACATCCCTATCAACAGCACTTTATAGTGAGGACTGCTCGTCTACAGCCAAGGGGCTGGCAATGAATTGCACAGCCCACCTCAGATTAAGCAGGTGTAAAACCTAATAGTACTGACATGATGCTTCTACTTGCCCTTTGGCAGGATTAAGCCTATCCCTATTTAATTAGCAGCCAATGCAAATGCCTTTTGACAATTCAGCGTCAGTGGGGACTCAAATTGCTGCTCCATGAAATCAAATATCGTAGCATCTATTCGTAAGTTTACTTACCGGTTTTCATGGTTAATCATTACTATATTTCTTTATCAAAACCTGCAAAGTACTTTCCCGTAAACTGCCTACTGCGGTCCAAAATTGTTCGACTCGTTCTTTATTTTTTTGATAGTAAGTCTTATTGAAGATAATAAAATAATCTTTGCTCGAAATTGGAATAGGTAGCCGCTCTACATCATTCATATCCTCACGCTGTATGATAGCATCACCTACAATATCCTGCGTCGCATAAGCAGCAATTCTACCGAGACGAAGCTGTATAAAGTTTTCCTGGGTATTGTAGGACTCAATAACCGGCACTTTAAGCGCTTGTATGTCCTTACCAATAGACCAACCCATATTTACACCTATTGGGCCCGAGATACCGCTAAAAGTCTCTCCATTCCAATTAGCCGAACTACCTTTTAGTCTAAAGAGAGAGTATGAGAGGGTAGCGATTCGTCGACTTTTATCAGGTATTTCACCCTGCATCGGATAGGCAAACATTGCGGTCCGCTCGACATTATACGAAAACATGAAGGCACCATCATATTTGCCCATTCCTGTTTCAGCTATCACCCGCCTTGTGGGGAGTCTTTTTAGCGTAACCGTACAGCCTATTTTTGCAGCAGCAAGCTGAGCTAATTCGACACCTGCACCAGGATGGTCTGGTGAAATATCGCCTACGCCAACATAGTAGGGGGGTGAAGGGTCACTGTTGTAGGCCAGTGAAATCTCGCAGGCGAATACTCGACTCGCCAAAATGAATAGTCCGCAGCCAAACCCGACGCTTCTGCTCATCATTATGATCTCCAAGCTGATCTCAGCTTAGAGGGTGTCGTCACAAGATGCCGATCCAGATCGCCATGCAGCGGATCTGGGCGGCCGCCAGAAAAGAAGCCATATTCTTGGCATAACGGGTTGCGATGTCCCGGCAGATGGGGCTCCAGCAAGAGCCAGTGTGAATCGGAAATGTCATGGCGACGATGCGCCTGCGAGGTAATAGATTCAAGCGTCATTGCTGAATTTTAAGGCCAGGGAAATCTTGTGACGACACCCTCTAGAATTGCGCAAGAAGCTGGGGGTTCACCGCGAAAACCAATCCCTGCTTGGGCATCTCGGGTGAAGGCATAGGACTGCCGTAAATACCCGGAGGCCAGCATCTATCGCCGTCGCTGGACAGTGACCAAGCTGATTGACTCCTTATTATCGGAGTTCAGTCATGCTTGCAGTCCCCCAGCGCGCTTTCGTTGCCAACCAGCCCGTC
>NZ_PDZH01000022.1 GCF_002735695.1 Chitinimonas sp. BJB300
AATGCCTGAGCATCAAGACGCAGAAGAACCCATTCGCACTTTGCCGCAAGTTACTGATCAACGCCTCCCGCGCGGCTTATGATCAGTTACAGCTGCTTCTCGCAGCTACTGCGTAACATCAGTTAGTAAACTCCGCTTCCTCCTGCATTTTCGCCTTGGCTCGTCCTAGCTCGCAAGACGTTGAACCGGTTATTACGGAGGGGCCCTTATTGGGCCTCCTATGCTGCGTTCCATTCACTCGTTACAGACTTTGGACAGGTCAGCCATCACACTTTGAGACGGCTTATTACTCGTGTTGCCGATAGAGCAGTGAGGACGAGAATGGTGCAAAAATATTCCTGCATTATTCTATTCGTATTGGTCGATGTAATTGTATTTATCCTGACTTAATCGGCCGCTTGGTTTATATCAGCCGACCATAATTCACATTTATTCGTACATGGCTGCACTGTGCAACAAAACCACACACTGATCGCGGTTAACTTGCAACTAATTTTATGCGTCCTGTACAGTGCCCTTGCTTTTTGAAATTGTGAAATAAGCAAGGAATGTGGATTGTTTTTTTATAACGTTATTGTTGTTCGGCTACGCATAAAGCGAAAAAATAATGTACTAATACATATATTGTCAGGCGCTTACGCTTAATGCCAATTGATGAGATTTGAAATACAAAGCGACTTCCCCGTACGGCTATGAGAGTAAAGAAAATGTAACGTTGCTTTATTACAGTGTCTGGGTTTTCACGAAGTGCGCCATTTATAAGGTTGGCCTGGGTAAGCCCTGAAACATCCTTGAATCTGAACGTTTGTTTTAATGTCGCCAGTCTGGCGGGGGCTAAGTGCGCGCTAAAGAAATGTGCATGTTATTTGAAACGGAAAATCCCGATGATTTTTGAATGCGATTAAAGTACCGAGGCGATAAAAAAGAAGATAGGTCGGGTTTGTAAGGTGTTCGTCATTTCTCCTGTGGATAATTTCTGGTTGCAGCTGCTTGTTGCCACTGAATTTGACAAACACACGCAGGATATTCAACCGCCAGTACGATGGGATTATTTGCATGCGAATCAGCTCTCAACAAAAGCATGATATGCAACAAGCTACTAAAGACACAGAGAATAAGAGACCAGGGCAATTACACTTCGCGGTGATAGGCACCAGGATTACGAATTTATTAAGTGGTTTGGCTTACCCGCTGTTGTTGGTGGCAGCCGCGGTGACCCTATGGGCGACATTTCGCTTTGACCTTAACTATGGGTTATGCAATGTCGTGTTTCTGGCTTGGACGATTCTTTATCTCGCGATATTGGAATGGTTGATTCCCTACGATATGACATGGCGTCCTACAGGACGGGAATGGGCCAGGGATGGGCTCTATCTGTTAATCACCATGGTAGGGGGCGGTATGGCTGTGGCCGCTGTACTCGCGGTGGCTGCCTTTGTGTCGCCGCGGCACTCCTCATGGCCGCTGTGGCTTGAAATACCACTGGCGCTAGGGGGCAGTTCGTTCGGTTCCTATGTGTTTCACCGTGCGGGCCACACTTTTCCTTGGCTTTGGCGCATCCATGGCATTCACCATGTGGAAGCCAAGGTCAATGTCGGCAACAACGGGCTCAACCATGTGCTCGATGTTTTCGGCCGCCGTTTTCTGGCGCAACTACCCTTGATTCTGCTGGGCTTGTCGCAGCCGGCCATTTTCGTTGTCAGTATCTTTAATACGCTGCAAGGCTACTTTGTCCACGCCAATATCCGCGTGCGCCTTGGCAAGCTCAACTACCTCGTGGTAAGCCCCGAACAACACCGTCTGCATCATAGCCTGGACTTGCAGGAGGCCGGCCACTTCAGCGTCGATATTCCGCTATGGGATTGGCTCTTCGGCAGTTTCACCTGGCAGCCTGGCCGGGTGCCGAAGGCGATCGGCATTGAACACCCGGATTCCTTCCCCCCGCCCAATGCAATTGTCGCCAGTTTTCTCTACCCCTGGCGCAAGCGGGTGTATCCACCAGCGCCGGCACCTCGGCCTATCGAAGAGACGCAATCCGAATCCTGCTAAACGGCGATGCGCCCGCGCTATGCACGCCGTGTAGTTGTTGCACCTATTTTTTGCGCTGCTCAATTCAATAACGTTCTCCATTCAAGTCGCGATACACGATTACAAGGAAAGAGAAGATGACGCACACAAGTAAGCTGGAGTCTGCGGACAAGATCGCAATCATCGGTATTGGCTGCCGTTTTCCGGGTGGCGCTAATGATTATTCGATGTTCTGGCAGAACCTGGTGATGGGCAAGGATTGCATCGTGCCCACGCCGGCCAGCCGTTATAACGTGGGCACATTGGGGAGCAAGGACAAGTCCAAGCCCGGCCGGCTGACGGGTGGGCGTGGCGGTTATATCGATGGTTTTGATGAGTTTGATCCAGCCTTTTTTGGCATCGGTCCGCGCGAAGCGGAATACATGGACCCGCAGCAGCGCAAGTTGCTGGAAGTGGCGTGGGAAGCGCTGGAAGACGGCGGGCAGAAGCCGTTTGATCTGGCCGGCAAGAACATCGGTGTGTTTATTGGCGCATTCACGCTGGACTACAAGATTGTCCAGTTCGCCGATCTGAGCTTCAACAGCCTCGCGGCGCATACCGCCACAGGCACCATGATGACCATGGTATCGAACCGGTTGTCGTACTGTTTCGACTTCATCGGCCCCAGCATGTCGGTGGATACGGCGTGCAGCTCGTCTTTGGTATCTATTCACCTCGCGTGTCAGAGCCTGCGGCGCGGCGAGAGCAGCGTGGCGTTGGCTGGCGGCACGCTGCTGCACATGACGCCGCAGTACACGATTGCCGAATCCAAGGGTGGTTTCCTCTCGCCGGAAGGGCGTTCTCGTACCTTTGATGCGTCGGCCAATGGCTACGTCCGGGCTGAAGGCGTGGGTGTGGTGGCTTTGAAGCGACTGGAAGATGCGCTGCGCGATGGCGACCCTATCCATGCGGTGATTGTTGGCACCGGCGTGAATCAGGATGGCCGTACCAATGGCATTACCGTGCCCAGTGGCGATGCGCAGGTGCGTTTGATCCGCCAGGTGTGTGCCGAAGCGGGCATTGTACCAGGCGATCTGCAATACATTGAGGCGCATGGTACCTCCACACCCGTGGGTGACCCCATCGAAGCCAATGCGCTAGGACGGGTATTGGCTGAAGGCCGTCAGCCCGGTGCGCAATGTTATGTCGGCTCGGTAAAGACCAATATCGGTCATACCGAAGCCGCCGCGGGTGTTGCGGGGTTGATCAAGACAGTACTCAGCCTCAAGCACAAGGTGATTCCACCACATATCAACCTGGAAACCGTCAATCCTGATATCAACCTGGACGCCCAGCCGTTCGATGTACCGCGCGAGCCCACACCGTGGCCCGCCCATGAGGGCCCGGCCCGCGCCGGGGTCAACTCGTTTGGTTTTGGCGGCACCAATGCCCATGTGCTGCTGGAAGAGCCGCCGGCCCGTACTGCCCCGGCCAAGCAGGCTGATCCGCATTACGCCATCCTGCCGCTGACTGCGCGCGACCCGGCTGACTTCCCCGAGATGGTCCGGCGTATGTGTGCGACGGTGGCCGAAAAGGCGGACAGCCCCAGCGCATTGCGTGATATCGGCTACACCCTTGCATATCGTCGTCAGGCGTTGGAATCGCGCTTGTCATTTGTCTACTCATCGCAAGACAGCCTGCTGGAACAGATGGAGGCTTACCTTGCCGCCGAGGCACATCCGCATATCGTGGCAGACGCAAAGCTGGAACCGGCCCAGCGCAGGCTGGTATGGGTATTTACTGGCATGGGCCCTCAGTGGTGGGCGATGGGCCGTCAGTTGTTCGACAGCGAGCCGGTATATCGCGCTGTCATCGAAGCGTGTGACCGCGAAATGCGCAAGGAAGCAGGTTGGTCGCTGATCGACGAGATGAATGCTGCCGAGGCTGATTCGAATATGGCCGAGACCTGGCTGGCTCAACCGGCCAACTTTGCGTTGCAGATCGCCTTGTCCGCGTTGTGGCGTTCATACGGTATCCAGCCGGATGCCATCGTTGGCCACAGTGCCGGCGAGGCGGCGGCATTCTATGAAGCAGGGGTGTACAGCCTGGAGGATGCGGTCAAGGTCATCATCCACCGCAGCCGTTTACAGCAGCTACTGGTTGGTGCCGGCACCATGCTGGCTGTCAGCCTCACCGAAGAGGAAGCGCTCGCCCGCATTGCCCCTTATGGTGACCAGATATCGATTGCCGCCATCAATAGCCCTACTGCGATGACGTTGGCGGGTGACAAGGCGCCTTTGGCCGAATTGGCCGAGCAACTGAAATCTGAACATATCTTTGCCAAGTTCCTGACGGTGAGCGTGCCTTACCACAGCGCCAAGATGGATTTGATCAAGGACGAGTTGCTGAGCTCGCTGGCCGAGATTGAACCCCGTCCCTCGACATTGCCGCTCTACCTCACTGGGCGTGATGCCATGGGTGAAGGCCCAGAGTTGGATGCCCATTACTGGTGGGACAACGTGCGTTACAGCGTGCGCTTCAAGGCGGCCATCGACCGGTTGATTGATGACCAGTACAGCCTGTTCCTGGAAATCGGGCCACATCCGGTGTTGGGTCACTCCATTCAGGAATGCCTGACCAACCAAGGAGCCAGCGGGCGCATTCTGCCTTCGATTCGTCGGCAGGATGACGAACCTGCACGCATCAAGCTGTCGCTGGCTGCGTTGCACAACTTGGGGTTGGCCATTGATTGGGCGCCGATGTTCGAAGGCGGCTCGCCGGTGACCTTGCCGTGTTACCCCTGGAAGCAGGATCGTTATTGGATTGAATCAAAGGCGGTGGCGCAAATCCGCCTGGGCGAGATCGCCCACCCGTTGCTGGGGCGGCGTATGGCGACGGCCGAGCCGACTTGGGAAGCGCAGCTGGACGTGGAAAAGCAGCCGTATCTGGGCGACCACCGCATTCAGGGCAACGTGCTGTTTCCCGCTGCGGGTTACATCGAGATGGCAGCGCAAGCCATGCAGGCCATGACGGGTGATACTGCCGCCGTGATTGCGGATGTGGAACTACGCAAGGCGTTATTCCTGCCTGATGCCGAAGTCAAACCGGTGCAGTTTGTGTTTGATAGTGATAGCGCCAGCTTTACGGTGGCAACTATCCCGAATGGTGAGCAGGAGCCGGTCATCCATGCCACTGGCCACTTGCGTGCCAGCCAGAAACGGCAACAGATTCCGGCGCTGTCGATCGAGGCGGTGCAGGCGCGTAGCCGGCTATGCCTGGATGGGACCGAGTGCTACAGCACGCTGGCCGACATGGGTTACCACTATGGGCCAGCCTTCCAGCCTATCGGTGAAATCTGGATTGGCGAGGGCGAAGCGTTGGCCCGCATCACGCCTACATCGCTATTGGGCGATGACGCCGGCAACCATCATTTCCACCCGAGCTTGATGGACGCTTGCTTCCAGGCGCTGTTGACCACTGAGATACCCCATCACCAAAGCGGTAGCGAACAGACAGGCATCCGCCTGCCGCTGACCATAGCCGAAATACGTACCGACGCTATCGGCTGCCGGCCGCTATGGGCACATGCACGCATCACCCGGCGCAGCCTGGACGAAGTGGTTGGCGACATCGCCATCTTTGATGATGACGGCCAGGCTATGGGTTTGATCAGTGGCTTCCGGGCGGCCAATGTGGAAAAGGCGGCCAGCAAAGTCAGCCTGTCGACCATCGATAATTGGTTGACCGAACTGACCTGGGTTGAAAAGCCGCTGGTGGTGGAGATGTATGCCGCACCGACGCCGACGGTACCCGGCAGCTGGTTGATCCTGGCGGATTCCGAAACCCTGGGCGACCATGTGGCCCTGCGATTGAATGAACGCCAGGAACCTTGCTATCTGGTTTCACCGGGCACGGCCTTCGCCTTCGACCCCAATACCCGGCAGGCAACGGTGGTGCCCGGCTCGTTGGAACAGATGCAGCAATTGTTTGCCGCCATGCATGCCGCCGGTACACCGCCTTGCAAGACCGTACTCTACCTGTGGCACCTGGATGCACCGAGCTTTGACGACAGCGGGGTGGAAGACCTGCTGGCCGGCACCAGTCACGGCACCTATCCCCTGATTGCATTGACGCAGGCCATGTTGGCGGAACAGAGCCAGGCCCGGTTGATTGTGGCCACACGGGGCGCACAGGCTGTCTTGCCCGGCGATTGCCCGGAGCCGATGGCGGCGACCGCCTGGGGTGTTGGCCGAGTACTGTGGTATCAGGAAATGGTGGGCAACCGTGGCAAGCTGGTGGATCTGGACCCCGCCACGCCGCATGACCTCAGCGCCTATGGGTTGGAAGCGGAGCGGTTGCTGCATGAGGCAGCCGATGAAAGCGAAGGTGAAGTGGCATGGCGTGGTGCACGCCGCTTGACCAGCCGCCTGCAGCCGGCCAGTGGTTTGTCGCGGCCTTTGCCGCTGCGTTTGCGCGCCGATGGTTGCTATCTGGTCACCGGGGCGATGGGGGCGTTGGGGCGGTTGGTGTGCCGTACGCTGGTAAAGCGTGGGGCGCGGCGTTTGATTCTGATGGGCCGTACCAGCCTGCCGGCACGCAGCGAATGGCATAGTGTTGAGGCAGACTCGACCCTGGGCCGCCATATCCGCTTTATTCGTGAATTGGAAGCCAGTGGTGCCGAAGCTATCCTGGCGTCGCTCGATGTGACCGATGAGCGCGGTTTGATCGACTGGCTGCAAGCATTCCGCCAGCGTGGTTTGCCGCCGATTCGTGGCGTATTCCACTTGGCTGGTCAGGTTCGCGATACGTTGGTAGGCGAAATGCAGCCGGAAGCCTTCGATGCAGCCTATCGGCCCAAGGTATTGGGTGGTTATCTGTTGCATCGTCATTTGGCTGATGAACCACTCGACCATTTTGTGTTGTTTGCTTCCATTGCCTCGCTATTGACCACGGCCGGGCAAACCAACTACGCCGCCGGCAATGCCTTCCTCGATGCCCTGGCGCACCATCGCCGTGCACAGGGCTTGCCAGGGTTGGCGATCGATTGGGGCCCGTGGGCGACCGGGATGATCGAAGAGCTGGGCCTGATCGATCACTACCGTAACAGCCGGGGGATGAACTCTTTGTCGCCCGATGCCGGGATGGATGTATTGGAGCGCGTCATCGGCCAGGACCGTGCACAACTGCTAGTAGCTACGGTGGTTGATTGGCCGCTGTTTCTGGCGTGGTATCCGGTAATGCCTCCCCTGGTGGCAGAGATTGCCGCCGCGCAGAAGAGTACGGAGTCCGATAACGACAGCGCCAGCTTTATCGACCGTTTCCGTCAGGCCGACGATGACCAGCGCCGCCCCTTGCTGGCCGAGCATTTCACCCAGGTAGTGGCCGAAGTGCTGCGGGTGAAGCTGGCTGCGGTGGAGGTGGAGCGCAGCTTGAATGAGCTGGGCCTGGATTCCCTGCTGGCGATTGAGCTGCGGGCGCGTATCCAGCGCGAGATCAAGGTCGCGTTGCCGGTAGTGACGCTATTGAGTGGGGTATCGATTCAGGAGTTGATTGTCCAACTTCATGGTGATCTGCTTGAAAACGTTGTGGGCGAACAGGCTGCGGTGGCGGAAGGGCGATTGGTTGAACTCATCACCAACGAGCACGAATATCCGCTCACGCAGAACCAGACTGCACTGTGGTTCCTCAAGCATCTGGACCCGGATGGCTTTGCCTACAACATCGGCGGTGCAGTGGAAATACGTACAGCGCTTGAGCCTGAATTGATGTTCGAGGCCGTGCGTATATTGATCCACCGCCACCCTGGCTTGCGCGCCAACTTCATGCAGAAGGATGGCCATGCCATCCAGCGTATTTCGTTGGACGCCAAGGAAGATATCGCCCTGGTGGATGTGGAAGGCCGCGATTGGAATGACGTCTACCAGATGATCATCCGCGAGTACCGCAAGCCGTACGACCTCGCGCATGACCCGCTGATGCGTTTCCGCCTCTTCCGCTTGGGTGCCGACCGTTGGGTGATGATGAAAGCCGTACACCACATCATTTCCGACGCGATTTCTACCTTTACCTTCATAGAAGAGCTGTTGGCGCTGTATGAAGGCATGCGGCGTGGCGAGCAGACAACGTTGCCACCGCTAAAGGCGCGTTATCTGGACTTCCTGAACTGGCAGAACCAGTTCCTGGCTAGCCCGGCGGCAGACCGCATGCAGCAGTACTGGCAACAACACCTGCCGGCTGAAGTGCCTATCCTCAATCTGCCCACCGACAAACCACGCCCTGCCGTGCAGACCCACAACGGCGCATCGCAGTTCTTTGTCCTGGACGAAGCGTTGAGCCAGCAAGTGCATGCACTGGCGAAGCAACAGGGCATGACGGTGTTCATGGTCTTGCTGTCGGCCTACTACGCCTTGCTGCACCGCTATACGGGCCAGGACAACATTATTGTCGGCAGCCCGGTGATGGGCCGTACGGAGCAGGAGTTCTCGTCCATCTATGGTTACTTCGTCAACCCGCTGCCGTTGCATGTCGACCTCAGTGCCGAGCCAACGACATTGGCCTTGCTGGAGCAGGTACAACGGACTGTGCTTAATGGCTTGGACAACCAGGAATACCCCTTTGTGCTGCTGGTGGACAAGCTTGGCTTGAAGCATGATCCAAGCCGTTCCGCAGTCTTCCAGGCGATGTTTATCCTGTTGGCACACCGGGTGGCGACCGAGCAATACGGCTATCGGCTGGAATACATCGAACTGCCGGAAGAAGAAGGCCAGTTCGACCTCACATTGTCTGCCTATGAAGACGAAGCAGAGGGCCGTTTCCATTGCGTATTCAAGTACAACAGCGATTTGTTTGTGCCGGAAACCATGCAGCGCATGGCCTCGCATTACGTCAATCTGCTCAAGGCGATGACACGGTCTCCTGAAAAGCCGGTGGCGCAGCTCGACATGCTGGGCAGTGAAGAACGCCAGTTGCTGTTACAGGATTGGAGCGGCGCAAAGCAACAGATCGCGCCAACGTTGCCGATAACCGCGTTGATTGATGCCCACGCTGCCAGCACGCCCGATGCTTTGGCGCTGTCGATGCCAATGGAAATCGGTCCGACACTCCGGTTGAGCTACGGCGAGCTTGCCGGGCGATCAGACCAGTTCGCCTGTAACCTGAAACGGCGTGGCATAGGCCGTGGTAGCGTGGTGGCATTGTGCCTGCCCAAGTCGCCGGAATTGATCGTGGCCCTGCTCGGTGTACTCAAAGCCGGGGCGACCTATTTGCCGCTCGACCCTGACTACCCGGCGGACCGCCTCGTCTATATGGTCAGCCATGCCAATACGAAACTGGCCCTGGTCGATGCACAAAGTCGGGCCCGTCTGAGCGACTGGGACGGCGATTGCATGACATTGAACGACCCACGGTTGACGGTGGAGAACGGCAGTATCGACATACGTCCTGCGGGCCCGGCGTCGCTCGATGACCTTGCCTACATCATCTATACGTCGGGTTCGACCGGGCGGCCCAAGGCGGTGCAGGTCAGTCATCGCAATCTGGCGGCGGTCTACCTGGGTTGGGAGGCACACTACCGACTGAAGCAGGATGTCAGCGTCCATGCGCAGATGGCCAGCTTCTCGTTCGACGTGTTTGCGGGTGACGTGCTGCGGGCCTTGTGTTCGGGCGGTACGCTGGTGTTGGTGGAACGTGACCTGCTGTTCAATACGGCACGGCTGTATGACACATTGATCCGTGAACAGGTGGATTGCGCAGAGTTCGTCCCTGCCGTGATCCGTGGCTTGATGCGCTATTGTGAGGCTGAAAACAAGCGGCTCGATTTCCTGAAGCTGCTTATCGTCGGCTCGGATGTCTGGATGGTCGAGGAAATCCAGCAACTGCGCGCGCTGTGCCATCCGCAGCATCGCTTGATCAACTCGTATGGTCTGAGCGAAGCCACCATCGACAGCACCTGCTTCGAGGGTGCATTGGACAAGTTGGAACTGGGCCGTATGGTGCCGATCGGGCGACCCTTTGCCAACAGCGCCGTGTATGTACTTGATGTACATCGACAGCCGGTGCCGGCGGGTGTGCCGGGCGAGTTATGGATCGGTGGGATGGGGGTTGCGCAAGGCTATCTGGGCGCGCCGGACCTGACCGCGCAACGCTTTGTGAATCTGGTGCTGGATGGTCAGCTCGTCTACCTCTATCGCACAGGCGACCTTGCCCATTGGGATGCACACGGTACGTTGCAATTGCTGGGCCGGGCAGACAACCAGGTCAAGGTGCGCGGCCATCGCATTGAAGTGGGTGAAATCGAAGCGCAGCTCAAGACCTTGCCCGAGATTGCCCAGGCCGTCGTCATGTTGCGTACCGACAATGGCGGCGAGCCGCAACTGTGTGCCTATTGCGTACCGGCAGACGAAGCCACCGTGGACATAAAGCAATTGCGCCAGCACCTGGGCGGCCATTTACCGACCTATATGATCCCGACGTGGTTTGTCGCCGTGCCGGCGATGCCGCTGTCGCCCAATGGCAAGGTCGACCTCAATGCGCTGCCTGCGCCGACGTTGCATACGGACCAGGAAACCATCGAGCTGCCGCAGACCTTGTATGAAGTACGCATGGCCGACCATTGGCAGCGGTTGTTGGGGTTGGAACAGGTGGGACTGCAACATGACTTCTTCGAGGTCGGCGGCAGTTCCATCAAGCTGATCGAGCTGATCTATCACCTGCAAGCCGAGTTCAATATCGCCATCTCAGTCAGCCAGCTGTTCAAGATCACCACGCTGTATGGCATGGCCAAGACCATTGAGCACATCATCATCGGCCGCGAAGCGGGCTCGCAGCCTTATCTGAAGTTCAACGCTGGCCGGCCGGACAATATGTTCTGCTTCCCGCCGGCAGGGGGGCATGGGCTGGTCTATCGCCGTATGGCAGAACATATGCCAGACCATACCCTGGTGTCGTTCAACTACTTGATGGGGGACGACAAGGTTACCCAGTACGCTGATTTGATCGAGTCTTTGCAGCCGACGGGCCCTTATGCGCTGTTTGGTTATTCATTGGGTGGCAATCTGGCATTTGAAGTGGCCAAGGTGCTGGAACAGCGTGGGCGTGAGGTCAGCCAGTTGGTGATCATGGATTCCTACCGTATTTCGGAACACTTCGAATTCGGTGACGAGCATCTGGCTGAATTCGAGAAGGAGTTGGGCGAGCACCTGCACAAGCACACCGGCTCGGACATTGTGGCCAAGGAGACCATGGAGCAAGCGCGCGACTACATCCGCTTCTGTAGCCGCACGCTGAACTCGGGTCAGGTGGCCGCCGCCATCAGCGTGATTGCTGACGCACACAAGCTGGCCTTCTACGCCGATGGAGAAAAGGGCGCGTGGCATGATTGCTCAAGTACCTCAAGCAATGTGTTCAAGGGTTTCGGCCAGCATGCGGACATGTTGGATGTGGGTTACGTGGCTGATAACGCCCAGCTCACGCTGAATATTCTGGAAGGGAGTGAAGAACATGTCGCTTAGGGATCCCATTAGCCTGTCTCGCCAGCCGGGTGATCGTCCCACCGCCATCGTTATTGGCGCTGGGGTCGCCGGCATGGCGGCCGGCAGCTATCTGCAAATGAATGGTTTCGATACCCGTATTTTTGAACGCCATGTGTTGCCGGGTGGTAGTTGCACCGCGTGGTCTCGAAAAGGCTATGTATTTGACTACTGCATCGATTGGCTCGATGGCTGTGCACCCGATAACGACTTTAATCAGGTCTGGCGTGAATTGGGCGCCTTGGACGGCAAGACCATAAAACGCTTTAACCAGTTCAATCGGGTGGTTGACGAGCAAGGCCAGGCGCTTTCCTTCTATACGGAACCGGATCGGCTGGAGCAGCATCTGTTGGCGCTGTCGCCTGAGGATGCACCTCACATCAAGACGTTCTGCAATGATCTGCGCCGTTTCATCAAGCTCGATCTTTCGTCGGGACTGAAACCCGCGCCGCTGATGAGCATGAGTGAAAAGATCAGCAAGGTACTGAAGATTTTGCCGTCGTTCCGTTTGTTCTGGCGTACGGGCAGTACTGGCATGAAGGCGTTTTCTGAACGCATGCAACATCCGTTGCTGAGCCGGGCGATGAATTTGATCTTCTCCCAGGCGGTGCCGAACTACCCCGTGCTGACCTACCTGTATTGCATGGCGTCATCGTCCAAGGGTAATTCGGCATTCCCACAGGGTGGTTCGCTCGGGCTGGCGAAGTCCATCGAAAGTCGCTTTCTCAAGCTGGGCGGCGCCATCCAGTACAGCGCCCGTATCACACGCATCCTGGTCGAAAATGATCGCGCCGTTGGCATTGAACTGAAAAACGGCACCCGCCATTATGCGGATTACATCGTCTCGGCTGGTGATGGGCGTACCACGCATTACGATCTGTTGGAAGGCAAGTACCTTAATCCGACGCTTACCAAGCTGTACGACGACGTGTTGAACCGGCCAGATGTGCTTTACCCGGGCCTGGTGTCCGTCTTCATCGGTATCAAGGGTGATGTCGCGTCTGACGAGCCGCACTGCACTACCTACCTGTTGACGCCGACTGAAGCTGAAGGTTTACCCAGCTGCGGGCAGGGCAGCCTTGTGGTGCAGTTGCGTTCCCGCTATGCCGATGGTTTTGCGCCACCGGGCTGCTCCTTGCTGTACTGCAAGTATTTCACTGACTTCGATTACTGGGACGAACTCAAACGTACCGACAAGCCAGCCTATCGCAAGCGCAAGCAGGAGGTTGCGGAATTCATCTGTAATTTCCTGGCGCAACGTTACCCGGGCTTTCGCGAGCAGATCGAGATTGTCGAAGTCGCCACCCCGATCACGCACAAGCGTTACACAGGCAACTTCAAGGGCGCCATCCTAGGTTGGCTGTCGTTCAGCGAAGCGGAAGACCTGGCCAATGTGCAGATCAAGAAGCACCACATGCAGGTGCCCGGTTTGAAGAATCTCTACCTGGCCGGGCAATGGATAGGTGGCGGCAGCCTGGTGCTTTCGGCGATGTCAGGCCGCTATGCAGCCCAGTTCATCTGTAAGGCGGCGAACCGTGCTTTCCAGGTGAGCGAAAGCAACAGGAAGGAAGCATGGGACAGCACGCAAATTGGCCAGTTGCCACAACTGGATGAAGAGCTGGTGCTGCAAGGCAGCTCGGCTTGAGGCATGGGGAGGAGATGATGTTGCAAGTAAACAAGCAACGCGAAAGCATGCTGATCATTGGCGGGGGGCTGGGTGGATTATCAACCGGCTGTTATGCACAGATGAACGGATATCAAGCACATATCCTGGAAATGCATGAGCTGCCCGGGGGGTGTTGTACTGCGTGGGAGAAGGGCAAGTTTACCTTCGACTGGTGCATCAGCTGGTTACTCGGTAGCGGCCCTGGTAATGAGATGCACCAGATATGGCGTGAGATTGGTGGACTGGATGGCAAGGAAATACGTCACCCCGAAGTCTTCAACATTGTCACGGCCAGCGATGGCCGCTCGGTCCGGTTTTATTCCGACCCAGACCGCCTGGAAGCGCACCTGTTAGAGCTGGCACCGGGCGATGCCAAGCTGATCCGCTCTTTTTGCCAGGGATTACGTCAGTTCATCAAGTGCCTGAAGGTCTACCCATTCCTTCGCCCGGTCGGCCTGATGAAACGGCTGGAACGCTGGCGCATGATGGCGTCCTTTATTCCGTACTTCAATCTGATCCGAAAAACCATCACGGTGCTGATGACGGATTATTCCGCCAAGTTTAAAGACCCGCTGCTGCAGGAAGCATTTAACTTTATCTTGTACGAGAAGCACCCTAAATTCCCAGTGTTGCCGTTCTATTTCCAGCTTGCCGCGCACGCCACCCATTCTGCCGGCGTACCACAAGATGGCTCGTTGGGGCTGGCCAGGTCGATTGAGCAACGTTTTATGAAGCTGGGTGGCAGGGTGACTTACAACGCCAAAGTCAGCGAGATTCTGGTGGAGAACGACTGCGCCATCGGAGTGCGGCTAAGTAATGGACAGGAATTATTCGCTGATATCGTCGTTGGCGCTTGTGATGGCCATTCAGCAGTGATGAAAATGCTGGGTGGCCGTTACCTGAATGACACTTATCGGAAGCTTTATACCGAAACCATCAAGCAGCCCGGCATGGTGTTTCCCGGATACTTTACGTTGTTCCTGGGTTTGAAGCGCGAATTTCCCGAGGCTGAGTACTGTACGACTTATTTATTGCCAGAAGCGCTCGCAGCTAGCCTGCCGGGGATTCGTCACCCCAGCATTAATGTGCAATTTCGTAGCAGTCTGTACCCCGAATTGGCGCCGCCGGGGACCGCCATTGTCTACATCAGTTATTTTTGCGATATCGACCCCTGGCGAGAGTGGGTCGATGGAGAAGAACAAAGCAGCCGGATTGTCGATGGCGTCGAAGTGCATACGTTGCCCGTGCATCGCGGCAACAAGTATCAGTCGGCCAAACGCAAAACAGCCAATGCAATCATCGATTTTCTCGACAGCAAAATCCCCGGGCTGCGCGAAGCCGTTACCACCAAGGATACGGCGACCCCGCTGACCCAGGTGCGCTATACCGCGAACTACGAAGGCTCGGTGCTCGGTTGGCAGCCATTTGTGGAAAGCGGCGAGACGTTGGAGGAAGAGGTCAAGCGTAATGGCCCGGGGTTGCCAGGGCTGAAGAATTTCTACTTCTCGGGTGTGTGGGCAACCACTGGGGGGTTGATCCGTGCTGCGGCGGCCGGGCGACACGTGCTGCAATTCATTTGCAAGGACGACGCTAAGGTGTTCCAAGCGCATATCGACCCGCAGGCGAGCCCACCGACGCATGTCGTATACAGGGAGCGTTCGCCGTATCGCCACCCAGCCCATAGCCCGGAAGGCAGACCACAAAGCATGGTGCCCAGCACGAACCCAACCTGAACGTGCTGTGATCGGTGGTGGTGCGTTACATCACCTTACTATCGGCCTTGCATGACCAAGATCCAGGCAGGGCTGATTGTTTTCAAATTGCACTGCGCTTGCTTAAATGTTGGCTGCCGGGTCGTGCGCCAGCTCCGACGCACGGGCGGCTTCTCCATCCAGCTCCCAGAAAAACTGCCAACCTTCCTTGGCGAAATCAGCGACGCGGCGAGCGGTATACAACATGCTCAACTCGATTGCCTGCCAGGCATCGACACCGTAAATCAGAGTGGGCGTGGACTCCAACACGCCCAGCGAGACTTCGCAGCCCCATTCTCCTGCCGGGTACGGCTTGGGTAGGCCAACACGCAAAATAAGCGGGCTACTGTCACCATTGGGTGAAATGGTGTGCCAGATTCTTTCTGCTGCAATATTTGCCACGATATAGGCCTTGGTTAGGTAGGGGCGGGTATCCATACGGCGAGTATGTTTTCACTCACTCGCCGAGGGCTACCTCGCCAACCTTAGCGTTGAACTAGACGCTATTGGGCCGGACACACGGTGAGCAGTTCCCATCGTGGGGCTAAGAACCTGTTTACGATCTGTCGCGAGCAGCTGTCAGCAGGGTGAAGCGCAGCACAGAAACCGGAATGTACTTTTGTACATGAGGCTTTCGAGCAGCACATGAGCCCTGATCACGTCTGCGCAGTAAGATCGTAAACAGGTTCTAAGAACCTGTCTAAAGTCTGCTGTGCGTCGGCAATATGGCGTTGAAAACGACCTCGGAATGCTCATTTACTCTGTGTAAACTCCGCTTCCTCGGCTGTTTCCGCCTTATCTTGCCTTAGCTCGCGAGACTTTAGACAAGTTCTAAGACGTTTCAAAAGGGGGGTATTCTGGGTACCGCGGTAGTTGGTCGGCGAGATGCAGCCAGGAAAGGCGTCTTGACTCAAACGCATGAACGTCGGGTGCGATGTCGTTCGGGGTGTCCAGGCTACAGATGGTGAGGTCGATCAGCCCTGGCATCAGCCCAGAGACAAAGCTGATCTGCGTACCACAACGTGGGCAGAAGCCCCGCCGACCTTCCAGAGAGGATGAATATTCAGTAGGGCGCTCGTGCAGGAAGCGGACTTGATCTTCCTTGTACATCACCCAGGCTACGGCGGGTGCGGCGTTGGCTTTTCGGCAAATCAAACAGTGGCAGAGTGCCGCGGTTAGGTGGCGGCCGGTCACCTGATAGCGAATGGCGCCGCATTGGCAGCCACCTTCGTGAATGGTGTGAGGCATGGGGGGATTTCCTTGGAAGCGACGATAAGTGTCGTGACTAATAAACAAGCATGTGATTCAAAGTCTGTTGTGCGTCAGCATATTGTGTTAAGAACACCCTGTGAATGCGCATTTACCCTTCTTTGCCTCATTCTGGTGCGCGAGACATTGAATAGGGGGGGGCAGCCAGACGCGTTCAGCGTAGTAAACCACTATACGGCAACCGCCAACCAAGACGGGTCGGCATAAGCGAGGCAATAGCGCGGTAGAGGCAGCGTTAGATGACAGCCAGGTGGCACGGCGTGACCGGCCCCGGAGCGGTGGTTTACTTTATCGCTATAGCAAACACACGCCCATGTTTAGCGGCTGATCTTGAACGAGCGTGGGAGTTGCACGGCGGCGCCGGTGCCAAACCAACGGTCATAGATCTTGACGGCTTCACCGGTGCTTTCTGCATCGGCCAAGGCATCATTCACCTGTTGTTGCAGGCGTTTTTCGCCCTTGCGTATGCCTACGCCAAGCGCTTCTGAGGCGATAGGGATGTCGGGTATTTCATAGGCTTGCTTATCTGGCATCTTGGCCAGGTTGCCCATGAGTGTGGCTTCTGGGCCAGACACGCCATCACACTTACCATCCCGCATCGCTGCAAAGGCTTCGGTATAGTCAGCCGGCTCGACTAGCTTGATGGTGTGCGACAGGTCTTTCAGATAACGGGCATTGGTAGTGCCCGTGGGTGCACAGACCGTCATCTGGTTAAGTTGCAGCAATCCTTTGAAAGCGCCTTTTTTGGCGACCAGTTTCTGGGTCGAGACATAGTAACCCACGCTGAAATCCACTTCCTTTTCACGCTCGGCACTCTTGGCCAGTGAAGCAATGATGAGATTAACCCGGCCTTCTTTCAGCGCCTTGATGCGGTCGGCAGGATCGACGGTTTTGAACACCGGTTTCACTCCCAACTTGCGGGCAATATAGTTGGCGAAATCGATGTCATAGCCCGACACGGTGCCTTTGGCTTTGTCGAAGAAACCAAACGGCGGTGAGCTGTCACGTACGCCGATTATGACTTCGCCTTTTTCACGGATTTTGTCCAGATCATCGGCGTGGGCTACCAGTGCGGCACCGGCGGTGAGTAGTAGCAGTAGTTTTTTCATCGGATCCTCGTCTTTTTTTGGTTGAAATGCCTATGCAGTTTAGACCGGAGGTCGGGCGCGTTGGGGTAATGCTTGGTGGGCAGCCACGCCATGCATCGGCCTCCTCAGGCTTACCGGCTTATTTTGAATGACCGGGGTAGTTGCACCGCAGCACCCGCACCGAACCAATGGTCATAGATTTTTTCCGCCTCGCCCGAGCTTTCTGAGGCAGTGAGCGCATCGTTTACCTGTTGTTGCAGGCGCTTCTCTCCTTTGCGCATCGCTACCCCAAATGCTTCAGACGCGATGGGCACATCGGGCACTTCATAAGCTTGCTTACCTGGCATTTTGGCCAGGTTGCCCAGCAGCGTTGCTTCTGCACCCGAAGCGGCATCGCATTTACCCTCTTGCAGCGCTTTGAATACCTCGGCGTTGTCGGGCAATTCGACGAGCTGGATGCCATGTGCCATTGACTTGAGCTTTGGGCCATTGGTCGTGCCAGAGGCGACACATACGGTCATTTTGTCCAGTTGCAGCAGGTCTTTGAACTGGCCTTTTTTGGCAACCAGTTTTTGCGTCGAAACAAAATAACCCAGACTGAAGTCCACTTCCTTTTCCCGCTCCGCAGTCTTGCCTAGCGAAGCGACCACCAGGTCTGCCCGGCCTTCCTTGAGTACCTTGATCCTGTCGGCGGGGTCTACCGTCTTGAATACCGGCTTCACGCCGATCTGGCGCGCGATGTAGATGGCGAATTCAATGTCGTAACCCGATACGGTGCCCTTCGCCTTATCGAAGAAACCAAAGGGGGGGGGGCGCTGTCCCGCACGCCAATCACGATTTCGCCCTTGCTTTTGATCTTGTCCAGGTCATCTGCCTGCGCCACGAAGGCAACCCCGGCAGCCAATGCCATCATCAAGACATTCATCTCTTGCTTCCCTTGCTTGGTTTATGGGTACATTCTATTTAGCGCCCAGCCAGGAGTTGCGCCAGGTCCAATGCCGAGCGCACGCCCATCTTGGCGAAAACGTTGGCCCGATGAACCTCGACGGTGCGGATGGCGATATTCAACTCGTCGGCTATCTGCTTATTCAATTTGCCGCCTAATACACGGTCCATGACCTCGCGCTCGCGGGGCGACAAGGTGGCGAGGCGCTTGCCCGCTTCGGTCAGGCTGCCGCGTGAAGTGTGGCGGCCAACGACAACCTCCAGCGCGTCGTCAATCTTTTCCAGCAGAGCCTGTTCGCTACAGGGCTTCTCCAGGAAGTCGAACGCGCCCTGCTTGACTGCCTGCACCGCCATGGGGATGTCACCATGGCCGGACAGGAAGAGTACGATCAATTCGCTGTCGTCCTGGCGCAACCGGTCGAACACATCAAGGCCGGACAAGCCGGGCATGCGTACATCCAATACGGCTACACCTTCGCAATCGGGCGGCAGCGCGGCCAGGAAGGCCTCGCCACTCTCAAAGGCGCGCACGGTATAGCCATGCGAGAGTAGGAGCAGCGCCAGTGAATCGCGTACCGCGGCATCGTCGTCAACGAGATAGACAGGTTTGGTATTCATCGTGGCAGGCTCAGGTGGAAGGCGGTACCGCCTTCAGGCAGGTTTTCATACCCCAGTTGGCCATGGTGTTGTTCGATAATCGAGCGGCAGATATTCAAACCTATGCCCATGCCCAACGGCTTGGTGGTGTAGAAGGCTTCAAACAGGCGATCGCCCGATGCGGGTGTAATGCCATGCCCGCGGTCGTAAACGGTCAACTGCACGGTATCGGCCTGATAACGGGTTTGTAATAGAACATCACGTCGCTCGGGTGGTTGCTCGCTGCAGGCATCAACGGCATTACGCAGGAGGTTGACCATCACCTGGCCCAATAAGACGCGGTCTGCCTGTATCTGTGGCATATCCTCGGCCAGGTCGCGGCGAATCCGTACGTCGCGGGCGTGCGCATCGGAATCGAGCAGTTCCAGTGCATCGAGCGCGATGGTGTTCAAATCGCAAGGCTCCCGATGGGGTGCATGCTTGCGGACAAATTCCCGGATGCGCCGCACCACACCGGCCGCACGCAGGGCTTGTTCCGCGATCTTGTTCAAGGTGGAGTCGAGCATACCGGCTTCACCTTGGCTGGCGAATTGCCGCGCCGCGCCGGCATAGGTGCTCATCGCCATCAAGGGTTGATTCAGCTCATGCGCCAGGGTCGAGGCCATTTCCCCCATGGCGATCAGACGGCCCGTCTGGCGCAGCTTTTCTTCCTGCTCGTGCTCGCGCGCCTCGGCGGCTTTCTGGGCAGTGATATCGAGCACCGAACTCATCCAACCGCTCTGTTTGCCTGTGGCGTCGATCAGCGGTGAAGTATAGACGCGGGTAATGACGAGATGACCATCACGGTGGCGCAGGGTGAATTCATAGCCATCCTGTGGTGCTAGGCCCGCCAACACCGTTTCATTGAGCGCCCGATGGTGGGCGATGTCGTCGGGGTTCCAGTAAGGGTAAGGCGGCATGCTACCGATCAACTCCTCCGCGCTATAGCCCACCATGCGGCAGAAGGCCGGGTTGACGTAGATCATCTTCCCTTGCAGGTCGCGTGCGCGCATGCCGACGGAAAGGGAGTTTTCCATGGCGGTGCGGAAGGCATATTCCTCGCGCAAGGCCAGCTCCGCGCTTAGCCGGCCCTGCACCTGGGCTTGTAAGCGCCACCAGCTGAACAGCACGATCAGCGCCAGCACGATGACACCGGCCACCAGCCCTTTCTGTACGATGCCGGTAGGGCTGCTGTAGGCGGTTACCTGCAGTCTTAACCCATGGCCGGGCGGGTCGAAGTCCAGCTCGTAACTGAGGCCTTCCTCATCTGCCGCTACGTGGGACTTGCTGGCGACCTCCTGACTGCGCGCATCAATAACGGCCAACCGGTATTTGTTGGCGAACCACCATGGCACCTGTGTGGAAAGTAGCCGGGGCAGCGAAATCAGGGCGGCAATTTCGTGGCCTTGCCCCTGCATCACGATGCCGATGCGGCCGTCGTGCCCCAGGACATCGGAGTAGTTGGCCTTGCCGTTGGCGTGCGCCAGCTTGCGCGCGTCGTCTAGGCCCGTCGCCGGCATGGCTTCGCCGCGGTGATATACGCGGCTGCCGCTCAGCAGATGTACGCCGACAATGGCCGAATTGGCTTCACTAATCAGATGCGCGCGCGTCTGAAAGGTAACGTCATCCAGATTGCCTTCCCGCGCGGCGTTGAGCAGCGATGCCAACCGCTCTTCGGTCTGCTCGAACTGGAAATGCAGGTTCTGCTCTATCCACAGCACATCGTTGATAAGCACCAGACGCGCTTCTTCACGCCCACTATTGCGTAGGTAGGCCAAGAGGCCGATGACGGCGACGACAAACAATAAGAGAGTGAATCGGGGCAGCAGCCAGAGCTGCCAGTTGGCGGTGGAAGAGGGCGGCAGGGCTTGCATGGCTTAATCGTAGAGCAGCTGGGGTGCTAATGCATTGTGGACAACCACAGGGAGGCTAGCCACAATTGGCTCTGGTGCTGGGCTGGCGAAGAATGAACAGGCTCAATCAAATCTATAAACAGGGGACAAACAATGCAACGTCGTACCATGCTCGGGGCAATTGCGCTCGCTTTTTCCGTCAATGTTGCTTTTGCAGCGGGTCCTATCGTGATCAAGTTCAGCCATGTGGTGGCCAACGATACGCCAAAAGGTAAAGCCGCGCTGTATTTCAAAAAGCTGGCGGACGAGCGTACCAAGGGGGCAGTAAAGATTGAGGTCTACCCCAATAGCCAGCTTTACAAGGACAAGGAGGAGCTGGAGGCACTGCAGCTCGGCGCAATCCAGATGTTGGCGCCGTCGCTGGCCAAGTTCGGCCCCTTGGGCGTAAAGGAATTCGAAGCGTTTGATCTGCCCTTTATTTTCGATAACTACGAAGCGCTCCATAAAGTCACCCAGGGCCCGGTAGGCGCTAGCCTCCTGCAGAAGCTGGAAAGCAAAGGTATTCTTGGCTTGGCGTATTGGGACAACGGATTCAAGCAATTCAGCGCCAAGAAGCCGCTGCGGACACCTGCGGACTTCAAGGGCCTGAAGATGCGTATCCAGTCGTCCAAGGTGCTCGATGCCCAGATGCGGGCACTGGGCTCAATTCCCCAGCAGATGGCGTTCTCGGAGGTTTACCAGGGTTTGCAGACCGGTGTCGTGGACGGTACCGAAAATCCGGCATCGAATTTCTATACCCAGAAGATGCACGAGGTGCAGCCTTACCTAATGTTGTCCAACCACGGTTACCTGGGCTATGCGGTGATAGTAAACAAACCGTTCTGGGACGGGTTGCCCGCAGCGGTGCGTACCCAGTTGGAGAGCGCAATGAAGGATGCGACCAAGTACGCCAACGATATCGCCAAGGCGGAAAATGAAAACGACATCGAGAACGTGAAAAAGTCAGGCAAGACCCAGGTATTGCCATTGACACCTGCCGAGCGTGCGGGCTTGAAGAAGGCATTGATGCCCGTCCATACCCAGATGTCGAGCCGCATCGGCGATGGGCTGATCAAGACGATCTACAAGGAAACTGGCTTTAATCCGGCCAATTAATCCGCAGGGCAGGGCGTATGCCGTTTCGGTATGCGGCCCATCCTTTTGTCTTGTGCTGCGGTCCACGCGTGGTGAGCGGTATCCCATCGTTTGATCACGCCGCGCGGTAATGCCCGTTGGCGCGCTTTTCTGGAAGCAATCATGAAATATTTCGACTACCTGGAAGAGGCGTTTATCGCCCTTCTGATGGCGACGGCAACCTTCATTGTCTTTGCCGCCGTGTTGCATCGCTATTTATCTGGCTTCGCCATACCGGGTTTGCAGGACTGGCTGCTGGGCATCAATCTTTCCTGGGCCCAGGAGCTATGCATTTACCTGTTTGTCTGGATGGCTAAGTTTGGGGCAGCCTACGGCGTACGTACTGGCATCCATGTTGGCGTCGATGTGCTGGTCAACCGGCTCGATGAGAAAAATCGGCGCATTTTTGTGTTGATTGCACTAGGGGCCGGCATGTTGTTTACCGGCATCGTTGGTACCTTGGGGGCCAGCTTTGTTTGGCATATTGCCCATACCGACCAGACCTCGGCGGATCTTGAGGTACCGATCTGGATCGTCTACCTGGCTGTGCCGCTGGGCTCCTACTTGATGTGTTTTCGCTTTGCACAGGTGGCGTGGCGGTTCATATGCGGAGGCGAGCTACCGCATCATGATCACGGCCATGTTGAAGGCCTGGAAGAAGAAGGGGTACCCGCATGAGTAACGCTATCGCTGTTGTACCGGTCAAACCGTTGTCGATGAAATGGCCGTTGGGCATCATCGCCGCCCTTGTCGTGGTGACGCTGTTGGGTGGTCAGAAGGTCATGATTTTCTGCCTCCTGCTGGGATTAATGCTGACGGGTATGCCGATTTCGATTGCGCTGGGACTCTCGGTGCTCACCTTCCTCTTCACGATGACGCAGGTGCCCATCGAATCGGTAGCGCTCAAGCTGTTCACCGGCATTGAGAAATTCGAGATCATGGCGATTCCCTTCTTTATCCTGGCGGCGTATTTCCTTACCCACGGTGGCGTGGCACGTCGGATGATCGACTTTGCGACCAGCATGGTCGGCCACTGGCATGGCGGGCTTGGGCTTGCTGGGGTGTTGGCCTGTGCTTTGTTTGCCGCGGTCTCGGGTTCTAGTCCTGCTACTGTGGTGGCGATTGGAGCCATTATTCTGCCCGCCATGGTCAAACAGGGGTTTCCCAAGCAATTTGGTGCTGGGGTGATTACCACCTCAGGTGCGTTGGGTATCCTGATTCCGCCTTCGATTGTCATGGTGATGTATTCGGTAGCCACCAATACATCGGTGGGCGCATTGTTCATGGCAGGGGTGATTCCTGGCTTGATGCTGGCCTTTCTGCTGGGTTTTGTGGCGTGGTTCCGCGCCCGCAAATACAACTATCCGCGTATGGCCAAAGCCAGCTGGGCGCAGCGATGGACTGCATTTCGCCGCGCCATGTGGGGGTTGTTGTTGATTGTGGTCGTGATGGGGGGCATTTATTCAGGCATGTTCACCCCAACCGAAGCGGCTGCCATGAGCGCCGTGTATGCATTTCTCGTAGCTGTGTTTGTCTACAAAGACCTGCGCCTGAAGGATGTGCCACGCATCCTGACCAGTTCGGCAGCCATGAGCGCCATGCTGCTCTACATCATCACCAATGCAGTTTTGTTCTCTTTCCTGATGACACACGAGAACATCCCGCAAGCCATGGGTGCGTGGCTGCTCGACATGGGTCTGGGCCAGATCGCCTTCCTGTTGGCGGTGAATATCCTGTTGTTGCTTGCCGGCAATGTGATGGAACCGTCCTCGATCGTGCTGATCTTCGCTCCAGTCCTGTTCCCGGTGGCGATGCAACTGGGCATCAACCCGGTGCATTTTGGCATTCTCATCGTGGTGAATATGGAAGTAGGCATGTGCCACCCGCCGGTGGGGCTGAACCTCTATGTTGCTTCCGGCATCACCAAGATGGGTATTACCGAGCTGACCGTTGCAGTATGGCCATGGCTATTGGCGATGCTGGGGTTCCTGGGGTTGGTGACCTACGTACCCGCTATTTCAACCTGGCTGCCGACGTACCTCGGCATGATGTGATTACACTGATTTAAGCCAAGCTAAGGTCGTCTTTGGGCGGCCTTTTCCATTTTGTATTTGAGTACATCAGGAATGGGTATCTTTTTCCAAAAAGCGTTGGTGGATTTCAACCGTCAATATTTCAATTCGCTCTGTCAGTTGCTTTGTCAGTGCGGTGAGTTCGGTATTTTGTTGCAATAATGCCAAAATCTGTGCCGAATGGTGTGCGGCAATGGCCAGACGTTCTTCATTGGCGGCAGCCAATGTCTCTCGGTGTTGTGCATCGGCATCGGCATGAGCTTTGTCCCGTTCTGCTTGCCGGGTCTGCGCCAGTAGGATCAGTGGCGCGGCATAGGCTGCCTGCAGGCTGAAGGCCAGATTCAGCAGAATAAAGGGATACACATCAAATTGAGTGAGTCCGGATTCGTTGAGCGCTATCCAACCGACGACAATGGCTGTTTGAGAAATCAAGAAGATAGGCGTACCGAAGAAGCGTGCAAAGGCTTCAGCTTTGAGCGCGAACCAGTCGTTGCCAAAAGGCGCGGCCAAATGGGCGTGGGGCCGGTGGAATCGAAAATGGTCGATATCACCGGTCTTGGCTGGCGTGAGGGCCGTCTCGTTTGGCGGTGTTGACATGCTGTTCCTCTACCCGTCGAATGAAGTGCGAATATGCCATACCGGTCAGTTATATGAACATCTGGCTGCGCAGGGAATATATCTTGTCAGTCTTGCGGTTTACCGCAGTTCCGTCGGGGAGTACCCCTGCCTACACTGACGCCTCGATTTTTACGGATACGCCCATGTCTGCTGCAACACTCTATGCCCTGGCCGCCATCCTGATCTCGAGTTCGTTGGCGCTGTTGTCGGTTCAACTGGGGCAGGTGCCCCCTTTTCTATTGGTGGGTTTGGCGTTATGCATAGGCGGCTTGTGCGGGTTGCCGCGCTGGCGCGATTGGCGTGTACCGAAAAAAACCCTGCTGTTGGGCTGTTATGGGCTATTCGGTTATCACTTTTGCTTGTTCATCGCCCTGCGTTATGCACCACCACTTGAAGCAAACCTGATCAATTATCTGTGGCCCCTATTGTTGGTGCTGCTTTCGCCAATTCTGCTGCCTCCCACCAAGCTTGAAGCCCGTCATTGGATTGGTGGCTTCCTGGGTTTGGCAGGTTGTGTGTTGGTGGTGCTGGGCAAAAGCAGCCTGTCGCTACAAGGCCAGCATGGGTTAGGTTATCTACTGGCGGCGCTGGCTGCCGTCATGTGGGCCAGCTATTCATTGCTTACCCGCCGCGTGCCGCCTTTTCCAACCGGTGCCATAGGCGGATTCTGTTTGGCATCGGGGCTGCTGTCGCTGCTGGCGCATGCGTTACTGGAGCCGGCCTACACGCTGAGCGCCGGTGAATGGGGCAGACTGGCATTACTCGGTTTGGGTCCGATGAGGGCGTCGTTCTTCCTGTGGGATGCCGCACTCAAGCGTGGCGATGCGCGTGCGATTGGCACGCTGGCCTATCTCACCCCATTGTTGTCAACGGCACTGCTTGCGTTGTTCGGTGCAGGCCAGTTCGCATGGCAGGCTGCCGTGGCGCTGGTATTGATTCTGAGTGGCGCTTGGATGGGGCGTAGCCGCCAGCAAGCTGCTTAGTATCTGCAGTGGGGCGTACCCTGTCCTTGACGTAGATTGGATTCAATAGCGTCGGATCAAGGCTTGCAGCCTGCCATCGCGGCGCATGGCATCTAGGGCTGATTGCATGTTGGCGATGATGGCGGGGTCGGTTCTCAGGTTCAAGGCAAAGTAATAGCCGCCATCATCGTTGAACTTGAACAGCTTTTTGACAGCCCTTGGTTCCATGCCGGTCAACTTCAAGTTCCAGGCCATGCCGGCCTCGGTATTGATCATCACATCTACCAACCCTGCGTTGAGCAGTTTCATCACACCGGCGTCGGAATTTTCGAAGACGAGGGCACTTAGCGGAACTTTGGCAGCCTGCAGGTCGGCCGTCGAGGCTTCACCGCGTACGACGCCAATGCGGAAATGTTGCAAAGCCGAGACAGTGTCCGGTACGGCATCTACGCCGCTGCGGGCATACACCCAGGTTGTCCGGGGTAGAATTGGGCCCACCCAGGCAAATGCTTTTTCACGTTCTGCTTTGCGCGCAGTCGTGTAAACAAGGGTATTGGGTGTGCTGAGGGTAAGCGCATAACCTCGGGCCCAGGGCACCATGTTGATGGCGCAATTGATTTTGATTTCGGCGCAGACGGCATGCAGGATGTCGGTGGCGATTCCCTTGATTACCCCCCCTTCGGTGTAGTTGTAAGGCGGCCACTCTTCGGTGTAGGCAGTTAGCGTATCTGCGGATGCCGAAGCACTCAGGACGGAAGTCAAGACGAGTAATGCAAACAGGCAACGCTGTCGTAGCGGAATCATGGCGTAATGCGCTTTCGAGGGCAGCTGGGGAATGGATGCCAGCCAGCGTGGCCGCTGTTGGCGTGACGCATGAATTATTGCCAAATTTTGGCAAACTGTAGGTAAAGCCGGGCGTTCTGTTACTAATCCCCGCTTATTTGCACTTCAAAGCCACACCTTCGTCGTGAATCTGTCCCTAAGCTGAAAAATATCTGCTTGGTGACTTGGCCTGTGCTAGGCCTGCATGTCTCTGCGTGGTTTTTTGCCTTGTCAGCGTGGTGCAAGCGCCCGAGCGATAAAGTTGCGGGGTACTTGCGTACGCGGTACGCGACCGCTGAACCAGCGGCGTACGTCGTCGTCCACGGCAATGCCGTGCATGAAGTTATATAACGCCTTGTTCAGTGCCTCGCCCAGCGGGCTGTGGTCGACGCCGCTGGGGTCGCTGAAGCCGACGTCATTTTTGGCAAAGGTGATATCGGGCAAGGTTTGCAGGGTGACACCGTATTCCTCGGGATGCTGGCCAACCGGCGAGTGAACGGTGCACACGAATCGATGGAAGAATCCCGATTGAATACAACCTGCTTCGAACAACTGCCGTACATATTCGAGTGCATCGACCGTATCCTGCACCGTTTGCGTCGGAAAGCCGTACATCAAGTAGGCATGTACCAGAATGCCTGCCTCGGTAAACCCGTGGGTGACCCGCGCTACCTGATCAACCGATACGCCTTTCTTCATCAGCTTCAACAGGCGGTCTGATGCGACTTCAAGTCCCCCTGAGATGGCAATGCACCCGCTATCGGCCAGCAGTTGGCATAGCTCGGGCGTAAATGATTTTTCGAAGCGGATATTGCCCCACCACGAAATCGACACATTGCGGCGCAGCAGTTCTTCCGCCAGCGCCCGCAGCATCTTGGGTGGTGCGGCTTCATCGACGAAATGGAAGCCCGTCTGACCGGTCTCGGCGATGATGGCTTCGATACGGTCCACCAAGGTGGCGGCCGATGCCGTCTCGTAGCGGGAGATATAGTCCAGCGTCACATCGCAAAAGCTGCATTTCTTCCAATAGCAGCCATGGGCAACGGTCAGTTTGTTCCAACGTCCGTCACTCCACAGCCTATGCATGGGGTTGAGCATGTCGAGCAGCGACAGATACCTGTCCAGCGGCAGGCCGTCCCAGGTGGGTGTACCCCAATCCTCAAAGGGGATGTCGGCTTCCATGAAATTGATGTAGCGCACGGCTTGCGTTTGGGCATCACGCACAAAAGTGCGCACCAGCCGTTGCTTTGAGCGTCTGCCATCCAGATGTTCCAGCAGCGCCAAAAGTGGTTTTTCGCCCGAGTCCAGCGTTACATAGTCCACATAGTCGAACAGGCGGGGTTCCTTCAGCTCGCGCAGCTCCGTATTCACAAAGCCGCCACCAAGGCCAATAGCGATACCTGGGGCATGCGCCTTGATGGATTGGGCGATACGCAAGGCGGCATAGACGGCCCCAGGAAAAGGTACCGACAAGAGCACCAGATTAGGCTGATGTTTTTCCAGCGCAGCCAAGGTCAATGCATGCAGGGTCTCATCGACCAGATTACGCGGTGCTGCCAGCGCCTGGGCCAGGGGCTCGAAAGTTGGTTGAGCCTGCGCCAGCGATTCGGCATAGCGGACGAATTCAAAACGTGGGTCAATAGCATCGCGCACGACATCGGCGATGTCGTTTAAATACAACGTGGCAAGATGGCGAGCGCGGTCCTGTAGGCCGAGTGCACCGAATGCCCAGGCCAACGGGTCACCACCATCCGGGTCGTTTGGATCGACGTAGACATCCAACGAATCAAAGCGTGGACCTTCGGGTAGAAAGCGCCGCCCGCAAATGCGGTGCGCTACCGTCGAATCGCGCCCTTGCAGAAATGCGATGGTGGGGGCGATGGTGGCGGCATACAGGTCGAAGTGCTCAAAAAAGCCATGGACCAACGCAGTTCGGTCGTGCACGGCGATCGTCGCAATCACATCGCGTATCTGCGCCAGACCCTCGCTTGAAATAAGTTTCAGGACCAAGGCCAGGGCCAGGTCTTCCTGTACCGCATCGATTCCGCGTGAACGCAGGAACCCTGTTAGGTAGGCAGTGGAGGGATAAGGCGTGTTGAGTTGTGTCATGGGTGGGATAAATGACAACACACGATTTGGGGTTTTCAGC
This sequence comes from Chitinimonas sp. BJB300, assembly GCF_002735695.1. Classification (GTDB taxonomy): domain Bacteria; phylum Pseudomonadota; class Gammaproteobacteria; order Burkholderiales; family Chitinimonadaceae; genus Chitinimonas. The sequence goes on from NZ_PDZH01000022.1 coordinate 28,539, forward strand.
ATGCGCGACCCGCCCATGGTGTTGCACCCACCCAGGGCTGCAGCCCCACACTATTTGCTTTGCGGCCATGCGGCTCGGTAACCATCAACATCACGCTGCTACTCATCTAAACCAGGCCCGACGGGCCGAAGGGCCGTATTGTGCCAGTTGAGGCGAGTAAGGTCTTGAGAGAGCCGGAAGCTGCGGACAGAGGGTATGGGGGAAGATAAATGCTTTTTCAGAAAAACAGCGTCTGATTTTATTAGTTTTTGACGGATAACCCAAATACAGAGTTCTGGTATTGGCTTGTGTATTTGATCTATTGCGTGGTCTAGACTGGATTTTCTATCAGCGCTGCGAGTGTTGCCGTGACCCTGTCAGTCTCTTTGCCTGTTTCACCAACCGAGTTGTTGAGTCAAGTTCGTGAGTGCATACAAAACAAACAATATAGTTCGCGAACTGAGCAGGCATATTTGCAATGGGTTCGACGTTTTGTCCATTTTCATGGCGGACGTCTTCCACAGGAATTGGCAAAGCCAGAGATGCAGGCTTTTCTCACGCATCTCGCCGTGGAAGGCAAAGCCTCTCCCGCCACCCAAAATGTCGCCCTGTCCGCTTTGTTGTTTCTTTACCGCGAAGTACTGGGCTTGGATTTACCCTGGCTTGATGAAATATCGCGCGCCGAAAAACCTTTGCAACTACCCGTTGTGCTGACGGTAGCTGAAACCGTACGGCTATTGGCGTTGGTGGATGGCACGCCGGGGCTGATTTTGCGCCTGCTGTACGGCACCGGTATGCGGTTGATGGAAGGATGCCGGCTACGTGTCGCGGACTTGGATTTTGATCGGGGTGAGGTGCTGGTAAGGGACCGCTTGGGGGGCAAAGATAGGATAACCCTGTTGCCCAATGCCTTGGTGCAGCCCTTGCGTGATCAGCTGGCGATCGCAAATGGCATCTATAATCAGGACCTGGCGGAAGGCTTTGGCCAAGTATCGCTTCCGACCGCCGTGGCGCGTAAACACCCGACAGCGGCAAAGGAATGGGAGTGGCAGTATGTATTTCCGGCTGGGGCACGCACGGTTGACGCGCGTACCGGCGCGGTGCGACGGCATCATATTGACGAGCAACAGGTGCAGCGAGCCATGCGGCGTGCCGTACCACTGAGCGACGTGGGTAAACAGGCTACGCCGCATACGCTACGGCACTCGTTTGCCATACATTTGTTAGAGTCGGGCTATGAAATCCGAACGGTGCAATCGTTGTTGGGCCACAAGGACCTGACCACCACGCAGATATACACGCTGCTGTTAAATCAGGACGGGAAGGGCGTGGTCAGCCCGCTCGACCGGCTGATGTGACGTGACGCAGGCAAAAATATTTGAACGGCAGATCCCTGGCACGCATTGCGTTCGCCAGGGATCTGTCCGCCGTGAGGCGCCTACCGCGTGTACTTGGGCTTGCTGTAAAAGCTGTCCAATACCATCAGCGCTGCGCCAACACAGATGGCAGAGTCGGCAACATTGAAAGCCGGCCAGTAGAAACGGCCGTAATACAGCTGGATAAAGTCGATTACATGCCCGTAGATCATGCGGTCGATGACATTGCCGATTGCCCCGCCCAGAATCAACGATAGCGCCCAGGCAAAGCGGGTTTCGGCATGGTGTTTGCGCAACATATTGATGATGACTACCGACACCACAAGCGCCAGGCCGGTGAAGAAGTGTTTTTGCCAACCGCCGGCATCTGCCAGAAAACTGAATGCCGCACCCGGGTTGTAGGTCAGCACAAGGTTGAAAAATGGGGTGATCGGGAAACTGTCGCCATAATGCATCATATGCTCGATCAACTGCTTGCTGAGTTGATCGAGCAGCACAATCGCGGCTGCCAACCACAGCCAGCGGGCCATACCGCGTCTAAGCATGTTTACGTACCTCGCCCGAGCCAAACAGATTGCTGACGCAACGGCCGCACAAGGTGGCGTGCTCGGCGTGGCTGCCTACATCGCTGCGGTAGTGCCAGCAGCGTTCGCACTTGGCTGCGGCTGATGGTTGTACGCTGATGCTGGTTTCATCACCTGTGGTTAACTGCAGATTGGAGACAATCAGCACAAATTTCAGGTCATCACCCAGCGCTGCCAGTAGTGGGTACAACTTGGCATCGGCAGTGATGGCAAGTTCGGCTTGCAGGCTGGAACCAATACTGCCGGCTTCGCGCAGGACTTCCATTTCCTTTTTGGACAGCGCTACCACATCACGCACACCAGCCCAATCGCTTGCCAGGGTTGCCGCGTCGGCTGGTTGCGGAATGTCGTACCACGTATTCAGCAGCGTGTTGTCGTCGGCATGTCCGTTCAAGGTGTTCCATACCTCGTCGGCGGTAAAACTGAGCACAGGGGCCAGCAATAGCGCCAAGCTGCGGGTGATGTGATACAGCGCGGTCTGGGCCGAGCGGCGGGCCGGGCTGCTGGCAGCGGTGGTATAGAGCCGGTCTTTCAGAATATCGAGGTAAAAGCCGCCGAGGTCATCAGCGCAGTAGTGGTGTACGGCCTGCATTGCGGTGTGGAAGCTATAGCGTGCGTAGTCTGCCGTTACTGCATCGTGGAACTGCTGGGCCATGACCAGGGCGTAACGGTCGATGGTCAGCATCTGGTCGACGGCGACGAGGTCCTTGGTGGCGTCGAAGTCGCTCAGGTTGGCCAGCAGAAAGCGCAGCGTATTGCGCATGCGGCGATAGCTGTCGGCGACGCGCTTGAGGATCTCGTCCGAGATGCTCATCTCGCCGGAGTAGTCGGTACTGGCGGCCCAAAGGCGCAGCATATCGGCGCCGTATTGGTCGATTACCTTCTGTGGCGCGACCACATTCCCTTTGGACTTCGACATCTTCTCGCCCTTGCCATCGACGGTGAAGCCATGGGTCAGGAGCTGCTTAAAGGGCGCACGGCCTGTGGTGGCGCAACCAGTGAGCAACGAAGACTGGAACCAGCCACGGTGCTGATCGGAACCCTCCAGGTAAAGGTCGGCTGGCCAAGCCAGCGCTGGGCGTTGTTTGAGCACCGCAAAATGGGTTGACCCGGAATCTAACCAGACATCCAGGGTATCGTTGAGTTTGTCGTAGTCTCTGGCTTCGTCGCCTAGCAATTCCGCTGCATCAAGTAGGAACCACGCATTGATGCCGGTCTCTTCCACCTTCTTGGCAACGATTTCCAGTAGTTCCAACGAGCGTGGGTGCAATTCGCCAGTGACTTTGTGGACGAAGAAGGTCATCGGTGTGCCCCAGTTACGCTGGCGCGATACGCACCAGTCTGGGCGATTATTGATCATGGCTTCCAGGCGTGGTCGACCCCAGTCGGGGAAGAACTCGGTGTCGTCCACCGCTTTTTGGGCAACCGAACGCAGCGAGACGCCGGCGTGGCCGGGTTTTTCCATGCTGATGAACCACTGAGCCGTTGCACGGAAGATGATGGGCGTCTTATGCCGCCAGCAATGGGGATAGCTGTGGTTGAGGCGCACGCTGGCGAGCAGCAGATCGTTTGCGGCCAGTTTCTCGATGATCAGCGGGTTACCTTCCCATACTGTCTTGCCTTCGAACAGTTCTACGCCGGGCTTATAGCGCCCGTCGTTACCCACGGGGTTGTCATCGGGCAGTCCATAGTGTTGGGCAACCAGCCAGTCGTCCAAGCCATGCGCCGGGGCGGTATGCACCAAGCCGGTACCTGCATCGGTTGTGACGTGGTTACCCAGAATGACAACTGACTCGCGGTCGTAAAATGGGTGTGCCAGCTTCAGATGTTCGAGTTTGCTGCCATGGGCTTGTGCCACGACTTCCACGGATTCGAAGCCAAAGCGCTTGATGGCGGTTTCGGCCAGTTCGCGCACCAAAATCAACAATCCCTTGGGCGTCTGGATCAGGTCATAGGTCAGTTCCGGGTGGACGCACACGGCATAGTTGGCGGGCAGCGTCCACGGCGTGGTGGTCCAGATCACGGCATAGGCGGGTACGTCGGCAATTTTCTGCAGCGGCAGGCCAAACGCTTGGGCTAGGGCGGCTTGGTCTTTGACTGGGAAGGCGACGTCGATAGCGGGGCTGTTCTTGTCTTCGTACTCGACTTCGGCTTCTGCCAGAGACGAACCACAGTCAACACACCAGTGCACCGGCTTCTGGCCTTTGACCAGATAACCGTTGCGATACACCTCGCCTATCGTGCGGATGATGTTGGCTTCGGTATTGAAAGCCATGGTCTTGTATGGGTTGTCCCAATCACCGGTGATGCCTAAGCGGATGAAATCCTTCTTCTGCCGTTCGATCTGAGTGTCGGCGTATTCACGGCACAGCGTGCGGACGAAATCGGCAGGCAGGCGAATCGCTTTTTCGTCGAGGCCGTTTTCCTTGCGGAAGGCGACGATCTTGGCATGGATGGCCGGATTGGCGGCTACCGCTGTCTTATCGCTCTTTACGATCTTCTCGATTTGATGCTCGATTGGCAGACCATGGCAATCCCAGCCCGGCACATAGGGCGCATCAAAGCCCGACAGGATCTTGGTCTTGACGATGATGTCCTTGAGCACCTTGTTGACAGCATGGCCGATGTGGATGTCGCCGTTGGCGTAGGGTGGGCCATCATGCAGGATGAACTTGGGCCGGCCTGCGCTGGCTTGGCGTACCCGTTCATAAAGCTTCTGGTCTTGCCAGCGCTGCAGGAAGCTGGGTTCGCGCTTTGCCAGGTCGCCGCGCATGGGGAAAGGCGTGTCAAGCAGGTTGACAGGGTACTTGTTTTGTTCAGACATGGTATTCAACTCGGTAATTTCAGGATCACGGCTCGCGCATATCGCCAGCCGGCGTAGTTCGTGCTGCCCCCGCTCGCTCACGAACGGGGGAGGCTAATTCGTTCGCTGTGACGACGTTCGCGGTAATAGGCGCGGGCGTTTTCCACGTCGATGGTTATCTGGGCTATCAGCGGTGCCAACCCATCGTATTTTTCCTCGTCGCGCAGCTTCTTGAGGAAATCGACCCGTAGGTGCTTGCCGTAGATATCGCCCTCGAAGTCAAGCAGGTGTACCTCCAGCGACATCCGACCGGATTGATCCACCGTGGGTTGCAACCCCAGGCTGGCCGCGCCGGCTATCGGTTGACCTAGGCCATGGACTTCCACCACGAAGATACCCATCAGCGGCGGGCGATTGTGCTTCACCTGGATATTGGCGGTGGGAAAGCCGATTTCGCGCCCTAACTTACGGCCATGTTTGACGCGGCCGCTGATGCTGTAGGGGCGACCCAGCAGCTGATTGGCAGCATCCATGTCACCCCGCGCCAGCGCCTCGCGTACGGCGGTGCTGGAAGCACGTTGGCCATCCACAGCGATTTCGGGCATGGCTTCTGCCAGAAAACCGAGTTGGTGCCCCAGCAACGCCAGTTTGGCGTGGTCTCCGCTGCGGCTCTTGCCGAAGCGGAAGTCATCGCCGACCAGCACATAGCGGGCATCAATCTGTTTCGCCACGATATCACTGGCAAAATCTTCTGCGCTGAGCGCGGCAAAGGCATGGCGAAAATGCGCGATATAGACACGGTCTATGCCGGCCTCCCGCAGCAACTCCAGCTTTTCGCGCAAGCTCGACAGCCTTGCGGGTGCAGCGTCGGGTGTGAATAGCTCGCGGGGGTGCGGCTCGAAGGTCAGGACCGCGGCAGGTAGGCCCATGCGCTTAGCCTCTGCAACAAGGCGATCGAGCATGGCACGATGCCCCCGGTGCAGGCCATCGAAATTACCGATGGTAAGTGCACAGGGGCCGACAGAACGAAAAGGAGCGCCGCGAAATACCAGCATGAAATTAAATAGGGTGATCAGCGAGGTAAGACAGGCGATTCTACTTGTGGGGGGGCTGGGGGTCCAGGCGACTTGCGGCAATGCGTTAAAACAAGCCGGTCCGGCGAGGAGAAATACGGCTAGTAACGTACATCCACGGTGCTGTTGGCGCGGGCGGTGCCTTGCACGGTTGCGCCAGAGACCATTTTTACGCTGACTTGTTGGCCTTCCCCGGCATTGCTCATGGCACGGCCTTCGCTGACCACTTCAAAGCCGTTGCCTTTGGCGACGACCCTGACCATTTCGTTTGCTTTGATGGTGAAGGCCGCGCGCAGTTGATCATTCCGAATCGGCGCGCCAGCTGGGGCGCCGCCAATCAGTGTGCGGCCGATGGCAGTCGCATAGTCGGTAACGATGCTTGGAGGGAGCTGGGACAAATCACCGGTGCGTTTTTCGATGTCTTCCGGGCCCAGTTCCTGGCCAGCGGGCAGTGCGCGAGCACTTACCCAGTATTCGGTTTGAATCGAAATGGCGACGGGTAGATTGACCGACCACTTGGCGCCTTTGTTACAAACAACGCGCAGGCTGCTGTTGCCAATCAGGCGGTTGCCTTGCGCCAGCTTCACGTCGAGCTGCTGGCAGACGGCCAGCTTGAGACGGGAATCCAGCCGGCCCAGCTCGAACGTGGCGCGTTCGCCATGTATGGCCAACTGGGCTGTCAGAAACTGGCTGGCGGCATCACTGATCTCTGCATGGCTTTGGACGGCTTCGTCCGCCATAAGCAGGGTTGGAGTGAGAAGGAGTAGAAGGGCTACGCAACGCGACATCGGGAGGTAAAGTAACTTATGACCCTGAGTTTTCCAGTGTGGAACCCTCGGCAAGGAAAGGCAAGGTGCTTTGAAGCGGGCGCTACCCTGGCGTGGTGGTCTGTCGATAGGAATTAGACCGTGCGGGCTTGACGGCAAAAGGGAATCGAATCGCTGGACATTGTCAGTGGCGCAGCAAAAAAATTTAGTATCGGGATGGCGATGCAATGGGGATGATTACACTGGTTTGGAGATACTTGTGGGTTGATGCTCGATACCGGGGCGGAAGTCAGGCAGTGTTCAGCGTATCATCGCTGCCAAACTCAATGCCCTTGGAATTAGTCTTATGCTTGAAATCCTGTTTAGCATCGTTGCGCTGGTGATATTGCTGGCCGGCGGCTTGGTGGTAGTGCGTCTTGGCCAGTTGGCGCAGGCGCAGTACTCAACGCTTGACCTGATCACGGCGCAATTGGAGGAGAAGCATCGCGGCATGCTGCAGGACTTGCATGCGGGGCTGAGCCGACAGTCTGAGGCGCTGACGCAGGGTTTCGCCGAGCAAAGCGATAGGCTGCGGGGCAGTGTCATCGAATCTGGCGAGCGTTTACGTGATAGCGTTGGGCAGTCGTTTGATCGTTTGCGCGAGGCGGTGGCGGGCGAGCTCAAGGACACGCGCATTGGTCTCGATAACCTGCGGGCCAGCCAGACGGAAGCGCTCCAAGTCGCCCAGATTGCGCAGACCGGTGCGCTGCAAGCAATGCAAATGGCTCAGGCCCAGGCGCTGGCTGATAGCCGCGAGGCGGTAGCCAAACAGTTGGCGGATATCTCGCAGACTGTGCAGCAGAAACAGGATAGGTTACGTACCGAGGTGCTGGAGACGGTGAGCAAACTAGTTGGTGAACAGGGCAGGGCCCAGCAGGAACTTCTGCTCAACACCTTGCGGCGTACAACCGAGCAGCTGACCCAAACCATTGGCCAGCTGACGCAAACTGTTGATACAAGACTTGAGCAGATTTCCGGGAAAGTGACCGAGCGCCTTGATGAGGGCTTCAAGAAGACCAACGAAACCTTCGCCAGCGTCATGGCGCGTCTTGCCACCATTGACGAGGCGCAGAAAAAAATCGATGGCCTGACGACCAATGTGGTCAGTTTGCAAGAGTTGCTGGGTGACAAGCGCTCGCGCGGCGCCTTTGGCGAAGTACAGTTGGAACATCTGGTGAGCAATGTACTGCCCACCAGCAGCTATCAACTACAGGCTACGCTGTCGAATGGCACCCGTGCCGATTGCCTGCTGAAGTTGCCTGAGCCCACAGGCATGGTAGCGGTGGACTCCAAGTTCCCGCTGGAAAACTATCACCGCATGTTTGGCACGACGGTAACCGAACCCGAGCGGGCAGCTGCCCAGCGTCAGTTCCGAGTCGATGTCAAAAAGCATATCGACGCCATTGCCGATAAATACATCATTGCTGGTGAAACGGCCGATGGTGCGGTGATGTTTATTCCTGCGGAGGCTGTGTTCGCCGAGATCCACGCCTACAACCCGGAACTGGTGCAATACGCCATGGGCAAGCGGGTCTGGATTGTGTCGCCGACTACCATGATGGCAGTGTTGAATACGGCGCGTGCGGTGATCAAGGATGTGGAAACCCGCCAGCAGGTCCACATTATCAAGGCGGCATTATCGCGGTTGTCAGAAGACTTCCGTCGTTTTGACACTCGCATGAAGAACTTGGCTACGCATATCCGCCAAGCGCATGAGGATGCGCAACAAGTGCAGATTTCCAGCGAAAAAATCAGTAAGCGGTTTGTGGAAATCGAACATGTCCGCTTCGACGAGCCGGCGCAAGCACCTATGTTGCCCGAAGATTCGGTGCTTGCGAGCGAGTGACTGCAAGCGGTGTCCGTTCGAGCTTGTTCAACGTCATGCGGCCTGAAAAGGGAAGCGTAGTAAGGCGTTGAACAGGTTCTACCTCTGGTCGGATCATGCACGCCTGGCGGTGCGCTTCTTGCTTTTATTGCTAAAGCGGTAGTCGTCATTCAGTTCGACCAGTAGGAGGTGCGCCATGTCTGTTCAGTCCAATCCAGTAAATGGTTTTATCACCAGTCTGACCAATACCAAGCGTAACCAAGCTGACACGGCCGATGCCGGTAGTTTTGCAGTGCAGCTTGCTCAATTCCAGTCCCAGAATCTCAGTACTTTGCTCAGTGCAGCCTTTGACAGTAAAGAGGCGGCGGATCCGCTAACAGCCCAATCCACGTCAGGCACCACCGCCAGCGGGGCCAATGGCCTGTCGGCGGATGGACGGAATCTGTCGCTATTCGACCCGGAATCCGGTTACAAGATGATGAGCGTAATCCGGCAGCGGGAGGTATCGTACCAGACAGAATTTGCCGCCCTCACAGAAATGAAGACCGAATTAGGAGATATCAAACTGGAAAGCGAGGAGCTGGCTGGCCTGACGACATCGACGGACAACAGCAACATCAAGGCCGAGTTGACGGAATTTGTCGATGAATACAACGCCTGGATTAAACAGTTCGATGCTGAGATGCAGGCGGGTGCCGCACTGGCAGATTCGAATGCCGCCAAAGTATCGCGTTACGAACTGGACCAACGCATCGAGAGCCCTTTTACTGGGGCGCAATATGGCGTGCGTGGCATGGCAGCCTTAGGCTTGACGATAGACCCGACTACCAAGTTGGCGACGCTGGATACCGCAAAGCTGGATTCGGTGCTGGCAAGCAACAAGGTGGGGGCCGTTGAGACTATTCAGGCGTTTAGCGGCGACTTTGCCAAGTCTGCCGCCATGCTTAATGCCGACAACAATTTCATCAGCAACCGATTGGCCAATCTTGATCGGGTAATCGACTACATCGGCGCAAACAAGGCCAGTTTACAAGCAGAATTTGGGTTGGGTGATGCGCCTAAAGTAGCCGGTATATCCCAGGCTTTGGCAAGCTATAAGGCAGTTTCACGTACCTGATTTTTTAGGCCGACCCTGTATTCACAGCACAGGGCCAGTCGCCTGGCTTCAATCGGGCTGACTGGCCTTTTTCATGGTTTTTCCTGCCGCAACCCGTTCGCGTCGCACTACCTTTGGGTCGGCAAATAGGGGGCGGTAGATTTCAACCCGGTCTTGTTCCCGTAATACCGTGTTAAGTGGGCAGGCGCGGCCAAAGATGCCTACCTTGTTCACAGACAGATCAATGCCTGGAAAACGCGTGAGCAGGCCGGAAGCGCGAATGGCATCCTCCACGGTGCACCCCTCGGCTAAATCCAATGATACGAGGCTTTGTTGGGCGGGCTCAGCGTAGGCAACTTCGATGTACATATTGCTTGAAACTCCATCGGCAATGGATTGATTTTGAACAAATATATTGAAAGCCACTGATCGCCGATGAAGGGTTGAGACCCCCGTCACCACTGATTTTTAAGCGGTATGCGAATGAAATTCAGTGCCGTTACGGCGGTAAAAAAACGAAAACTTGGTAGAAAAATGAAAGGTATAGATGGAGGCGATAGGTAGCCTGCGCTCCTTTTTGCCATCCGAATGCCGTGCAAGGGAACTGTATGGCGTAACAGAAAGACCTGATTTTGTCCTTAGAATCGAATAGTAGCAATCGTGTTGACTATCGTTTTAACCAAGCTCTTGAAAATACGTCCCTGGGTAGCAATAAACCCTGGTTGCGTAGTTTAGGGAAGGCTTCATTGGCATGTGGCCTGTTGTCGGTTGTTTTGCTGACGGGCTGTGGTGGCGATGACGCCCCTCCTCCTCCGGTAAACATGGCGGTGGGTGTCGATGGAGCGGTGAATACCGACCCAAGCACGACTTCACCACCGGTTACGGGTGTGCCTCCGGTTACAGCTACAACCCCGACTGCGGTTACGCCACCGGTTACGACTACAATCCCAACTACGGTTACACCACCGGTTACGGGTGTGCCCCCGGTTACGACTACAACCCCGACAGCGACTACACCCCCCGTTACAACTGCGCCGCCAAGTACGACCGCAACGCTGGCCAGTATTGCGAATAGACGAGAGCTCTATGACTTTTTAACCAAGGAGCGTGCGCGTGGGGAGGTCGTGGGGCTGCCGTACCACGCTGACAATAAGCGCAAGGACCGGTTGTATGCATATCAGGGATTGGTATTCCGGGGAGACTCAAGAATACCCACGGATATTGCGGCAATTGATGGTTTTGAAGGTGGGAAGGACTTGCGTCTACCCGATAATTTATTGGAAGCGCAGGGTCTGTTAGGACTTGCGGTGGGTGCTACCGGACAGTCTGGCGTTTCTACGGCCAAGAAACTTGAAGATGCCTTTTACTATTGCAGCGCTGGTAAACGGGACGGATATATCTACATCGTAGATACGGCAAAGTTACCGGCTCGTGAAGCTGCTTACGACATGGCGGCAATCATCATACAAAATGGCTACAGAAAAGATGATCTGACTGGTGGGGAGGTCAATGTGACCAAGATCCCATTCGCTGCCGTCGTTGGCTGGATTGCAATTCCAAATGCCACTGCATTTATGGATGCTGGCGGGAGTGGGGAAACTATGCTGAGTACCCTTAGTATGGATTGGGTGCACTTTAATCCCTATTATGCATTGAGTTAAGCCTGCTGCTTGAGGCTGGCGACTGTGGCCTCTGCTGTGCGATGTTTGGGGCATACCTGCTTTGGGTAATGCCCCGTATTTTTTTGCAGAAGCAGCTTGGTAGATTTGCGCGTTGATAATCACGGCGTCAGCCATGGCGCCGGTCGGCCTCCTTGACAAAGGCATCGACAAAGGTGGTGGCGATTTTGTTGAATACCGGTCCCACCAGCTTTTCCAGCACGCTATTGGAAAATTCATAGTCCAATTCAAACTCCACTTTACAGGCATCTTCCGTCAATGCGTGAAAGCGCCAAGAACCGTTGAGGCGCTTAAATGGGCCTTCCTTGAGCGCCATGTTGATGACATCGGCTTCTTTGTGGTTTTCGGTGGTGAAGGAAGAGCGCAGGCCCAGATAGTCGATGCCGATGGTGGCAACCGTCCATTCGGCATCACGCCGGTGCAGCTGGGTATTGCCGCACCAGGGCAGAAATGAAGGGTAGTCCTCCACTTGGTCGACCAGTGAGAACATCAGCGAGGCAGGGTGGGGGACGAGGATAGATTTACGAACTTGCGGCATGAACAGTATGGGTAAGGGGTACGGCTGGTAGAATACGGCTTCTTTGCGAAGCCATTCGGCCCCGCATGCTAAGCCTCAGTTGGAACCTATGCAATTCGATCAAGACGATAACTTCGATTTTGGCGCGGCGCTTGCCGTAGCAGACCCTCAGATTGCAGCTATTCGTACGCCGCCCCATTCGGTTGAGGCCGAGCAATCGGTACTGGGTGGCTTGCTGATCGACAACCGGTCATGGGACCGCATCGCCGATGTCGTGTATGAAAGCGATTTCTATCGCGATGACCACCGGGTGATCTTTCGCCATGTATCGCGTCTGATTGAAACGGGCCGGCCTGCTGATGCGGTTACGGTGGCTGAATCGCTGGAAAACAACAACCAGCTCGCGTATATCGGTGGGTTGACCTATCTGGGCAGCTTGGCACAGAACGTACCCAGTGCCGCCAATATCAAGCGCTATGGCGAGATTGTGCGCGAGCGCTCGATCATGCGTCAGCTTGCTGTCATTGGCACCGAGATTGCCGATGGGGCCTACAATCCTGCGGGCCGCGAAGCCGCGGACTTACTTGACGAGGCTGAGGGCAAGGTATTCGAAATTGCCGAGCAGTCTGCACGTGGTAAGCAGGGCTTCCTGGCGATGCAGGATTTGCTCAAGGAAGTGGTCACCCGTATTGATGAACTTTACAGCCGCGACAACCCCGATGCTGTAACAGGTACCCCAACAGGCTTCGTCGACCTTGACGCACGTACATCCGGCCTGCAGCCGGGTGATTTAATTATTGTGGCCGGTCGTCCTTCGATGGGGAAGACCGCGTTCTCGGTAAACATCGCCGAGAACGTCGCAATTGATGCGGAAAAGCCCGTCGCTATATTCTCTATGGAAATGGGCGGGGCGCAGCTGGCGATGCGGATGCTGGGCTCAGTGGGCCGGCTGGACCAGCACAAAATCAAGACAGGTCGTTTTGAGGACGACGATTGGCAGAAACTTACCTATGCAGCGGGCAAGCTTTCTGAAGCCAATATTTTCATTGATGAAACACCGGGCCTGACGGCACTGGAGTTGCGCGCACGAGCACGCCGGCTTGCACGCCAGTTTGATGGCAAGCTGGGTTTGATTGTCATCGACTATATCCAACTCATGTCCGGCTCTGGTCGCGATCAGAATCGCGCCACAGAAGTAGGCGAAATTTCACGCTCGCTCAAGGGCTTGGCCAAGGAATTGCGTGTGCCGGTGATTGCGTTGTCGCAGTTGTCCCGGTCGGTAGAGCAACGGCCAAACAAGCGACCCATGATGTCTGACTTACGTGAGTCCGGTGCCATCGAGCAGGATGCGGATTTGATCATGTTTCTGTATCGCGACGAATACTACAATCCCGATTCTCCTGATAAGGGCCTTGCAGAGATCATTATCAGCAAGCACCGTAACGGGCCGACTGGCACGGTACGGCTCACCTTCCTGGGCCATTATTCGCGTTTTGAAAATGCGGCCCATGGCGGCTGGTCGGACGGTGAGTAAATAAAAGGGCGGACTTGGGTTCGCCCTTTTGATATAAGTGAACAAACTGGGTAGATAGGAGAAAGTTGAGGCTATCGTCAGCGCCGGCTTTTGATGCGGTCAGCAAAAGGTGAATTGTCAGGGTCGGGCGCCTCGAATAACCCGACTTTTTGACATTACAGCGGCGTAAGCTTCCAGTGCAGGTTCAAGGTGGCGCGTGCCAACCCGATGCAACGTAGGGCTTTTCCACCCATCTGCGCCAGACTCGCGAAGGGGTGGACTTGCACGATGCTGGCATCCACCATCTGACCACCGCGTGCAATATAGCCATGTTTGGCTAACTGCCGATTGGCCGCTTCAAAGATGCAGTCACTCGCACCTGCGGCAATGAGCCGCTCCTTGAAGGTCCAAATGGTGGTACGGTCTGGAATCTGGCTGCTACAGCGTAGACCGACAAAGCGCTGGAAACTCAGGCGATTCAGCAACTGGAATGCCATCTGCTCATCGCTGAGATTGAATAATTGCTGAACCAGCAGCACCCGAACCATCAATTCCGTCGGAAACGGCGGCCGGCCGCCGCGGGCGCGGCTGGGTCGAGGCGCTGCTCGGTCAATGTCTGCCGCCAGTGCGGCAAAATCGACATGGGTCCCCAGGACCTTCAGAGCATCGCCCAGCTGATCAAGCTTGGCTTCACGTTCTTCACTGGCAAACAGACTGGATTTGATCATGATGGGAAGGCTGACTTTTGGATGTCGGAATCATGCCATGGGCGGAGGGTTTTTCGAGGTGCCCTACTTATTCGAGGTGCTTGTAAGCCTCACTCAGAACACCAACTGTATTTTTTATCGATGCCGCCATTATTAGAAGTTATACCAAGGCAATCCAACATTGAGGAAAAAAGGGTTTCATGCTTGATAGTCGTATCCTGTTTCTGGCGAATACGTTCAAAGGCATCGCGATTTTTAGCTTCAGCTAACCAAAGGTCGGAAGCCCAGATAATAAATGGCACATTCCGCTGCTCAATAGGCGCAGTTGACTTTGGGGCGCCATGCCTGAATATCCCATTTTCTCCTAAAGATTCCCCATGGTCGGACGTATAAATGAGCACGGCTTTTTTGTTGCGTAATTTTTCAAAGATATGTGATAAAAACGAATCTGTGGATAAGATACTATTGTCATAAGTGTTAATTAGCTCGTTGTTTGAATTGCTATCCTTGACCTGGCTGTCCCGACCAAACACATCAAACGACTTAGTATATCGAACACTGTATTTATAGTGAGACCCCATAGTATGAAGTATGACTACGTGTTTCCCGTTAGGATGATTTTCGAGCGAATGAGCAAAGTCCGGGAGCATGACTGTATCGTATATGGGCAGTCTAAGATTGTTGGCTTCAGCTGCATAGGACTCACTAAATTTAAAACTGTCGGTACCCGTTCTTAAATAGAATTTGATTTCACCTTGGGTGGAAAAAAGATCCATAGAAAAACCAAGCGATTTAAAAACCTTAAAAACATTTTCTTCTTTAAGTATGGGTCTGGATTGAATCGAACTATCTATGGTTCCACCTGGCCGAACAAACATACAACTCAGCGATGAGCGTGTGATGGTGTCACATGAATGTCCACGTAGCGGCACCATGTTTTTTTCTTGAGCTAGTAATGGCGTTGTATTTCGCGCATAACCAAAGATCCCCATATGGTCGTAGCGAGTTGTTTCGCCAATGACTACAACTACAAATGTATCATCATTATATTTTGGTAACACATAATTAAAATGCTTTGAAGGATCAAAATGTATCTCTTTTTCCTGGCGCCGCCGCCAAAAATCATAGGCATATACGCTTGTTGCTAGCATCCAATTGGTTGGAATATGCGTTTGTGCAATGACGACAGCAGGCTGCGCCATTTTAAAATTACTTTCTTCTTCGTACTTTTCAAACAAGTCAAAACTTGACGATAAGAAATAAAAAATAAAAAGCATGCAAGCAGGCCCGGACAGAATGGATACCCATACCCCGGGAGATTTAAACCATGGGCGCTTAGGCGAAACCTCAATTTTGTACCACCATAGAAAGCCTATAGGTAGCACCCCGAATATTGCATTCCACAAAATAAATTTTAAATCTACGACTTCTTCTAATGTAATACTTTTTTCTGTGGTAAAAACAGCTTGAATTACTCCATAGTCAATAACAGCATTGTAAAAATACATGAAATAACTGGCGACAGATGATGCTATAAGTATAGCGGATGCGGTTATTTTAAGAGAATTGACGCCAAAAAAACTAGCGCAATACAATGGCAAATAGGAAAAAGAGAAAAGAAATAAACAACTAGAGAAAAGTAAAATTAAATCCGTCCGTTTCCAGAAAACTGGAATATTGAGGAATATTGATATGTAAATACAACATAATGTAATTAGTAAGATTTTTTTACCCATACGAACCTCTGGAAACACCGACTAATGCGGGTTGCAGCTGAATAGTTGAGAAAGGGCCGGGACAACCAAGCCAAGGGTCAGAATAGTTTTTGTGAAGCCAGGGTTAGGCATGTGTAGACCTTTCTAGCGGGAAGCGGGGTGTTCTGGATTTTCTGAGATTAAGAGTATCAGGTATTGCTAATTATTACTATGAGTGGTCAACCTAGTATTTAGGGGCTGCTGTTGCGCTTGGTTTTCGATTTAGCCGCGGTCTTGGTAACGCATTTGAAATGCTGCAAGCTGTTTGGCTTGATCTAAATTTTCCCATAATCATTATTATGTCAAGTTATTAGCATAGGCCTGTGGAGGCCGGTAAGCGAATTCGCTACCAGCCATGGCGGTTGTTTCTCTTTTGAACAGGTTCTGAGGCGATTAGTTAACTGAGGCAAGTGGCATTTCAGGCGCCAACTGAAGTCTTGCTTCAATTGCGGATACTTTGGGTAACGACTGTACGTGCCAGCGGATGATATGAATGCCCGCTGTAGTCAAAACCCGCTTCTTCGTTTCGTCGGCCTTAATGCGATTTGGGCGTTTATGACTAGCGTCATCCAGTTCAATCACAGCCACGATTTGCATTGCTGGACTGCAAACCAAGTAGTCAACGCTCATTCGATTCACTCTATTGAGCCAGCTCATTGGGTTCTTCACTCCTTTCTTGACATCAAGAAAGCGAGATAAGCTGACCTGAGGAAGAATGACAAACCCTGGTAAAGCTTCAATCAGACGGTAATACAATACTTGCTCGGGTTGCGATAAAGGCCGCTTAACTACAAGTGGCCAGTTTTCACCCTTACCACCATCGCTTTCCTTTGAGGTTTTAATGGCAAAGGCAGCAAGTAGCAGAACGGCAAGCAGAATCAATAAGAAGTAGATCATTAGTACACCTTAGACTTTGGGACATTTGCAGAAGTGATGACCAAGCAAGCAGTGTGTCGGGGCGACACGCCTAGGTTCAGGCAATGACTGCGAATTTTCAAAATACCCATATTGCATAACTTGCTTACGCAAAGCTTTCGGAAATGAACCAACACATTAACCGTTTTTATGCTACGGCTCGGACCCAAAGCATCAGCAGCGGAGCCATTGGGGAGGCCAATGAACAGCTGGACCCACACCGTGTTCGTGATCTGACCTTTATCGGAGTGCAACATGGACGGCGGGTGTCCGAGGTCAGGGGTATATCAATCACCAAAATGAAATCATTGCTTAATGGGGTGAGCATGTTCCGGCATATGATCCCAGCTATGCTGATCGGGGCGAGTTTGCTGTGGGTAATTGGCAGCAACTAACTCGTAGCCAGAAGGCCAGGAAGACGCTGACAGCAGACTACTACGTTTACGCCCTGGGCCAGGACATCCATAAACCTGGCAGTGCAGGCGCAATGTTGGGTGGTCTGCTGAAACAGTTAGAACCTGTCTACGACTACGACCAAGTCTATAGCGATCAACCTTTCAAGACCGTTCTGGGTTTGCAAAGCCGCGGCGCTGCCAGTAAAAATGGTTTAGTCAAACTAGCCGGTAATGTTCAGCACAGTTACCTGGACCATGCGGCGGATCGTATCCTGAAACAACTGGTGAAGCTGCCATAAGGCGGCACCCCATTGGCACAGGCTGTGACTAGCATGACCGGCAATTTCCAGTTCATAGACGACCTTTCAAGTCACGATGGCTTTGGTACGGGTGGGTGGGGTTCACCCATCTCAATAACTGATGTTACGCAGTAGCTGCGAGAAGCAGCTGTAACTGATCATAAGCCGCGCGAGAGGCGTTGATCAGTAACTTGCGGCAAAGTGCGAATGGGTTCTTCTGCGTCTTGATGCTCAGGCATTCA
>NZ_PDZH01000230.1 GCF_002735695.1 Chitinimonas sp. BJB300
CTCAAGCAAGCGACCAAAGCCCATATGGAGATGTTGGAAAACACCCCGGAACGAGTGTGCTCCTATTTCGAAGACCCCAGGATCAAGTACGCCGCCTGATCAACACTTAGTTGCCGGGTGAATAGTTAAAAGACTCAGGACATCAGTATAAAAAAGGGCTGGCAAATACATTGCGAGCCCTTTTTTACCCTACACCACCGAGCGGTGAAGCCTGCTGAGTAATTCGATGCGTCTGCTTAGCTAAACGCCGGCTTACGCGGTAGGGAGCAGGCTGTAATCATGCCGACCACCGATACCGCCATAACATAGTAGGCCGGCGCCATAGGGGTCGACTTGGCAAGCAAACCCACCAAAATCGGCGTCAAGCCGCCAAAGATGGCATAGGCCACATTGTAGGAGAACGACAAGCCGGTAAAACGTACCTGAGCAGGAAAAGCATGCACCATCACGTACGGAATCGCACCAACAATACCCACACTGAAACCTGTCAAGGCATATAGCGGCATCAGCCAATCTGGGTGCGCGGCAAGATTGGCATATAGCAACCAGCTACAGAATGCCAACCAGAATGTACCCAGAAATACCGTACGGGCAGCCCCAAAACGGTCCGCCAAATGGCCTGCCAGAATGCAGCCAAATACCAAGCAGATCACAGCCACGCTATTGGCATTCAAGGTAGTCACCGCATCAAAGCCAAAACTCTTCTGCAGCATAGGGGGCGTCATCAAAATCATTACCACCAGCGCCGCCGACAGTAGCCAGGTCAGCAGCATTGACTGTAAGACACCACGCCGGTGCTCACGCAACACAGTTTTCAATGGCAACTCCGCCGCAAGTGCTTTCTTTTGTTTCAGTTCGGCAAAGATGGGGGTCTCTTCCAACCAACGCCGTAGGTACATGGAGCAGATGCCAAACACGCCACCCAGCAGAAACGGAATCCGCCAACCGTAGTCCAGCAGCTCTTCCTGCGTAAATAGCGTATTAGCGAGCGTAGCGACAAAGGAACCCAACAAGATACCCGCAGATAGCCCTGCAGTAAGCGTACCGCAGGCAAAACCTATGTTTCTACCCGGCACATGTTCGGCAACGAACACCCATGCGCCAGGCACTTCCCCTCCGACAGCCGCACCTTGCACAATCCGCAGAGCCAGCAGCATAAGCGGCGCAGCCAATCCAATACTTGCATAGGTTGGCAACAGACCCATTAGCAAGGTGGGCACCGACATCATCAGTATGCTCAAAGCGAACATCCGCTTACGGCCCAATAAATCACCAAAGTGCGCCATCACAATTCCACCCAATGGACGAGCCAGATAACCGGCGGCGAAGATGCCAAAGGTTTGTAGCTGGCGCAGCCAATCGGGGATTTCGGGAGGGAAGAACAACTGGCCCAATACCGTAGCGAAAAATACAAAGATGACGAAGTCGTAAAACTCCAGCGCACCGCCCAATGCGGCCAGGGAAAGGGTTTTATAGTCACTGGCGCCCAATGGGCGCGGCGCAGCAGTGGCTGCGGCGTTTGCGGTTTGCATGGGGGAAACTCTACATGATGGATACGGGGGGCGGCTGATCCGTTGGAAGCAGGCTTTTTATGAAATGTTTGTGCTCTGCTTCATCGCCCGGAGAGTAGCAAAGTCTGCCGGAATCAAAGCCTAGGGACATCCGCAATACAAGCACAGCCCACGGGCAAAGATAAGCCCTACACCGTACTCAAACCAACCGTTGTGGTCCCTTGCTGAACTCTTGTACCAGAAATTCAACAAAAGTTCGTGCAGCAGGGGACAAACCGCGCCGATGTGGATAGACAGCTTGAAGACTCGCCATCGGCATTGTCCAGTCCGGAAGAAGTCGCACCAATGTCCCTGCCGCCAATTCGGCTTGGCAATAAGGCACCGGCAACATGGTGACACCCAGACCCCGTAAAGCCGCCAATTTGCGGGTGCCAAAGTCCTCAATCGCCAAGCGGGGTTCCAAGGCGATGTCCTCGCGACGCCCATCAGGCCCCGTCAACTGCCAGTGCACTCTGCGGTCAGGCCCTATCGCCCCCAAAGCGGGCAACTGCACCAAATCGGCCGGCTCGCGAATCTTTACCGTGGCACGCAGGCTGGCCGCCATCACCAGCACACCACCGGCGGGCAACAGACGCCTGGCAACCAAGGACGGGTCTTCATCATTGGGGCTACGGACACGCAGCGCGATATCTATCCCCTCTTCTAGTAAATCCACCCTGCGATTGGTCATCACCACTTCCAAGCGCACTTCCGGATAGGCCGCGAGAAACAACGGAATCAGGTCAGCCAACATATCCTGTAGCAAGGAGACGGGGCACGAAACCCGCAGCCGCCCCCTAGGTACGGCACTTAGCAAGGTAACCGCCTCATCCGCCGCTTCTGCGGCCTGCAGCATTACTTGGCATTGCTGGTAATAGAGTTCTCCCACCTCCGTCAGGGCAAGCTTGCGTGTCGTCCGCTGCAAAAGCCGTACGCCAAGCCGGCTTTCCAATCCGGCGATTCGCCGTGACAGCCGCGACTTCGGGATCCCAATCACGCGCCCCGCTGCGGCAAAACCGCCCGCCTCTACAACACGGGCGAAATAGTGCAGGTCATTCAAGTCTTGCATTCAACTGTCCCATCAATAGAACGATCTATCGTATTTTAGCTATCTATTCAATGATTGGCACCGCACATAGTATTCAATCCAAGCAATTCGCCGGCTTTGGCGATAAAACTCGGAGAACACTATGAAACTCGTGCACATTGATTCCAGCATTCTTGGCGATGCTTCCGCCTCACGCCAACTGAGCCTCGAAGTTGCCAATGCTTGGCGCGCCAGCCAACCCAACGTCAGTGTCAGCTATCGGGACCTGGCGAGTGATGCCATAGGCCAATTGTCAGGCTTCACATTGGGGGCCAATGGCACACCGGCGGAATTACGCAATGCCACCCAGGCGCATGAAGCAGCGTTATCGGACAACGTACTGAATGAGTTTCTGGCTGCCGATGCGATCATCATTGGCGCACCGATGTATAACTTCTCCATCCCCAGCCAGTTGAAAGCCTGGATAGATAGAGTCACCGTCGCCGGCAAGACCTTCCGTTATGGTGCCAATGGACCGGAAGGCTTGGCGGGCGGCAAGAAAGTCGTGATTGTCTCAACGGCTGGCGGTATGCATGCAGGGCAACCTACTGCCGCCGCACACGATGACTATCTCAAGTTTGTGCTTGGCTTTGTGGGCATCACCGACATCACAGTCATCCACGCACACGGCCTGAGTATGGGGCCCGAAGCACGCGAGGCCGCCTTTACTCAAGCCCGCAAACAAATCGACGTACTATTTGAAACCGTCGGCGCTTAATTACTGATGTTACGCAGTGCATACGATAACCTGTCGCCATGAAGAACAAAGAACTCGATTTGTACACCGACTATTTGCTGAGCACGTTTGGCGCGGCGACAGCAACGGGCTTGTCGGCGATGGTAGG
>NZ_PDZH01000231.1 GCF_002735695.1 Chitinimonas sp. BJB300
CTTAAGTTCTGGGCTACGTCAAAGTGATCACAGCCCAGAATCTTTAACTGATCATTTATGATCAGTCATGCTTCCTAATTAACTAATCGGCTTCGAAGTAAGAGAATGTTTCATTTTCATTATTAAGTAGCTTGCCCTCTGCATCAAACAACTCCACTTTATATACGGGCCATTTTCCAATTGCTCTAACCTCAGGGTTGTTTTTGTAGAAGTAGACAGAGGATTTAGATTCTAGATAGGTATAGTTAAGATTAGTAACCATATTTGGAATATCAAATTCCCAGTATAGTACCTTAAACGACTCTGAACGTAACTGATTTGCCACAAGTCCGCTCGTTGGCAATCCTGGCCCATAAACAATGACTTTTACAATGCGGTCACTTATTTCGCCGTTAGAAAAAGCGGCGTTCAAACTTAATTGGATTGCATCGCAGTTCACAAGACAATACGAATCTTTTAAATCAACATTGCGCTGCCTAACACTAATAACATTGGTTGTCTGTCGATTACCAAATGCTAACCATTTCCCACCATGATCTCTTTTATATAAAAAGTATGGCGCGTGGAAAATTTCACGACCTTTTTTATTCGATTTAACATATTCATTAGTAATAGCGACCGCTAGAGCCTCATGTTGATATGACTTAATCTGAAAGTAGCGCAGTTTTTTTGATTCCTTAATATATGTTTCTGCTTCAATTGTTTTTGCAAACTCTTCTTTGGTCTCTCCATTGTCAAGATAGTCTGGGTGCAAAATAGCCAACACTTGCGCTAACTGAGTTTTTTCGTCGAGTTCAACAGTTTGCCTAATCAATTCGGCAATACTTGGCATTTCTCGTAGAATTTCAGCAACCTGTGCATCAACATTAAAGGAACCACTGCCAGCAGTGAGACTCAGCGGTTCCACTAGTTTCTGGGCATTCAGCCGATTAATCAGGTCTGCCTCATTGCGTCCTTGATCAACATTAATAGCCAGAACATGAAGCACGGCCTTGATGCCGGATTCGTCTTTGGCTACCACATGGCGTCGTAAGTCTACATTCTCAGGCACTCCTGCTGCGGAGAGCAGGGGTTGAATGCGGGCTTGCACGGCAGTTTCCTGCTTAGCCAGGCTTTCGTAGGTTAAGTTGCTGTAGTTTCCGCCATTAAAATACCCTGCTGCAACTTGGCCAACTGCTTTGGCAACGATCAAGTCAGTTATTGGATTGACGTTGTAATGCCCATCACCATCCGAATTGGTGGCCGCTGCGTGTAGCACATAGTGTTCATCCATTGCTTCACCGCTAGCACGCAGCATAAAAGGGGACTGCATTTCGCTGACATCAAAGCTAAAATTCCCCCCCACTTCCAAGTCTTGCGTTTTAACCTTGCCGGCACTGTCACGAATGCTTATTTTCCCTGTCAGAGGGTAACTCGCCGCAGCAACACCGCTAACCATTTTTAATGGTATGGCCGGGGATGCAGGTGGGTGTGCAGAAGGTTGAGTGGAAGAAGGGGTATCGCCACCGCCACAAGCTGTCAAAGCGAAGGCGCTGACGCATAGAAATGCGTATGTACGCACGTTTTTTTTCATAGTAAATCTCGGAAACACAGAATACTGGCCAAACTGCCAGAAAAAAGGAAAATTGAAACTGCGGCCATAGAATTCCTGGCCGCAGATGCATATAGATATCACATAAGGTAATTTATTCCCAATATATTCCTATGTTATGCCAAATCAATTGGCACTGAAATCCAAGCGACCTTAAGTCTATTCCAAATGAATTTGAAATGGACTCCAAATATATTGGGGTAATAAGCCAATACTGTTCGGTTAGATGTATTTAGCAGGCTGTTGAAAAACGATTTTGGCTCCCACCAGAGGCTGGAAAATTGCGAAAATCATGCCGTTTTGCCTAAAAACTAAGCAAAATTTGCTTAATGTTTGAGCAATTTAGGGCGTTGAAGGGGCGCTTTGAGTCAATTTCTCCCACTAAGAATTGTTTTTCAACAGCCTGTTAGGAGTTCGCCATGATGCCGATATCGGTTTTGGTGAGACCAGCACAATGGTTAAATCAATGGGTTGATGCAGCTTTTGTCCGCGCTTGTGGCTTGCAAATGCTGTGCCCCTTCGTTTAACCATTCTTGGATTTCTTCGCTGGCGACTTTTGGTGCTTTTGAGGCAACTCGCGTTTTGCAACAGTTGTGCAAACCACTGCTTTCGTTTTCGCGGCTTCGCTGGGGGGAAAAGACTGCATGACGCGATATCGCGGCTGATTTTAGCCACTTTCTGAAGCCAAAAGCTTGAGGGCGGTGCCTTGATATCCGTATAGTCAGTCCTTTCGCCCGCTGTCGCTAAGTGACTCATAGCGGCGGCGGTCTTGTGAGGGCCGTCTTCCAAGCCCTTCCGTGGGATTTTGGAACGGGCGAGTGCCCTATCCAAATCTCGGTAACCGCATAACAATCAGAAAGAACGAGATCATGCAGAACTTGAATGCCGCAGACATTGCACAAGTCGGTGGGGGATTTCTTGTCCGTTACACATTTGGGTTGACGCAAATGATGGGTGGACGCCGTAACAAGAGTAAGGACGAAGTCCCTCCGCCGTCGCATGCCTCATTAATGGCAGATGCCCCAGTTGGTAAATAACCATGCATGTCAAACAGCGCCCAATAGTTACCAGGTGGGGGTGCGGCGGAAAACTTGGACTAATTTATGTTGCGATTCCCAAATGGCGCCGGTATTGGACAGGGCTCAGGGCCCCCAGCGATAACTTGATGCGCCGCTCGTTATACCACCGGATGTACGAGTCTAATTCGTGCATGAATCGCTCTACCATCTTGCCAACCCAGTCACGGCAATAGTACATCTCATTTTTCAGACGCCCGAAGAATCCCTCGCAGGCCGCATTATCCGGCGAACACCCTTTGCGTGACATCGACCGAATCAGCTTTGCATCGTGCATCCGCGATACCCATCCAGGCCATCGGTAGTGAGCGCCACGATCTGAGTGGACGACAGGTCGATCGCTGCTGTTGGCTACCGTCTCAATGGCAGCGTCCAGCATCGTATTGACCAGCTCAGCGTCTGGACGCGTACTGATTGACCAGCTGATAAGATTTCCCCCAAGTAGGAACCGTACCGACGACGCTTCGTCGTGGCAATGACAAGGCGCTCCTGCGTCATCAAACCCCGCACGACTTTCTCCGAGATGAAGCGCTGCTGCTTGCCCAGGGATGCGTGTATCCAACGGTAGCCATAGCAACGGTGATTTTGCTCGAAGATGTCAGTGATGAGGTGACTTACGCCAGCATACTTGTCAGCAACTTGTAACCGGGCTCGATGATAAAAGTAGGCGCTGCGAGCAAGACCCAGCTCCGCAAAGAGTTCAACCAGCGGATACGTTGCGCTCAGGGCATCAACTGTAGAAGTTCAGACTTG
>NZ_PDZH01000232.1 GCF_002735695.1 Chitinimonas sp. BJB300
TAGACCGTCGTGCGGCAGACTTCCCCAAACGCGGTGTAATCCAGCTGGCGCACTTCACCCAGCGCATTGACGGTGTAACGCAGCTGGCCGGCGGCATCGTAGTAATGGCGGGTGGTGTTGCCGCGTGCATCGGTACTGTTGATACGGCGGCCGGCGGTGTCGTAAGCGTAAGTGGTGGCGTGGGCCGCTTGCAGGGCGGTCTTTTGCGCCGGGCTCAGGCTGGCCAGGGCGGTGGGGTAACCCAAGCGCTGGCGTTCGGCTTGCGCCTCGGCGTTGTCCTGCTCGGTCAACAGCACGCCCTGGGCACTCAATTCGCGCGTGACGCGGCCCAGGTTGTCGTAATCGGTGAGGAGGCTGCGTTGCTGTGCCGCGTCATTGGCGGCGGTGGTCTTGCGCAGCAACTGACCTGCAGCGTTATAGGTATACCGGGTGAGCGTGCCATCGGCAGCGGTCTCGGTGTCGATCTCACCGCGGGCGGTGTAGCTGTACAGGGTGCTGCGGTCTTCGGCATGGGCGGCTGGGCGCAAGGCGGCCAGGGTCGGGCGGATGCCCCCCACGGCGGGCGCGGGCTGGGCCAAGTTGGCATAGCGCGTCTCACTGACCTTGCGGCCGGCGGCGTCATAGCGCACTTCGGTCAGATAACCCTCGGGGTCGATGCTGCCCACCAGGCGGTCCTGGCTGTCGTAGACGAACCAACTGTGCTGGTCTTGCGCATGCGCAGCGGGGGTCAGCGCAGCGAGTTCGCCGGTCTGGCGTAGATTGGCCGGGGTGGCATTGGCATGGCGTACCGTATGGACCAATCTTCCGGCACCATCGTAGTCGTGCACCGTCAGAAAGCCTGCCGCATCCACTACCCCGGTTTGCTTGCCGTCAGCATCGTAGAAGTAGCGGGTGGTGCGGTCTTTGGCGGTATCCGCCACCACGATGACAGATTCGGCCGTCAACGTGGCTTGCAGTGCGGTGGCCGTCGGTGTGGCGTGGTGGGTTTCGCTCAGCAGGCGACCCGCGCCATCGTAGTTCAGGCTGGTGACATAGCCTTCGGCATCGACCTTCTTCGCCAAGCGGCCAGCTTGGTCATGGAACTGCCAACTGCTGCGGTCGTCTGCGCTGGTCGTGAGGCGGGTGGCGAAGGTGGTCGGGGTCAACGGGCCGAGCAGGCTGGCGGTATCCGCCATGTTGATCGGGCTGGCGTAAACCACAGTCTGGCTGACCCGGCCCAACGCGTCGTAACGCTGCTCCGTGACCACACCGAGCGGCGACACCGTGTAGCGCAGCCGACCGTTGCCGTCATACACCTTGCGCGTGACCTTGCCGTCACCATCCACTTCGGCAATCTTGTTGCCATTGGCGTCATAGCGGTAGCTGATGGGGGCGAGGCCGGCTTGGATCACGCCAATCAGCTGTCCGGCGCTATCGTAGCTTTGGGTGTCGATACGGCCGTTGACCTGGGTCAGCGTCAGCCGCTTGCCGGCATCATCGTACTGGCGGGTGACGGTGGTCGCCGGGGTGGCGCTGTCCAAGGTGCTGAGCAGCCGACCCAGGCCATCGTAACCATGGGTTTGCTGGCGGCCGGTGGCGACGTCCAGTTGAGTCAGCACCCGGCCCGACAGGTCGTAGGTGTGGCGAGTGATGGTGGCATCGGTCGCAATACCCACACCTTGCGCATTGACACTGCCGAAGCGGGTGGTGGTTTGTAAACCACCGCGGCCATCATAGGCATAGTCTTCACGGCTGACTTGGTTATTGGTCTGCGCTGTGGCCCAGGTGCTCAGTTGCGCCAGGGTTGGCGTAGCGTCAATACCGAGGGCACTGATGTCGTACACGGCCTGGCTGTACGCCAGCTGGCTGCTGCGTTGGCCAAAGCCATCGTAACGGTATTCGGTGACCCGGCCGGTGGGGGAGAGGACGAAACGCAGGTTCTGTTTGTCGTCATACACATAGCGGGTGGTCTGCGCGCCGCTGGCCTGGGCCGCCCCCGCGCCATCCGGGTCGACCTGGCGGTAGGTGGTCTCGGCGATCAGTTGATTTTGGGCGTTGTAACGCCGATCAATGCGTACCCCGGCGCTGTCCTGCTGGCTTAACTGATTGCCGTTGGCGTCGTAGGTGTAAGTGACGCTGTTACCCAGGGCATCGGTGGTCTGGCGCAGGTTGCCGTCAGCATCGTAGGCGTAGCGCAAGCTTTGGCTACGTCCGTCCACCTGCGGGCCGTCGATCTGGGTAAAGCGCCCCTGGGTGTCGCAGGTATAGCGGGTGGCATAGCCAAGCGGATCGGTGACCGTGGTGATGCGTTGGGCGGTGTCGTAAGCAAAGCGGGTGACCTGACCGAGGCCGTCGGTGACGCTGGCGATACGGAAGTCGCCGGCACTGACTTCCTGATAGGTGAAGCTGAGGGTGCTGCCATCGGTCTGGGTCAAGCCCGCCAAGCGTTGACTGGCACCATCGTAGGTGTAGTTGACCGTATACACCTTGCCATCGGCGATGCTGTTGTCGTCCGGGCTGAGGTCGATGCGGACTTCGCTGAGGCGATTGGCGCTGTCGTATTGGTAGTGGGTACGGCCCAAGGCCGTGCCGTCGGCGCGGGTGATCTTCTCTTGGCTGAGATTACGCCCGGCATAGACGTAATCGA
This sequence comes from Chitinimonas sp. BJB300, assembly GCF_002735695.1. Lineage (GTDB taxonomy): Bacteria > Pseudomonadota > Gammaproteobacteria > Burkholderiales > Chitinimonadaceae > Chitinimonas. The sequence goes on from NZ_PDZH01000232.1 coordinate 2,627, forward strand.
CCTTATCCCCATTGGCGAGGGTGGCGCTGGTCAGCAGGCCATTGCTGAAGGTGTAGGCAATCGCATTGCCGGCGGGGTCTTTGACCTGATTGAGACGGTAGACCGCCCCATCTGCCGCATAGCGTTCCTGCATCCGGCTGTTGCCATCCGTCCAGGTCCAGGCGCTGCCGTCCCAGCTCAGGCTGTCGTGGGCACCATCACCCTGGGTGCTGGTATAGCGGCCGTTTGCGTAGGCAAAGGTCTGCACACTGCCATCGGCACTGACGTGCTCAATCGTACTGCCGGCGGTATTGACGGTGCCGGTGAGGTTGCGCAGCAGACGATAGCCGCCGAGCCACCAGGCATCGCCATTGTCGTCGGTGAGTTTGGCCTGGCTGTTGTAGGTACGCAGGACATCGGCGTCCACGCCGCGGCCGATCAGCAGCTCATCACGGCGTTGCAAGACCAGATTGCCGTGGGCGACATTGACGAACACGCCTTCGCCGGCCTGCCCGACTGTCTTGGCTGACTGCCCGGCCCCCCAGCGTGGTGCCAGACTGCCGTGAAACAAACCCGTATCCTGCCCTGCAACGATGGCTACCATCTCTACCCATTCCCCGAAAAAAACGAGCCGCTATTTCGATAGCGGCGTTAGTCGACGAATATGTCCGGATGGCAATCGCCAGTGTTTAGGGTGAGCGATAGAAATGTTTAAAAATAATTGGCGGCATCATTGTTGGCTCGCCC
>NZ_PDZH01000233.1 GCF_002735695.1 Chitinimonas sp. BJB300
GTATGGCTGCAATCTCAACCTTGTTCTTGGTGCAACAAAAAGATGGCTTGGCAAACGGGGGCGTCCATGTATGACAATCGGGCACCGTCAAAACGGGCAACTGTCAGATCAAGTCTGAACTTCTACACTTAATTGCCGGGTGAAAAGGATCGATTGTGCTTGCATATTACTTGGCCCATTTCAACCAGGCAGGTGCAGCCAACTGCGTGATGGCCTGCCGACTAGCCTGGATTTCGATTCGTTCGACCAGTTCAACCGGAATGTTGACCCTCGGCTGGCAGCGCGGCTGATTTAGATTCTTGAACTTGATCGGGTCCAATCCACACAGCAACCGTGCTGCCCCCCCCCCTGGGATGAGACCCTGTAGGAAAAAGCCCAGTCAACGAAACATAACCTGCCATCGGTGAAGTTGGCATATAACTCAAACATGCCATCTTCCCATTCCCCATCACCTAGATTCGGCCAATCTCCGCTATAGCTACGTGTACCCCGTAGAAAGTCAGGTTGTGTCATATACCGTGCTTGAATTCGAAATCGGTAAGGGGGGAGTTAAAACATGGGTGGAAACGTGGGTATAGATTTTTAGGCAACAAAAAAGCCCTGAAAAAATCAGGGCTTTATATGTGTACCTTGGCGGAGAGGGTGGGATTCGAACCCACGGTAGGCTTGCACCTACGCCTGATTTCGAGTCAGGTACATTCGACCACTCTGCCACCTCTCCGGCTCGAAGGCGCGCATTGTGTCTATCTGCCGCTGGCTTGTCAACCTGCCTGCATCACCACGATTAAATCGATGCCCGTGGCATAATTAGGCCGAGCTTATGTGGAGAGGTTCCCAACCCGATGTGGAGACGATTGCTATGGACGGTGCTAGCAGGGTTGACAGCCTGCATGCCCGCACCGAAAACACTCGAAATCAAGCCAGTGCTTCCTTTGGCTGAATCGGGTGAGTTGGTTGTTTTGATACGAAATGGCAGCACCAGTTTCTATATTGATGCCGAAGGTAAATACGCTGGGCTGGATTACGACCTGGTTACCCGATTTGCCGATGAAGTCGGGGTGAAAGTCAGGTTCGTAGTGGCGCCTCGTGCCAGCGAAATGACCAACCGCTTGGCTCGCCATGAGGCACATCTGGCTGTAGGTATCACCCAGCAGGCGAATAAAAAAATTGTTGTTGGGCCACCTTATCTCACCCTACAACCCGTTTTGGTCTATCGCAGCACCCAACGCAAACCTCGCGATCTGGCTGATCTGGGCAACAGCAATGTGATGGTGAGCAACCTGCTTGCACCGAGCATCCGCGCCATTGAGGCAATGTATCCTACCTTGAGATGGCAGGAAGCTGAGCATCAAGATACGGAAGAGCTGATTGAGCACGTTGATTCCGGCCTGATTGATTACGCCATTGTGAGCACACATTCCGCTGCAGTCGCACAAAACTATTACCCTGGCGTAGACATGGCATTTAAAGCTGCAGGGCCACAACCTTTCTCCTGGGGATGGCTGAGCGATGCCCCACCCAAGTTTGCTGATCAGATCAACCGTTTTTTCAAGCGCATTCAGGATGATGGTACGCTGGCGCGGCTGATTGACCGCTATTACGGCCACGCCAAGCGCTTGCAACCTATCGATGCCACCACGTTCCTCAGCCGACGGAATAGCATCCTACCGCACTTCAGAGCCATGTTTGTGGAAGCCGAAGCCAGTCAAGGGATTGATTGGCGAATGCTGGCAGCGCTTGCGTATCAGGAATCCCATTGGGACCCCTATGCCACCAGCAGTTTTGGCGTGCGTGGGATGATGATGCTCACCAACGACACTGCCGATCGACTGGGTGTGAGCGATCGGCTGGATGCAGTACAGAGCATTCAAGGTGGGGCTAAATATATCAACCTATTGAAAGACAAACTGCCCGCGCGTATTCCAGAACCCGATCGGACTTGGCTTGCTTTGGCAGGCTACAACATTGGTATGGCGCATCTGGAAGACGCCCGTATTCTCGCCAAGCGGCAAAAAAAGAACCCGGACAGTTGGACAGATCTAAAGACGGTGATTCCCCTCCTACGCAACTATGAGTACTTCAGCACCCTAAAGTACGGTTTTGCGCGCGGGGGAGAAACGGTGATTTTTGTCGAGAACGTGCGCAGCTACTATGACATTCTGGTGCGATTCGAACACCCGGTGAAACCGATGTTCCCACCATTCAATGAACAGGTAACCGTTACCAACCCTGAGAATATCCGGTTGGGTATTGATGCGGCGGCCAAGACCGCGCAAGAGAACGAAAAACGCGCCAAGCTGGCGCCCCCGCCGGGAATCGAACCCAGAATTGCCCCTTAGGAGGGGGCCGTTATATCCATTTAACTACAGAGGCGGCAAACTACGCTAAATCATTGAAACTCAAGCACTACAAGGGTTTTAGCGCTTTTTCCTGCTTCCCCAACCGTGCTGATTTTGGGGTATTTCGAGGTGTTTTAGAGGGTATTTACGACATTGGTGCTACTCAGTAGCACTTTTCAACTCTACCTAAGTGTTACCTGTAGCACCTCCGAAAAGTGGCGACGATTATACCCATCGAGCAAGAAGACGGTTCAATTAAATGGCGGGCTACCGTCCGCAAGAAGAAAGACGGAAAGCTTGTCCTCAACCGTTCCAAAACCTTCAGCACCAAGAAACTTGCTCTTCAATGGTCTACCAACCTAGAGTCCCAGCTGCAAGATGATGCCGGGATTGCGGCTGTTACCCATCGCATAAAGATGCGCGGCATCACAATGTCCGAACTCATAGATAAGCATGTCGCGTACTTCAACAAGCTCAAACCATTTGGAGAGACGAAGAGATATACATATAAAGTGTTAGCATGAGCGCCATTTGCCCAACTTCCCCTTACTGAACTTACTAGTGGCGATCTGCTGGAGTGGTTCGTTGATCGAAGCAGTCGCCTCAATCAGTCTCCCGGCACACTCATGCAATACTTTGGTTATCTAATGCAAGTCTTAGACCTTGCTAAACCAACATTTGGTATTGCGGCATCAGTTGCGCTTTTAGATGACATCAGACCAACCCTAAAAGCGAGTGATGTCATTGGAACAGGGGATGAGCGAGGCCGGCGTCTAGAGGGTGTCGTCACAAGATGCCGATCCAGATCACCATGCAGCGGATCTGGGCGGCCGCCAGAAAAGAGGCCATATTCTTGGCGTAACGGGTTGCGATGCCCCGCCTGCGCTTTAGTTGCAAAAAAGCCTTTTCGACCAGATGACGGTGGCGATACAAGTC
>NZ_PDZH01000234.1 GCF_002735695.1 Chitinimonas sp. BJB300
GGTACCGGCGCAAACCGTTCGCTTTCGGCGCCGGAAGAACAGGATGGGGAAGGAACATCTCGCCCATTCATCGTGTTTGCCAATGCACAACTGAACGTCCCTTTCCATTTGAACGAGCAGGCCTTGCGCTATGGCATGGCTTGGCGCGCGCAATGGAACCGCACGCCTCTGGTTGCGCTAGACAGGTTCGCGATTGGTGGGCGCAATACGGTTCGCGGCTTCAGTGGTGAAAGCGTATTGGCCGCTGAACGTGGCTGGCTGGTACGGAATGATTTTGGCATGCCGCTGGGCAACAGCGGTCAGGAGCTCTATGTCGGTATCGACTACGGTCGAGTGGCCGGCCCCAGTACAGAACGCTTGCTGGGCAATAGTTTGTCGGGTGTGGCATTTGGCTTGCGTGGTGCAGTACGTAACCTGACCTTCGATGTTTTCAGTGGCTGTGCCTTGCACAAGCCCGATCGCTTTGCTGCCGATGGCATGAACGGTGGGTTTACGATGAACCTGGCGTTCTAAGCCCCCTCAGCTGGCCCTTTCTCCCTCATTTCCTATTCGATCGTGGCTGCGCTGATGCGCAGGCCAATAACTGGAGCCCTGTCTTGGCTGGCGGGGTGATGCTATGAATCGCCGTTTGTTTCGCATTGTATTTAATCAGGCACGGGGTTTGATGATGGTGGTTGCCGAATCGGTAACCAGCAACCACAAGGCACCGGGTACGACCAGGGGCGCAACGACGTCACCAGCCCATGCGCATGTTGCTGCGCTCAAACCGATCGCTTTCCAATGTGCGTTGGCCTTGGGGCTGGTGACCGTGATACCACCTGCTCGTGCGGCAGGAATTATCGCAGACCCTGCTGCGCCGCAGAACCAGCAGCCCGTTGTGCTTCAGGCGGGTAATGGCGTGCCGGTCGTCAATATTCAAACACCCAGTGCGGGTGGCATATCGCGGAACACCTACAGCCAGTTTGATGTGAATCAGAACGGTGTGATCCTGAACAACGCTCGCAGGGAAGTGCAGACACAGCAGGGAGGCTGGATACAGGGAAATGACTGGCTGGCGAGGGGAACGGCACGCATCATTTTGAATGAGGTGACTTCCAACAACCCCAGCCAATTGCGGGGCTATATCGAAGTAGCGGGCGACCGGGCACAGGTCATTGTGGCGAACCCTGCGGGCATCAGTTGCCATGGTTGCGGCTTTATCAATGCCAGTCAGGCAACACTGACTACCGGTACCGCCCAGTTTGATCAGAACGGCTTGAGTGGTTTTCTGGTCAGCCGCGGCATGGTGGATATTGGCGGTACGGGTCTGGATGCCAGCCAGGTGGACTTCACCGCGATCATTGCGCGTGCGGTGCAGGTCAATGCCGGCATCTGGGCAAAATCGCTGCAAGTCAGTACAGGTCACCATCAAACCAAGCTGGATGGTACGGTCACAACGCCGACAACAGGTACGGGCAGCAAGCCCCAATTCGCGATTGATGTCGGACACCTGGGTGGCATGTATGCCGGCAAAATCCAGCTGATTGGCACCGAGGCGGGCGTAGGGGTACGTAACGCCGGCCAGATCGGGGCCAGCGCCGGAGAAGTGGTGCTATCTGCCGAAGGACTGCTCACGAATAGCGGTTTGATCAGCAGTACCACGACGCAGCAGATCAACACGGCCAGCCTGGACAACACCGGTACGATTTACGCCAAGGGTGACGCAACCATCAAGATTGCCCACCTCAATAACCAAGGCCTGATCGGTAGCCAACAAAACCTGCAGATCAATGCCACACATACGGTTACCAGCCACAAAGGCAGCACATTGGCGGCGGGTTTAAACAGCGATGGCCAGTTGAATGGGGGGGGAGAAGTACGCCTGGGCAGTGGGGAAGCCATTGCTGTTCACGGTCAGGCACTGGCAGGACAACAGATCAGTGTACACACCGGACGGTTGAATCTGAGTGAGGGTGAGCTCAGTGCGAATACCCTGGACTTTGCTGCCCGTGACATGGATACCCGCAAAGCCATCATCGTCGCGGCTGATACGCTCACGATGCGGGCTGACCGACTGGATAACCAGGGAGGTAGCCTCGGCGCCCGCCTGCTCGATCTTCACTTGACCCACCTGGATAACACCAGCGGCAAACTGCTGCAGACGGGGACTGCCCGCAGCCAGATTGTGCTGAATACCGGGGGAAGCCTGAACAACAACGGCGGGGTCATCGCCAGCAACGGCGTCGATTTCAACCTCAGTGCCGATACAGTGAGCAATGTAGCCGGGCTGGTGCAGCATGCTGGTACCGGCACGCTCACGCTTAATGCCGCTGACTTCAACAGCCAGCAAGGCACGCTTGCCAGCAATGGTCTGCTGTCGCTCACCGGCGGCAATGTCACCCTGGACGGTGGCGAGGTGGGTGCTTCGAAGATCAAACTGACGGCGACCAACCTGAGCAATGTCGGTGGCAAGGTGATCCAGAGCGGTAGCGGCGCCGCTGATATCCAGGTCGCAGGGCTGTTGAACAACGCGGACGGCCTGCTGGCCAGCAACGGTCATCTCACCATCACGGCAGGCAGCCTGAACAACCGTGCTGGCAAGCTGTTCACCACCGAACAAAACAGCCTCACGCTTACAGCTGGTGATATCGACAACCAGAACAAGGGGGTGATCAGCGCAGGCAGCAGGCTGACACTGACTGCCCAGCAACTGGATAATCAGACGGGGCAAATCAGTGCCGGAGAGCAGGCCACGCTGCACATCGCCGGTCAGTTCAGCAACCAGTCCGGCAAGCTGATCGCCAGTCAGCGGCTTGATCTGCAAGCGGCCGGCGTTGATAACAGCCAAGGACGGATTGAGTCGATCACAGGTCCGCTGACGCTCAATACCGGTACCTTCCTCAACGACCAAGGCCATGTGCTCAGCGGCAATACGCTGGACCTCAAAGCTGGCGTGCTACGCAATACTGGCAACCTCTATAGCCAGGGCGCTGCCACGCTGACGCTGGACAGTCTGGACAACCACGGCACGATTGCCAGCCAAGGCAACGTACAGATCCACACCACCCAAACATTGACCAGCCATAAGGGCAGCCTGCTGGCAGCAGGGTTGGATACGGCGGGCAAACTCAATCAGGCAGGCGATCTCACCCTACAGGCAGGGCAACAGATTGGTGTGCATGGACAGGCTTTGGCCAGCCAGACAATCAGCGCCAAGGCAACCAGCCTGGATGTAAGTGAAAGCCAATTGGCGGCGCATA
>NZ_PDZH01000235.1 GCF_002735695.1 Chitinimonas sp. BJB300
GCACCACCAGCGAACCGTTAAAGTGTTCATGGCCCGAATCGCGGTACACACCCAGCCGTTGCAAGCGCCCGCGCACTTCCGCGCCCGCGACCCGATTTTTTTCTGGAAGACGCAGGCCCAAGGTGCGGTTGGCGTAACCCAGTCGAAACGTGTCGATCAGTTCAGGATGGTCCAGGCCTCGCGTCTTCAAGTAGGCCAGCGCTTCCGGGCTTTGCTTCAAACTCGCGTGGTAATAGTCCACCACCTGGCCAAGCGCCGCTTGGTCGTCCGCATCCACCGCAACCGGCATGGGCAAGGTACGCACGCTGGCGTGTTTCACCGTGGCAGCCGAAGCGGCTAAAGGAAGACCTTCCCGCAGCAACTCGGTCGCATGCCGGAAGCTGATACCGCGCCGTTTCATCAGCCAATCAATCGGCCCACCGGCTACGCCGCAACCAAAGCAATGAAACAGGTTCTTGCTCGGCGTCACGATCAGGCTGGGCGTGGTTTCCTCATGGAAGGGGCAGCAGGCCGCGTAATCCTTTCCCTGCTTGCTCAGCGCGATGCCGTCCGCCTCGATCAGGCGAACCAGCGACACCTCGGCCTTCAAGCGTTCGATTTCTGTGTCGGGAATGCGTGCCATAAACGGGATTTCCTCTAAAACCTGTCAAGTGCCATATCGATGCTTTTTAATTGTTCCTATTATGCTACTATCGGTCAAGCTATAAAAACGAGGGACTTACACTCATGGCTAACGCAAACTGGTTTGTCCTGCCTATGAGCTTCCCTGATCGACTCTCCTCGCTTCGCAAAGAGCAAGGACTTACCCAACAACAGATGGCAGATAAGATAGGCATGCATGTCTCGCAGCTAAAACGCTATGAGGCTGGCACCTCTCAACCCACCATCGACGTATTCCGCCGCATCGCACTAGCGCTGAATGTCAGTGCCGATATGCTGCTCTTTGAGCCGGATGAGCGTGGTCCGACCGACCGCCTGAAGTTGCAATTCGAAGCGGTGTCCAAACTGGATGAGAAGGAACGGGAAGCACTGGAGACCGTGATCTCCGGTGTACTGCACATGCATGACGCCAAGCGTTGGCAGCAGAACAAATAGCGAAATAGCCAGCAGCTAAAGAGAAACCCCCTGAACCCCAAGCAGCAGCTGGGGTCGAGGGGGCTTTTTTATTTATCTAATAGATATCTAACAGATAAAAAATATCTAGTAGATATCCACCAGATAAATAAACAGCGCTGGGAAACATGCGCCATCAGGCCGTGTTCTCCCCTTGCAGACCCTACCCGTTGAGTTGGTCACGATGGTCGAACCGGGCGGGCGGCGGCGTCGCCGGGCGCGAGTGTGTCATCTGGATTAGTGTGCTACTGATGGGTCGCGCCGTACCCGTCCGCGTGCTGCACGAGACCTTTTTTCGGGCTCTGGATGGGACGCATTGGAAGGCAGCCGGGGTGTCTACACCGTAGACAGAATCCGCCTTTAAGAATCAAGCGTTTAAACGCGAAACGTAGACATTGTATACAGCTGTATACAGTTTATTCCTTCTAATTCAGTGACTTACAGCCCGCAAAGCGGTGCGTGTGGTGTGGGGGTGATTTTGACACGAGTTAAGGGCACACAACTAAGGGGTTTTTAGGGCCTTTTTTGGGGGCGTTTAAGACGCCGCCAAAGTGCGTTTTGCTAGCGCGGCTTCGCCGTGCAATCGGCGAGTTTTAAGCAAACCATTGGCACTCTGTGAGTAACTGCATGCACCGAGACGACGGCTTTTAGATTCGATGCTATTGGTTTGTTTGATCGTTAGTAGAACAAAGCCGGTTCGGATTGCTCCGGCACCGGCTTCCTAAAACGTCATCTGGTTTGCAATTTTACCTTTGCAATTTAATTTGGCTCCCAAGTTAAGACAGGCAAATCAAAAGCAATTACGTCAATGACATCGTTTGAGGCAAAGATTGCATAGTGGCATATTTGATCATCGCTGCGTATTCCATAGGATTGTTTATGGAACCACTCGATAAACTCTGAATTGTCTACTTGATAAAGCCGTTGTCCTTTACAACCAGACTGTTCCAATTGGTCAATAGCTACTAATGCATCTCCTTCATCCAGAAGGCGATATGACAAATGCTCTTGGAAGCGAACAGTTAGCTTTAAACCATTTTCGTTCCTCAAAGTAACCATCAAGCCATCAGAAGAGTCCCGTAACTCCTCACACTCCAAAGACTTCGAAGCAATAATGTCTTGGAAGATAGGCACGAATTTTTGCATTAGTTATATCTCACTTTAGTTCTACCTCTACCATCTTGAATCTCAACCGTAGGTCTTCCATCATTGCTATTAGGTCTAACTACGATTCTTCTTCCATCCGGTAAAACTCCCGTACGGCCACCATTACTAATATCTTTTACCCCAGAAGGTTTGAGACCATCAAAATCTCTATTGGCCTCTTCAATACCTCCTGGTTTCGTCCAAATTTCAGATGGACCACGTGTTTTACCCGGCTCTTTTTCTGCTCCAGGGACAGGAGGCGCATCCCCTTCCTCACCCTCAGTGAAAAACCAATCACGGAATTTATCCGTAGCATCCCCACAGGCTTTTGCCGCGTCCTTCATGGCGCTCTTGCCTGATGGCGTCATGAGCCAAGCAGAACCGAGAGTGACCCCTGCTCCTGCGGCGCACCCCCATGGACCAGCAGCACACCATGCCCATGCTGCTGCCGCTGGATTTAAGCCTCTAGGGTCACTGTAACTAAGCGGGTTGCCACCCACATAGGTGTAGATATTCGGCTCTGACACAAACGGTCGTACCGACACCCACCAAACCCAGACACCATGCGGGTTCCAGCGCATCCGCACAGGCTCAATCGCAGCAATAAAGAACAATTTTCTCTAGACGCGGTTTTACGCGCTGCGCACAAGGTACGCAGACGCAGTGTAACGCCTTGCCGTGGGCGGCTAAAGGGGTGAGGCGCTGATCTGGGGCGTTATTGTCGCGCAGGCCCCTTTACAGGGCGTTTACGGGGACGGCTGGGGGCTTGGGGAGGCGGTGGACAGCAGAAGCCCGCAGACAGGGCTGCGGGCGGGGAGAATGGGACTGCGGATCAGGGTTTGCGCTTCATCAGCACTTTTACCCGCATCGCCTCGGTATCGCTGGCGCGTGCATCCGTCAGGTGTTGTTCCGCCAGATAGGTGTCTTCCAGGTCGCCCAGGTGCGCCAGGATGGCTTTGCGGGCG
>NZ_PDZH01000236.1 GCF_002735695.1 Chitinimonas sp. BJB300
GATGGTCAATGCTGACGTGGGTGTAAATCTCGGTGGTGTTCAGATTGGCATGGCCCAGCAGCGCTTGCAGCACGCGCACGTCCGCGCCAGCCTCCAACATGTGCGTGGCCATCGCGTGGCGCAGCAAATGGGTCGCGCCCGGTTTCTTGACCTCGGCGAAGTCCATATAGCGCTTGACCCGATCCGCCACGAAGGCCGGACTGACTGGCTCGCCATAGTCCGTGATGAACAGCGCTTCATGCGGGACCGCGAGCAGTTGCGGTCGGCTTTCGAACAGGTAACGGTCCAGCCACGCTAGCGCCCGCTTGCCGACTGGCACCACCCGGTCTTTCGCGCCCTTGCCCACACGCACAAACACCAGACGCCGGTTCGAATCGACGTCATACAAAGCCAGCCCGGCGATTTCCATGCGGCGCAGACCCGTGCTGTACAGCAATTCCAACATGGCACGGTCGCGCAGGCCGTAGGGCGTGGCCGCATCGGCTTCGGCCAGGATGGCTTCCACTTCCTGCACGCTCAGGATGGCGCGCGGCAGGCGCTTCGGTATCTTCGGTAAATCCAACTCGCTGGCCGGGTTGTAGAGTAGATGGTTTTGCCGGGCCAGCCATTTGAACCATGTCTTGAGTGGGGCCAGCGCACCGTGTTGGCTGCCCAGCGTCAGCGGTGCCCCGTCCGGCTTGCGGTAGTAGAACAAATGCCGTTGGTAACGTTCCAGCACCGGCTTGGTGATATCGGCTGGTTGCGCAATGCCGCGCTCGTCGCACCAGACGATGAAGCGGCGGATAGCGATGCGCCGGGCGCGCACCGTGTCCCGCGAGTAGCCCGTTATCAGCATCCATTCGAAGTGCGCTTCCATATACTGCGTCAGCGCCAAGTGCCCCAAGGGGTCGATCTCGCGTTTTCTGGAACCGGCTGGCTTGACCGCTGCCGGTTTGCGCGTCTTGAGTTTCTGGCCTTTGCGCGGCATCTCACACCCCAGTTACCACTACGGCCGGCTGCGTGTACGATCTTGTTTCGCAGGACAGGGGGTGGCGCGTTTCTGGCAAGGTATTGGGCTCATTCGTTATGAGCCTTGTCAGCGTTGAAGTTTGAGCGGATAGCTCATTGCGCGTTGCCACCGCAACCGGGCCGTTTTGGGGCCGCGTTGACCCCGCGAACTGGGGGTGTTCACCCCGCGAACTGTCTGTCGTACCTGTAGTCATCAGCTGGGCTGCATCCAGTAGCCCGGCCAATTGCGGACCGTGCGCCGCCAGATCACCATCAAACAGCAATTCGTACTCGAAGCTTTGCCCACGGCAACCGCGATGTACCAGCAGGTACTCCAGCGCTGCCAACCTATCCAGATGTAGGCGGCATTGGGTATCCGATAGCCCGCTGGCGTGACGCACCTCGGCGCGGCTGAAGCGGATGTCCTGCACCAGTAATTGCGCGGTGTCGGCACGCTCGCGCACCAGCTGTTGAACACAGGCCAAGAGCTTGCGGGTCTGTGGTGGCAATTCGTCCAGGCTGCGGCCCAGCACTTCATGCGCCAGCGTATTGGCTTGGGCGATGTCCTGCGGCGTCACCTCGATGTATTCCACCTGGCGACCGGCAGCGGTGAACGTCTTGATCGGGCGTTGGTACTGGTGCAGCAAGGCGATCGTGTCGATCAAGGAGAGGTACTTTTCATGATCTCGTCGCGTCCGCGTGCGATCGTCCAGGAAGGTCAGTTGGTCCGCATACGGATTGACCACCGCCAGGGGACGCAACAGGCGCTGGGCATTGCGGTGCAGCGCCAGCACGGCGTCCTTGGTTTCCTTGCCCATGAAGCCGGCCAAGGTGCGCCGTTCCCGTTGGCGACGATGGATCGCCGCTGTCTGCTCGCGGCCTTCGTCGACGGAGAGCACTAAGCAGCGATTCAATAGTTCTTCGTCGATATCGATGGCCGTGGTGGTCATGAACAGGCTCATCGGGCCTTCCACCCGGTATTCCTGCGCCACCAGATTGCCGTTGGCGTCGGTGCCGGTAGACGCCATCGTCAACTCGCCATCCGATTGCAGCAGCTTCAAGGCATAGCTGGCCCGGCTCGCGCCTTCCTCTTCGGCAATCGCCAGCACCTTGTGCTTGAGATTGGTCTCACCCATGTAGAACAGGCTTTGTCCGCTCATGGCGGAGTAGCGCACGGTCTCTTCCGGTGGCATAAACGCCAGCACCGCATCCATCAGACTGGATTTACCCGCTGCGCTGGATGATTGCACCACCACCGCCAACGGTCGGTCCAACTTGCGGCTGGTGGCGGCTAAATAGGCGGTCAGCTTGTTGGTCGCTTCGCCAACGATGCCGCATTGCTCGAAGTCCGCCAGCACCCGCCCTAACAGGTCGGGCGTGCGCAACAGGGCCAGCGCGGCTTGCTGTTCATCCTCGCTGATGGCCGGCACAGGCGGTGCCTTGGGTTCCAGCGCCTCACGTATCGTGTCGTCCTGTACCTGCTCCAGCTTCAAGAGCACGCGGCCCAGTTCAGCCTTGAGCACCGCCTCCTGCATCCGCAGTTCCGCTGCCGCCTGCTGCACAAACACGGCGCGCGCCCGGGCAGCGTACAGGTCCAGGGTATCGACATGGAATGCGTCGGCCTGTGACACCATCAGGTTGACCTTGAGTACGCCCACCGCAAGGTTTTTCGGCAAGCCGCGTATCCGCCAGCGACGCCCTGTGTCGCCTTCGCCAAACCGCATCACCACTTCCTGCTCGCTGACTTCGGCGTTCACATCACACGCCGACGCAGGTGGCACCGCTGCTGCCGGCAGCGCAATCACAGGCTCGGCCATTTTTTTAGCGGCTAAAATGGGCGGGCTGTCCGGCTCGGGCATTTTGCGTCCTGCTGTGATGGCTTCCGTTTCGCAGGCTGCCTGTATCGGCCGCTTTGGCGCTTGCCCATCACCGAGCCATGCCGCCTTGCGAATCAACAGCCCCAGCGATTTCGCCGCTGGCTGGACTTTAAGCGCGTAATCATTGGCGTCCATGCCCTTGGGGAACGGGATACGATAAACCCCAAAGCCTGCCGCTTGCAGGCGCTTGGCCAACTCCGCTGCCGCCCGTTCACCTGCCTCGTCGCGGTCATAGGCAATCAGCACCCGCTCAATGCCATGCCGTTGGAAGGCGGCTAAATGGGTATCGGTGAATCCCTGTGTGCCATAGCTGGCCGTTACATTGCGGTAGCCCGCACACCAGAAGGTCATTG
>NZ_PDZH01000237.1 GCF_002735695.1 Chitinimonas sp. BJB300
TCGGCACAGGGGACAACTCGGCAGACGCTTCCTGAACAACAGGGCTTGCCGATGCCTCGGGCTTTGCTTCAGATTGGGGGATCTCTGACGCTGCTGTTTTTTCAACTGCGTCCGCCTTGAATGGCGCGGACGCCGCGGCTTCTTGTACCGGCTGGGCGGGGTTTGGGTGAATCTCATAGACAGTAACGCGCTTACCGTTGGGGGCCAGCTTCTCCGCCGCGACGGGCGCGTGCGTATCGGTCAGTTCTTTCTTGTCAATGAAAGCGGTTGCACGTTCCACCGTCGTGAACCATTTGACTGGCTGTTCTTTTGGCGTGGCTTTCTCAACTGATGCCGGTGCGACTTCCGCTACTTTATCGGCGTGCTTAAACAGGTCATCTTGCCGCGCCGCTTTGGCCCGCTTTTGTTGCTCGTTTCTCACCTCGCGCATGCCGGCAGCCAGCATGGTTGTCCAGCCCTTATTACGTTTAGCCTGTTCTTGGATATAACTGGCCCGCACTGCCAGTTCGGCATCGCTCATGTCCGCTGGCTTGGCAGCAGGCAAAGTCTTCTTACGCGGTGCCTTGGCTGGTGGGGTGTCGCGTAATGGTTCGATGGCGGCAGACGGAGTAGACACATTCGGTGCAGCGGGTTTCGGGAAAGCACTCGCGTCCCTGGTCGCTGCAGCATCTTGCGGACTGGCCTCTTGTGGTGTGGGGCTGGATTTCCCCTGGCCAAGCTGGGCCAAAGCAGCATCGCTTTCTTGCCAAACTTGCTGAGCACGAGCCAGAGCTGGGGCGGAATTGGCTTGGAACTGCGCCAGGGCTTTGCCTTGTAGGGTGCTGGCACGTGCTTGAATCCTGCCGATTTCGCGTAAAGCGCCATCGCGCCTTGTGGTCAGTGTCTCCAAGCCAAGGGCGCGCTGTTCCTTGGGTGCCACCTCTACCAACTGGTCACTGGCTTGGCCCATCGGGTTGGTATACAGCGTGCCCGATTTATCCGGTAGCGCTAGCATTTCACCGGCAACGGGTTGCGCTGACATTGCCGGTAACATTTCGCTAGCGGGTTCGGTGTTGGATAGCTGCGCGATTGCCGCATCGCTTTCCTGCCAGGCTTGCTGTGCGTGGGCCAACGCAGGCGCGCAGTTGGCTTGGTACTGCGCCAATGCGTCGCCTTGCAGCGTGCCGGCGCGCGCCTGAATCTTGCCGATGACACGCAACGCCCCGTCGCGGCGCTGGGTATGCGCGGCGATTTCATTCGCTACTTGTTCATTCGGCGCGACATCGGCCATCTGCTCACTGGCAACGCCGAACTGGTTGGCGTACAGCGTGCCGGACCTGTCGAGCAAGGCGCGGACTTCACGCGGTACCGGCATAGCCACGCCATCGGGGGTGACATTGAATTGCGGTGCAGGTGGCACGTCCTGGCGCTCGGGCGTCAGCGCTGCCTCATTGGCTGGGAGATAGTCTCCACCGGGCTGATAGAGGGCTGGTAGCTGTGCTGTTTCGGTGATGGGGTTGGCTGCCGGCGCGATGGCAGGCGCGGGGTTGCGGTTGAGCGCTGGCATGCCGGCTTGTTCAAACGGCTTACCCAGTACATGCGTACCGCCGCCCATTAGCCCGCCAACGGCCGCACCCGATAAAGCAGCCGGCCCCACACCGCGCCATGCGTCTTTACTGGGGTCGATATGGTCCCGCTCTGCCGCATTCTGGATGTACTGTTCTGCTCCCGATTGCAGGAACTCTTGTCCTGCTTCCTTACCGATATCCATTGCCGCCGACTTGGCCAGCCCCATCGCGCCTTGGCTGGCCAACGTAGAAGCAGGTTTGCCCGTAACGCGGTTGAACACCGAACCCAGCGCGCCACCCCCGGTCAGGATGCCGATGCCACCTGTTGCCAGCATCGTATTGCGCAGCACCTGGTTTGCAGTTTCGTCTGCCACGGCTTGACGGGCTGCCAGCGGGTCGCGGGTTTGTTGTAGGTTGGCGCGGTAAATCGGGTTTTGCAGCAACGCTTCTTCCGGCGTGGCGGACAGGTCCATGATCTTGGCGTGGGTCTGCTCGGCATTGACCAAAGCCGCTTGGCCACCTTCGGCAACGCCCATACCGATTGCACCCGGTGCAGCCAACAAAGCCTTCTGCGCCAATGTGGCGCTACCTGCCTCGGCTGCCGCTTGCGCACCTTTGGAAACCGCCAGCCGGCCCAATCCCGACTTGGCCGCCAGACCGACAATCCCACCGACGGGGGCTGTTGCAACCATACCCGGCACGCTACGCGACGCGGCCATCAGGGTCGATTGCAATGGTGTATCGCCCAGTGCGTAGTCATCGGTAACAATGGGGTTGTTCGCCACGGAACGGCCTGCGCCGGTCATGTCGTCCGCCCAATAGCGCTGTGCTGTCTGGCCGGCATCGCGGATTGCGCCACCTAGGCCATCCGCACCGAGCTTTTGCAGGCCGTAGCCGGCTGCCGCGACTAAATCGCCGGCGCCCGCAGCAGCGGATTTGACGTAATCCATGCCACTTGCCTTGGGCGTGTAGCCGGTGGCTGCCATGTACTGCTGCGGTGTCATCGTTCCGGCGAAATCGCGGTTATAGATACCCACCATGATGGTCTGGTCATCAAGCTGGGCAAGTTGAGGATTTTGCGCGCGGATTTGTTCGAGGGTGCGGGGCTGAGCCATGAGCGGGGAACCGGTGACAATCAAGGCACAGATTGTCTGGCGCGTTCCCGGTAAAAATGCTGCTAGCTAGTCGTTTACGAGTAAATGGTTTCCCGTATTGCAGTTAAGCGAAAACTGAAAGCATCAACAAAGCATGCTGCTCACTTGCCAAGCTATTCCTTTTGTATTGCCCACCAAACGCCTGTCACAACAGGCTTTAGCCGCAAACCACGGCCCGTCGCTCCCTCCCGAGCAAGGCAGCCTGCAGTCAATACGCATTCCACAAAGCCCATCGCAATATTGCTTTGGCATATTGACACCCGCCCTTAGGGCTAGATAGGCTGCACGCCGCAATATGATTAGCGGACGTTAATGTTCCTCCCTAATGAATTTTAGTGAATGCTAATAGTCACATTGCACGCCCAACGGCGCGGGGACCATCTCCCTTCCTGAAGTTAGTCATTCTCTCGCGGGCAAGCGCCCATCCAAGAAACAAGGAATGTCTTCAATGAACTTTAAATCAAAGGCCGTGACGCGCGCAGTGGCTATTGCGC
>NZ_PDZH01000238.1 GCF_002735695.1 Chitinimonas sp. BJB300
AATGCCTGAGCATCAAGACGCAGAAGAACCCATTCGCACTTTGCCGCAAGTTACTGATCAACGCCTCCCGCGCGGCTTATGATCAGTTACAGCTGCTTCTCGCAGCTACTGCGTAACATCAGTCAGTGAGCCGAAGGGTAGACGGGTTTACATCGCCCGCAATTCGCCTGATTCACCAAATTTCCCCAGTCGCAACCCCTATTTAAGCGTTTTTAGCCCCCTTATTTGGCCTCTCATTGTGTGGCGCATCCACACAATGGCGATGACGTGCGCCCTTTGCTGCCACTCGGGATACTGCCGGCATGCGTTCAACAACGCCTACCGGAATCCACCTGAATCTGTTTTGCAAAGGAATTTTGATGTTGCGTACTCAAGCTGCGAGGTTGGCAGGACCAGCAGGCACCTCACCAACAAACCAAGCGTCAGAGCGCTTTCTCCGTCTGCCGGAAGTCATGTCCCGCACAGCGCTGTCCCGCTCCAGCATTTATGCCGCCATTCAGCGCGGCATCTTCCCGAATTCGATTTCACTAGGCGGCAAGTCTGTCGCTTGGCTCGAATCTGAAATTACTGCGTGGCAAGCCGCCCGCATTGCTAACCGAAACCATTAAGGAAAGAAATCATGCTGACCCATCACCCTGAACACCGCGCTACCGTCGAAGCCGCGCTGGCTGAATGCCATGCTGCCCGTGACGCCTTCCTGCCGTTGCAGGCGGTCTGTACCGCGTTACGCAAAGAAATCGCTGCCCACCAGCAATCGGCACAGGAAGCCGAAGCCGATGCGGCCCGCCTGCGTGCAGAAAACAAAGGCTTGTTGCGTAGCTTCACCAACAATCTAAGCCCGAAGTGTCGGGAACTCAAAGCGCAGGAACGGGCGGCTTACACGCTGGCGGAAGACTGGCGCGAACTGGCGACCGAATTGGCAAGCGGGTTGGACGAAGCCGACGAAGACGCCTCGCTGCAATGGAGCCGCGTAGAGGGTGCGCAAGAACGCCTACAGCAATGCTATAGCGCCGCCTTGATCGAGATTGGCCTGAGCCAATTGCCGCCGGCGTTGTTGCTGGGCTTCCAGCTGCATGGCAACCATTTGGGACAGCAGGGCCAAACGGCCCCCTGGCGTCTGTTCGACGGGTCGGGCCTGGAAGCGGCCTGGCGTGAATTGGCGCCCAAGCTGTTGGCGCAGTGCAAACAGCCGGTGAGCTTGCCGGACGACGCCATCAGCGCGGGCCTGCAAGCGATAGATCGTGGTTGTGTGCCGCACATCACCCCGGCGCAGTTGCATGTACGCCGCAGGGAACGCCAAACCGCCCAAGCTGCGCAGGCTTAACCCTTTATCAACCCATACCCACGAAAGCGAAAAGATCATGAGCAAATGGATAGGTGTCGAGTTAGATGGCACGTTGGCTGAGTTCAACAAGCAGTACCCAGAGGAGATCGGCGAGCCCTTGGGTTATATGGTGAGCCTTGTGAAAGGTTGGCTAAAAGACCATCAGACTGTAAAGGTGCTGACACCGCGGGCAAGCACCAGCAGCGGCATGAGCAAAGTGAAAGCATGGCTAGGCGATAACGACTTAAACGGGGTTGAGGTGATCGCCAGCGACCCGGATATGGTGACGCTATGGAGTTCCCGCGCTGTGCGGGTGGAATTCAACAGCGGCAAGCTGTGTCGAGGCTGTAGCGATGCGCCGGTACAAAAGCACAGCCTGCCTTTACGGGCTGGGGGGCAGTTGGGTTCAGCGATGCGCTTTGTGGATGAGCGTGTTTATTTGACCGACTGCTAATTGCTAAAAATGGTGGGTTGTTTGTGTAATCGCCCACCGCCTAACGATCCATCTAATGACAGCCCTAAACATGATGACTTATCCGCACAACGGGCTTGACGGCTGCGGCTTTCTGGACGACCATGCACCTGTCGCAGTCAATCCTGCGATCGGGTTTGGCGACTCGGAGAACAAAGGCGGACAGCCGCCTACAGCGGCTATTTTTACGTCCGTCACACACCACAAGTGCGTCCATTTTATGGCGGGCCGTGGTGGGGATACCTTCGGGTATGCCGGTTTCCTTTGTACCGGTTCGCCAACCCCGCCATGTGCCTGCCACCCTCATTTGGCGATGGGGGAGCGGGTGAAAACCTACAAAGGATTGCCCATGTTTTTGTCCATCCTAAGCGCCTTTCGCGCTCTGATTACCCCTCGCACTATCCCCGTCTCTACGCTACCGACCCAAGCCGAAGCCCGCGCCCTTGCTGCGCTGTTGGTTGCGCATGGCCGTTCTGCAGTCATTGTGGCGGCCTCACCAGGCTACACCGTGTCCGAGGTCGATATGACCTTTGCTAAGCCCCAACCTGCCAATCTCCGCCCGCCCCTGATCTAAGCAAGGCCCACCCGATGAAAACCCAAACAACCAACCCTAAAAACGGGCTGGCAGCCCCCGGCTTGCCTGCAACTTTACAAGCGACCTTGCCCGCCTTGGACGTAACGCCCATTGCGCAAGCGGTGAAGTCCACCCGCAAACGCAAGGTAAAACCCGTTGTACCGAGCATGCCAGACCGTCGCCTCTACTGGACCGCTGACGGCATAGGCCGTATGGCATGGCTGCCCTTTGTACATATGCCGAAGCGGAGTCGTCGGGGAGCTTCTATGTGGAAAGTCACGCCGACTGAAGATTACGAGGTGGCTTATCCCATCGGTACTGAATATGCAGCCCACTTCGTCCAGTTCTTACGCGACAACCCTGCGCGTGCGGGTGGCGGTCTGCTGCGCCAGATCATGGCCGATGCTGACTTGAATGATGAAAGCGGGGCGCGTGGCTATCTGGATGGCTTTATCCATTACCTCGAACTGCTGCTTTATCACCAAGCCCACACGATGGACGTATATGGCTATGCCGACCAGCTGAACGCCTCCTTTAAGCGTCTTTACCACGGCGAAGACACGCTGAATGAGGAGAGTACGACATGAATCGCCTTGATAAAGACACCCTTCGCCAAGCCGCCCAAGGCTGCTGGCCGGCGATTCTGACAGCGCTGGGCCTGCCAGCAGCCACCTTTACCAGCAAGCGCAATCGACCCTGTCCTTGCTGTGGCGGTACTGACCGTTTCCAATGGATAGACAAAGACGCAGGTCGCTTTGTCTGTCGGGCACTAGAGGGCCAGGGCGGTGATGGCTTTGCGTTGGTC
>NZ_PDZH01000239.1 GCF_002735695.1 Chitinimonas sp. BJB300
TCCAGTAATCGCCACCTGGCTGGTTGTTGACCCGCACTGTGAGGGTGTAGCGCTTGCCATTGACGTCGACAATGTCACCCTGCTTGTATTTGCCACTGCGGTCGTACTTACTGATGGTACCCGTACCACCATTGCCAGCACCCCCACCGTTCTTGTCTTTCAGTACAGTTAGTTTAAAGGAAGCCGTAGCTTCTTTGCCGTTGGCGGCAATAACACGCACCTTAACGTTGGCTGTACCGACGGCGCCCCTAACCGGTGTGACACGAACGGTACGTTGGTTGCTTTGGCCTGCTTGAATATCGATGCCGTTATACGCAATCACACGTGTGTTGTCTGAATCAGGGTAGAAACGAACCCCCGCCAGGTCGGCACCAGCCAGATCCAAGGTCAGGTTACCGCTACCATTTTCATCAATGGTTAATAGCTGAGCGCTGAATGTGGCGTTGAGCGTTACTTGGCCCGCATCGCCAGGGTAGAAATGCTGTATTGAGGCTACGTCACTTGGGCTCAGGTCCTTACGCTGTCCCAACCTTACAGGGTCAATATCGCTTCTGAGCGGAACAATCGTTGGTAGGCCATTTTTAGAATTAGCCTTAGAGGCGTAGTGCATAATCGAGTCGTAGTCATAACCACCTACAGAGTCCACCTCGTCAGAACGTCGTTTTATGTATTGGTCCAGGTGATCGACCTTAATGTTTTCGTCGTGTACCTGGATATAGGCGTCACGATCCGGGCGCATGTGTTCGTGTTGCCAGCCCAATGCATGCATTATTTCGTGTGCAACAACGCCTGGCTGTTCACAGTAATCACCATCGATAGATATCTCTTGCATACCCCCAATCATGCCAAAGTTTGAATAACAACCTTCGCCACGGTCACGGAAGAAGCGTACATAGTTAGGTTCGTTGGTCCGCTGGACAAAACGTACGGCCGTTTTGTCCGAAATCAGCTTCATACCGGCCTGAATAGCATCACGCGCTTTTTGCGACAACTGCGCTTCGTAGGAGTAATAAACCGTATTGTTGGGCCACCGGGTAGCTCGAGCGGAATGATTGTCGGCCGCAATCTGCTTGGATTGAATAGCGTTTTGCTTGCTCCAATCACTTACAACGAAGGGCTTAATACCATTGTGTTGAATGTCCTTGTGGTCGCCAATCACTATATCGTCTAAGAGGGCCTTACCATCCGCGTTGCGATAGGTGATCGACTCACCCGTGTTTTGCATCTTGCCGGTAGCCAATTGCGATTTACGAGATGCATTCTGTTCTGAATTGTCTACCACATTGGGTTCGGCCATGACGCCTAGGGCGGTTACCACCAATAAAGTAAGAATAGAGAATTTAAGTTTCATGATGCCCTTCTATTAAGAAATAGAAATTCATTCAACAAAGTGCATAAACAATGGATGACCTGAGGGTTGTGGAGCAATTACCCGACATGAGTGTATGCACACATAAGTGTGCGCCAATTTATTACTATGACGATGGCATGTCAATGGGCTGACTCACCCCATTGATACCATTACCACCTGGCTTTACCCAGTGTCACCGTCAACGCATTAGCTGAAACGGGTTGTAGGCCAGTTCGATGAAACCGCTGAAGCCCCACTACCGCAAGACAAACTGGCCTGAATACAGCCGCAAGCGGCACGGCGAGCAATTTTCGATTCATACCGCAGGACCGGGTTACATCTCCGCCAGTGGCAAGGTCGACAAGTTATGCGTGCAAGCTACCGGTGTTGGTAAGCTTGAACTTGAAAGCCTGAAAGTTCGTAAGGCAACGATGAGCAACGAGGGGCTGGCGCATGCGTCTCTACGTAACCGAGGTGCTGGAGACATCTTTAACAGGCGTCGGCTCGCTAACCTATTTCGACAAACCAAGTCCGGTTAACAAGTCAGTGGCCTGCATCGGTCAGATTAGAGCGGGCGACTAAGTACCGTGGCGCTTACTCGACCACCTAGTTCAAGATAAGGCGATTACCGCTTTCGGTGGACTCAATGGAATAGTAATGCTGAAACCAGCGCATTCCTTTATCTACGACCATCAAGCACTGTTCGATGGTAATGGGCCGGAACGGTGCGGGCGTTGGCATCAAAGCAGGAACTGACCGCCTCCACAAAACCCGAGGGGGGGGCACATTACCTTTCCTCGCGGGTATGCCATAGCCGAACGATATTTATCGTTTCTCTCAGCAACTCATACCTCACCTCGTAGTGTCCGACCAGGATTCGCCTTACCTCACGCGGATCAAACTGCTCAAGCCTCTCCCCTAGGCGAGGATGCGCGATCAGGCTTTGAGGTGCCGCTGTCAGAGATTGGATGGTGCGCGCTGCTGCCTTCTTATTGGCCGGCGCTAGAAATTGATACAGTCTAGCCAGATCGGATAGTACCCTACTGGTCCACCTGACTTCCATCAGCGCACCGTTGGTAGTGGCAAAGGATTGTCAGTGCCTAGACTTTCGGCCCAAGCTTGCACAGCTAAATGCTCAATGACATTACCCTTGTCCACGTCGGCCAATCCTTCTCGCGTCAGACGATCACGTTCATCTTCCTGATCTAACCACGCTGACAATGCTTGTTTCATGATCCAGCCGCGTGAACGATCAAGGCGCGTCGCCATCTCGTCGATCTTGTCGGCTAAGAGGCGGGGGAGGTGTGCTGTGACCACTTTGGTTTCAGCTTGTGCCATATTTATCTCCTACATCCCTACAGTTTCCTATTTTTTAATCATATTGATTTACGGTGATTAATTCAAGCTATTTTACTGTGCTTAATTGGATGTACCTAACACATTTTTGTTGTTTGTTTAAATGCACCCCGAATTATCAATTGGCACATTTAGCAGCTATGTGATCATTACCTCTATTGGAAAAATGAGTGACGCGGCGTCCATACTCACCCGGCAACTAAGGGTTGATTTATTGGTGTCCGCCCCCAACTGATAGAAATGGACAAAGAAGACGGACGCAAGCTGTCGCGGCAAGAACAGCACGAAAGGCGCAAGCAAGCTGTGAGGCTGCAT